>NZ_JBEPQI010000027.1:0-151474 GCF_040547725.1 Bradyrhizobium sp. LA2.1
ACCCACGGCCTGCAACGACCTGGGGGTTTGCGGGCTCCCGTCCGTCACCGCAACGTCTACAATAGCAGACCTGCGGCGCTTCGACTTACAAGGGGCTGTCTCCGCGCACTCATCGAGAGTGCGGGAATGGAGTTCTATCCTCGTCATTGCGAGCGCAGCGAAGCAATCCAGACTGCCTCTGCGGAGAGACTCTGGATTGCTTCGCTGCGCTCGCAATGACGGAGGGTGAGGCGCCACTGTCGGTTCCTTCCCTCTCCCCGTAAGAACGGGGAGAGGGAAGGAGAGAGCGTCGGCTTACTTCGCCTTCAGGAAATCCGCGACTTCGAGCAGCATGAACTCGTCGTCGTCGGCCTTGTTGGGATCGCGGCTGGACGAGAACGGCAGGTTGTTGTCGTTGCCGACGATGATGTGGGTCTCGTCGACGCGATCGACGTTCTCGATGGTGAAGAACGGGAAGGTGTAGACGCCGTCATTGAGGGCTTTGCGGGCCTTCTTGTCGGGGTCCTGGATCTTCATCAGGTCGATATAGCCGATCTTGCGCACGGGCTTGCCGACATTGGCGTCGGTCAGCTCGATCTTGTAGACGCGCTTGAACTTGGCGGCGTCAGGGAAGCAGTTTTCGCCGCGGGTGCCTTGCGGGCAGGCCTTGTCGGCGGTGCCTTCACCGTTGTCGCGCTCGATGATGAGGCCGGAGGCCTGATCGATCATGTTGAAGTCGCCGATGGCGTTGCCGTTCTGCTCGAACACATATTGCCAGTAGCGGCCGGTGAATTTTTCGGCAGCGACGTCGAATTCGAGGATGCGGGAGGCTTCCTTGCCGTCGACCTTCTCCCAGTCCTTCTTGTCGGCGTCCCACAGCGGCCCCTCGAGCAGGCCGTAGAGGAACTTGCCGTCCTTGGACGACGCAAAGCCCTCATAGCCCTTGGAGCGGCGGAGGTTGACGTTGGTATAGGTCGCGCCCGGCGCGCCCGGCGTCGCCACGGCCCAGTTGTCCGGCGAGCGCACCGGCTTGCCGTCGGCAACCGTCTCGAACACGCCGAGGATCTTGCCGGTCTTGTCGGCCTTCAGGATATAGGGGCCGAACTCGTCGCCGATCCAGAAGGTGTCGCCGATGATCTGGAAGCCCTCGGTGTCGAAGTCGGAGCCGGTCAGGTAACGCTTCTGGGTGTCCTCATGCACGATGCGGAACGGCACCTTCTTGTCGGGATCGTGCAGGAAGATGGTTTCCTGGCGCTCGATCTTACCGCTGGCCCAATCCATCTTGTAGCGGTTCAGGTACAGCATCGAATCCGGCGAGTTGGCGCGCGCGCCCATGCCGTTGTCGGTGATGACCCAGTAGCTGCCGTCGGGCATGTGCTTGATGCCGGAGTGGCCCTGCAACGGCTGGCCCTTGAACGGCAGCGACACGCCGGTCGCACGCTCATAGGACTTGCCCATCACGGTGCCGAGCGCGTCGACGCGCTTGCCGGTGGTGTACTTGCCCGAGGTCTTGAGATCGGCAGGCGCGTCGGCCGGCGCGTCGATGAAGGTCGCGGCCGGCATCACCACGTGGCCGGCGAGCTTCGCCGGGAATTCACCCTCGTTCTGTGCAAGCGCGGTGCTCGCGGTGAGAATGATCGTTGCGACGGAGGCAAGAAAAGTCGCGCGCATGTGCGTCTCCTGTTAGCGGACGACGCCTTATGCGGATCGCATGTTGCAGTTTTGTGAAACCGGGCGAAACGCCGCAGCAGCTATTGTTTCGGCGGTGCCGGAGAGCGCGCCGGAATCTCGAAGCTGATGGTCTTGCTGTCGATCACGCGGTGCGTGGGATCGGCCAACTCGAACAGTACCTTGTGCGGGCCCGGAGGCAGTCCGACCACGATCACGGTCTCGCCACTGGCATCGACAAAATGCCAGGGCGCATCATCGACCGTGATGTGGACGTGACCGATGCGCGGCGACACGTCGAGCGCGCCCTTGCCGAACACCGGCACGATCCGGAGATTTTCCGTGGTGTACTGGATGAAGACGAGGCCCTGCGCCAGTTGTTCGGCCAGCGGTGGATCGACTATCAGGCGGGCGGGCGCCTGCTTGTCGATGGCAACTAGCGGAGAGGGCCCGCGCACGTCGCGGGCGCTTTGGGCGACGGCGGCTGCCGCAAACATTGTGGAGACCGCCAGAGCGGCCACGACGTGGAGGGCCGCGTTCATGTTCGTTCCTTCCAGGTTATCAGGCGATCTTGCGGGCGAGGAAGTCGCGGATCAGCGGAACCATCTCGTCGAACCTGTCCTCAAGCGCGAAATGACCGGTGTTGATCAGGTGAAACTCCACTTGCGGCAGGTCGCGCTTGTAGGGATGGGCGCCGTCGGCCGGGAAGATGAAATCGTTCTTGCCCCAGACGATCAGCGTCGGCGGCTTGTGCTTGCGGAAGTAGGCTTGCACCGCGGGATACAGCGGCAGATTGGTCCGGTAATCGTAGAACAGGTCCATCTGGATGTCGCTGTTGCCGGGCCGGTCGAGCAGCGCCTGATCTTGTACCCAATTGTCGGGTGAAATCCGACTTACGTCCGACATGCCGTCGGTGTACTGGAATTTCGTCGTTTCCAGCGTCACCAGCTTCATCAATGCCTGTCGACTGGTATCGGACCCGTCGGCCCAGTATTGCTTGATCGGATTCCAGAACTCCTTCAGCCCTTCGTCATAGGCGTTGCCGTTCTGCACGATCAGGCCGCTGACGCGCTCGGGATGCTTGAGCGCCAGCCGCCAGCCGACCGGGGCGCCGTAATCCATGACGTACATCGCATAGCGGGTGACCCCGAGCTGGCCGAGCAGGCCGTCAACGAGTTCGCCGAAGCGATCGAAGGTGTATTTGAACGACGTGCGCGGCGGCATGTCGCTCTGGCCGTAGCCGGGGTAGTCGGGAGCGATCACGTGATAGCGGTCCGCCAGAGCCGGGATCAGGTTGCGAAACATGTGCGAGGAGGTCGGAAAACCGTGCAGCAGCAGCACCACCGGTGCATCCTTGGGCCCCGCTTCGCGGTAGAAGATCTTGATCCCGTCGACGGATTTGGTTCGATGGTAGACGACCGGATAAGAACCGGTGGCGCCGCGGCCGTCACGCTGCGGTTTCGCCGATGCATCCGGCGAAGTGGTGGCAACGGCGATTCCGGACAATCCAAGGACCAGGCAACGACGATCGATACGGGTTTGTGGCGGCGTGACCTCTGCACTTTTCATGTCGATCTCCCTGTCCAGAATCGGTGGCTTTGCGGACGTCAGTCGTCCGCGGCTTCAAACGCCCTGGTAGACCAGCCGGGTGAAGAAGCCGGGGTCGATCACGAACTGCCCCCATATCGCATCGAAGGCCGCGGTCGGTTTGGCGGCCACGGCTTCGTCCCGCGTTCGTCCCTGGCTCTTGAGACGGGCGACGTTGTCGCGGATCGTCACCAACATGTCGCGAAACGCCTGGAGTTCGGCTCTGTTGCCAACCGGCTTGCCATGACCGGAGATCACGATCGTATCCTGTCCGGTCGCCGCGAGATTGGCTTCGGAAGCCGCGATCATCCCGTTGATGCTGCCGCCGGTCGAGTAGTCGATGAACGGATAGATGCCGTTCCAGAAGGTATCGCCGACATGAACGACGTTGGCTTCTGCAAAGGTGACGGAGATGTCGCTGTCGGTATGCGCGGGCCCGTAATATTTCAGGCCGATCGAGGTTCCGTTGAGTCTGAGCTCATGGGTGCTGGAAAATACGTCGCTGGGGATGCCGCCTGGTCCCAGCGGAAGGAAATTGTAGTCCCAGTCCTCTACGCGCTGAACTTCGAGGAGGTACTTTCGCGTGTTCTCCTGCGCGATGATCCTGGCGCCAGCGGAATGTAGCCATTCATTGCCATCGGCGTGATCGAAATGCCAGTGGGTGTTGACGAGATGGGTGACGGGATCGGCGCCGAGATCGGCCATCGCTTTGGTGAGCTGGGGACGCGAGACGCGGATGCCGGCATCGACTAAAACCTTGCCGTCGGGACCGGTCAGGACCGCGACATTTCCGCCGGAGCCTTCGAGCACGGCTATGTTGCCTCGGAGTTTGTGCGTGGTGATCGGCGATGTCGCCGCACTGTCCTTGATCAGGCTGACAAGGCCTCGCGCTTCAGCGTAGGCCTGCCGCGGCGAAAGCCACCCGTTAGTAGCGGCAATCGTCGCGCCGCTCAGGCAGCAGAGACAGAAATTGCGGCGCGACAGCAGGGCTCTGGTCTCTAACTCCATAGCGTCCTCGATTGACGGCCGGGCGACGGCATTCAAAACGCACGGCGGCTTTGCGCATATCCACCGCGTAGCCGATTGTCGCTGTGGGGAGCAGACGGTATGCTTGAGAAGCACCTTCTCAAGATATGGAAAGCGTATCCGATGGACCGGTTGGAGGCAATGTCGGTGATCGTCGCGGTCACTGAGACAGGAAGCTTTTCAGCCGCCTCGCGGCGCCTCAACACGCCGGTCGCGACAGTCAGCCGCACGGTCGCGGAGCTGGAGGCGCGGTTGAAGGCCCAACTATTTCAGCGATCCTCGCGCCAGATGAAGCTGACCGATGTCGGACGATCCTACATCGAAGCCTGCAAGCGCATTATCGGGCAGGTAGACGACGCGGAGCGCGAGGTCTCCGGCGAGTACAGGATTCCGAAAGGAGATCTCGCGGTCACGTCGCCCTGGGGGCTCGGACACATGCACCTGTTGCCGATCGCGCTCGAATTCATGGATGCCTTTCCAGACATCGCGCTACGGCTCGTCCTGACCGACCGCATTGTCAACACGGCCGAGGAGAATATCGACATTTCGGTTCGCATCGGCAACCTCCCGGACAGCAACCTGATCGCGACCCGAGTCGGCTCGGTCCGGTTCGTGCTCTGTGCGAGTCCCGGTTATGTTGCCAAGCACGGCCAACCGAAGGTGCCTGCCGATCTGGCTGCTCATGACTGTATCAGTATCGACAGCCTCGCGGCTCAGCGGAACTGGAAGTTCGTCATCGACGGCCGCGAAGTAGCGGTGCCGATCCGGTCGAGATTGACTTTGAGCGACTCCGAGGCTGCGGTCGAAGCCGCGATCGCGGGTGCCGGCATCACTCGCGTCATGTCGTACAAGATGGAAGCCGCACGGCGCGCCGGAAAGCTCGTTTTGATGCTGGAGCCATTCGAACAGGCGCCATGGCCGGTGCATATCGTCTACGCGGAGCGCAAACCCGAGCCACTCAAGCTCCGATCTTTTCTCGACTGGGCCACGCCGCGCCTTAAGGAGCGGCTTGCTTAGCTCGTGTTACTCCTTCACCGCGCCGGTCAGCGAGGACACGTAGTAATCCACGAACAGCGAATAGAAGATCGCAACCGGCAGCGAGCCGAGCAGTGATCCCGCCATCAGCGCGCCCCACTGGTAGACGTCGCCGGTGACGAGCTCGGTCAGGATCGCGACCGGCACGGTCTTGTTGGCGCCGCTCTGGATGAAGGCGAGCGCGTAGATGAACTCGTTCCAGGACAGCGTGAAGGAGAAGATGCCGGCCGAGATCAGCCCGGGCACCGCCAGCGGCAGCGTGATCCGGCGGAGGATCTGGAGCCGCGTCGCGCCGTCGACCAGCGCGCATTCCTCGAGCTCGTAGGGAATCGACTTGAAATAGCCGATCAGGAGCCAGGTGCAGAACGGCACCAGGAAGGTCGGATAGACCAGGATCAGCGCCATCGGTGAGTCGAACAGGCCGAACTGCACCACGACGGTGGCGAGCGGAATGAACAGGATCGACGGCGGCACCAGATAGGCGAGATAAATGCCGAGGCCGACATAGGGACTGCCGCGGAAGCGCAGCCGCTCGATGGCGTAGGCGGCGAGCGTGCTCGCGATCAGCGACAGCGTGGTCGACCCGATCGCAACGATCATCGTTGTCCACAGCCAGCGCGGATAGGCGGTGTCGAACAGCAGGTGCTTGACGTGCGCCAGCGTCGGCGAGGTGATCCAGAACGGGTTGTGATCCTTAAAATTCATCAGCTCTGCGTTCGGCTTGAACGACGTGATCGCCATCCAGTAGAACGGAAACAGCAGGATCAGCACGAAGCAGCCGAGTGGCAGGTAGATCATCATCAGCCGCCGCAGCCCGGAATCCCAGGCCATGGTGTCGGGCGGTGTGTTGGCGACGGCGGCCGGCTGCGCGACAGTATCAGTCATTGGCCTCTCCCTGCTGCCATTTGCGGCGCGCCAGGCCGAAATATGAGAACAGCGTCGCGAACACCAGGAACGGGATCATCGATACCGCGATCGCGGCGCCTTCGCCGAGCTCGCCGCCGGCAATGCCGCGCTGGAACGCGAGCGTCGCCAGCAGATGGGTCGAGTTCACCGGACCGCCGCGGGTGATGGCGTAGACGAGCTGGAAGTCGGTGAAGGTGAAGATGATCGAGAAGGTCATGACGATGGCGAGGATCGGCATCATCATCGGGAAGGTGATGTAGCGGAAGCGCTGCCAGGCGCTGGCGCCGTCGAGCATCGCGGCCTCGTAGAGCGAGGGCGAAATGGTCTGCAGGCCCGCGAGCAGCGAGATCGCGACGAAGGGAATGCCGCGCCAGATATTCGCCGCGATTAGCGAGAAGCGCGCCGGCCAGGGCGCGCCGAGGAAGTCGATGTTGGTGGTGCGCCAATGCAGCACGTCGACCAGCAAATAGGAGATGATCGAGAATTGCGGATCGTAGATCCACCAGAACGCGAGCGCCGAGAGCACCGTCGGCACGATCCAGGGCAGCAGCACGATGGCGCGGAGCAGGCTCTTGAACGGAAAATGGTTGTTGAGCAGCAGCGCGAGCCAGAAGCCGAGCGCGAACTTTCCGAAGGTCGCGACCGCCGTATAGAACACGCTGTAGAACACCGCGCCCCACCAGAGGGGATCGGTGAGCAGATACTGGAAATTCTCAAGGCCCACGAAGACGCCACGTCGGCCGATCGTGGTGTCGGTGAAGGCGAGCCAGATGCCGAGACCGAGCGGATAGGTCAGAAACACGGCGAGGAGCCCGATCGCGGGCGCCAGGCACATCACGATCAGGAACGGCTTGTAGTCGAACAACCGCACCAGCCAGGATTGCTGCCGGTGCGCCAGTACGGGGGAGGAGAGGGTGGTCACGGACATCGGGTCGTTGTCCTGTTCTAGGCTGTTACCACACCGCCATTGCGAGCGAAGCGACTTGTCCGCCGTAGCTTTGGCGAAGGCGGAAGCAATCCAGTCTGTCTCCGCAGTTGCAGTCTGGATTGCTTCGTCGCGTCGCTCCTCGCAATGACGGCCGCGTTGTCGTCGGCCGCTACCTCTGTCTGCGGAAGTACCGCTTGCAGCGCTGTTCCGCTTCCGCAGCCGCGGCTTCGGGCGTCGCCGCACCGGTCGCGACCGAGGCGAACATCTGCACCGTCACATAGTCCGCGCGAACAGCACCGGTGGCGGTCGAAATCGGACCCTTGTAGCCGGCGTAATACGTGCTGTTCATGGTGTCCCTGAAGATCGCGACCTTGGGATCGCCCTTCCACACCGCCGCATCGGCGTAGGCCGCAAGCGGTTGCGACCAGTAACCGCTGTTGGCGTTGAGCCACGGCTCGTACTGGTCCTTCTCCAGCATGAACTGCAGGAAGGCCTTCGCCGCGTTCGGATACTGGCTGTGCTTGAACACCATGGCGTTCAGCGTCAGTCCCGACATCGGCGAGATCGGTGCAAGGCCCTTCGGCAGCAGCTGATGTTCGGAATCCTCGGCGATCGCCGCGGTCGCCGGATCGTTCTTCAGCGAGAAATACAGCGAGACGCCGTTCGCCGTCAGCCCGATTTCCTGCGAGGAATAGGCGCGATTGTTGCTGACGTCGTTCCAGGACGGCGTACCGGCGATGAAGGTCGGGTAGAGCTCCTTCACGAAATTCAGCGCCGCGATGGTCTCCTTGCTGTTGATGGTGACATTGCCTTCCTCATCCAGCAGCGAGGCATTGTGCGACCACATCATCCAGTCCGCAAAGCCGTTGCCGTCGCCGACGGCATTGCCCAGCGCAAAGCCAGCGGGCTTGCCGGCCTTCTGCAGCTTCTTGCAGAGGTCCAGGAGCCCGGCATGATCGTCCGGCGCCTTGTCGAACCCGACGGATTTGAGGATGGATTTGCGATAGATCAGGGGACCGGCGGTGGCCCCGAACGGGAGCCCGATCCAGGTATCGCTCTTGGCCTTCTTGCCGTAGGCCTTCGCAAGGTTCTGCCAGCCGCCATACTTCTTGCCGAGATAGTCGGCGACGTCGGTCAGCTCGATCAGCTTGTCGACATAGATGTGCGGCGCGTCGGAGAAGCCGATGATGATGTCGGGGCCGGCGCCGGAATTTGAGGTCACCGCGGTCTGCTGGTTGATGTCCTCCCAGCCGACGAAATCGACCTTGACCTCGACCCCGGTCTCCTTGGTGAATTTAGCCGCGTTGGCGCGGAATACGTCTTCGTCGGCCTGGACGAAGCGCACCGGCCGCAGCATGCGCAGGGTTGCACCCTTCTCGATCGGCAGTTTCGGTGCGGGGACGTCCGCGGCCTTGATCGTGGATTGGGCGTGCGCTGCAACACCGGTTGCCGCGAGCGCCGTAGCGGATAGGCCCAGCACCAAGGCATCACGACGGGTGATGTCGTTCCTCATCAGTTCCTCCCTATGATGTCTCCCTTCCCGGCGTTGATCGCCGGTGAAGGGCCGTTCCGATTCCCGGCGCGCTTGGCGCCGGCCGCCTAGCTGTTCGGTCCGCGATCCATGCTGACGGGCTGCCAGCGGCGGAGCGCGGTGTTCTGCAGCACCGACGGATTGACGCAGCTTACCGGCCACATGCCCTGAAGCACCAGTGACAATTCGTAGCCCACGCGGCGCTTGCGCGCCTCGTCGAACCGTGCCGAGGCCGAGGCGACATGGGCGGTCAGCGTCACGTTCTCCATGCTGAGGATGGGATTGTTGTGCGACGGCGGCTCCTTCTCCAGCACGTCGAGGGCGGCGTGGGCGATCCAGCCCTCCTGGAGCGCCTTGATCAGGCTTTCCTCGTCAACGGTGGCGCCGCGGCCGGTATTGATGAAGACCGAGCCCTTCTTCATCTGCCGAAAATGTTTCTCGGTGAGCATGTGATGCACCTCGGGCCGGGCGGGAGCGTGCATCGACACGAAGTCGGATTGCGACAGCACCTCGTTCAGCGTCGCCGGGATCACGCCGTGGTCGTACATCAGCGTTTCCTGGATGAAGGGATCGTAGGCCATCATGCGCAGGCCGAACGGGGCGGCGCGCTTCGCAACTGCACGCGCGACGCGGCCGAACGAGACGAAGCCGAGCGTCTGGCCCATCAGCCGCGGGATCTTCAACAGCGCTGGCCGGCCCTCGGCCCAGCGCCCATCGCGCACCATCCTGTCCTGCTCGACCAGGCGGCGGAAGCCGGCGAGCAGCAGCATCATGGCGTGGTCGGCGACCTCCTCGATGAAGGTGTCGGGGATGTTGGTGACGGGAATGCCGCGGGCGGTCGCGGCCTTCACGTCGACGCTGTCGACGCCGACAGAGCCGAGCGTGATGACCTTGCAGCTCTCCAGCGCGTCGATGATGGTCTTGGAGATCGGGATGCCCTTGGCATAGATGGCATCGGCGTTTTTCGCGGCGGCGATGAATTCGGCCTCATTGGCCGGCGCCTCGATGATCTCGGCATCGATCGGATCGAGCGCCTCACGCTCATAGGAATAGTCGCTGCCTGCGACCGTGAAGCTCGCGCCTTTCGGCGTCACCACCCTGTATTTCGGCATTTCCTGCTCCCGATTTGGTCTGTCGGTTCTTGTTGTGACCCGCACCTTGTGGGCGGGCCTTTGCGTCTTTTACGCGAAATCGGAGCGGTCGCGTACAATCGTCGGTTGCCGCTGCGGCGATTTATTCGACTGTTTCGGCCTTCCGTCCGGGCTTCTACGGAGCCGTCCGTAACAGGTTGATAAGAGGTCGCCCACTAAAAGTTGATTCAAATTTTTCGATTCCCTTGCGCGCCCGTATCCCATTATTGCCGGAGCTGTCCCGTGAAGTTGAGCAATCTGAAGATCGCCCCCAAGCTCGGTATCCTTGTCGGCGTCACCCTGTTCGGCCTTTGCCTCTCCGGTGTTCTCGCCGGCTATCTGATGAAGCGCGAGATGGTGAATGCGCGCATCGACCAGGCCAAGTCGATCGTCGACCTGGGTCGCAACTACGCCGCGGCGCTGAAGAAACGCGTCGATGCCGGCGAGCTGACCAAGGATGCGGCGTTGGCCGACCTTCGCCGCTACGGCAACGCGATGACCTACGACAACGGCTCGGGCTATCTGTTCGGCACGTCCTATGACGGCATCACCCAGCTCGCGCCCGATCCGAAGCAGATCGGTAGCAACCGCATGGATGTCGTGACCAACGGCCGCAAGCTCTCCGTCGAGCTGATGGACGGCGTCAAGGCCAACGGCTCGATCCTGCTCTATTATGATTACGTGAAGCCCGGCCAGGAGACGCCGATCAGCAAGATCGGTTACGCCGTCGCGGTGCCCGGTTTCGACATGTATCTCGGCACCGGCGCCTATCTCAGCGACATCGACGCCAAGATGGGCCCGGTCTACTGGCTGCTAGGTCTTGCCATGCTCGGCATCGTCATCGTCGCCGGCGGCGTTGCCTGGCTGATCAGCCGCGGCATCAGCCGCCCGCTGGAGCTGCTCGGCGCCCGCATGAAGGATCTCGCCGACGGCAAGCTCGAGGATGAGATTCCCGGGGTTGGTCGCGGCGACGAGGTCGGCGCGATGGCCTCGACCGTCCAGATCTTCAAGGACAACGCGGTCCGCATCCGCGGCCTCGAGAAGACCGAGGCCGATGCCAAAGAGCGTGCCGCGGCGGAACGTCGCAGCGCGATGGAGGGCATCGCCAGCGATTTCGAACGCAGCGTCAACGGCATCGTCCGCTCGGTCTCCTCGGCCGCCGCCGGCATGCAGAGCACGGCGCAGTCGATGACCGCGACGGCCAGCGACGCCTCGTCGCGTGCGGCGACGGTCGGCGCCGCCTCGCAAAAAGCCTCCGGCAATGTCGGCACGGTTGCCGCAGCCGCCGAAGAATTGTCGAGCTCGGTTGCGGAAATCTCCCGCCAGGTCACGCGCTCGACCGAAGTCGCGAGCCGGGCCGTCAGCGATGCCGAGCGCACCAACGCCACCGTACAGGTGCTCTCGACCGGCGCCGAGAAGATCGGCGAGGTCGTCAAGCTGATCCACTCGATCGCGGCGCAGACCAACCTGCTCGCGCTCAACGCCACCATCGAAGCGGCGCGCGCCGGCGAGTCCGGCCGCGGCTTCGCGGTCGTGGCCTCCGAGGTCAAGGCGCTGGCGAACCAGACCGCGAAGGCAACCGAGGAAATCTCCGCCCAGGTCGCGGCGATGCAGACCTCGACCAGCGACGCGGTCACGGCGATCTCCGGCATCACCCAGACCATCGCCGAAATGAGCGAGATCACCGCCGGCATTTCCGCCTCGATCGAGCAGCAGGGCGAAGCGACCCGCGAGATCGCCCGCAACATCCAGTCGGTTGCGGCCGGCTCGAACGAGATCAACGCCAATATCGGCAGCGTCACCTCGGCCGCGGAGGCGACCGGCACCGCGGCCACCGACGTGCTCACCAACGCCCGCGAGCTGGACAGCCAGTCCGGCGCGCTGCGCAGCGCCGTCGACGGCTTCCTCGCCAAGGTCCGCGCGGCGTAAGTTCTTGCGCTGAACTCGTAGGGTGGGCAAAGACGCGCAAGCGTCGTGCCCACCTTTTTTCTTTTTCAACTTTTCGGCTGTCATGCCCCGCGAAGGCGGGGCATCCAGTACGCCGCGGCCCATCGGGTCAATCACCAACGTCTCGGAATACTGGATCGCCCGCCCCAGTGCGCAATTGCGCACAAGGCGGGCGATGACACCTTCCTAGACCCCCCTACTGCTTCTCGATCTTCGCGTTCGTGATCAGCTTCTCCCACAGCACCAGCTGCTCGTTCACGAACGTGCCGAGCTGCTCCGGCGTGCCGGAGAAGGCGTCCATGCCGAGCGTAGCGAGCTGGGCCTTGATCTCGGGCTTCTCGACGATCTTCCTGATCTCGGCGTTGAGTCTGGTCACGATCTCCTTGGGCATGCCGGCGGGGCCGAAATAGCCCTGCCACGACGAGATGTCGAAATCCGGCACGCCGGCCTCCTGCATCGAGGGCAGGTTCGGCACCAGCGGCGAGCGGTCCTTGGTGGTGACGGCGAGCGCGCGCAGCGCGTTGCCGTTGACGTGGGGCAGGCCGGTCAGGATATCGACGAACATCATCGAGACTCGGCCGCCCATGACGTCGTTGAGCGCCGGCGGCGAGCTCTTGTAGGGCACGTGCAGGAGATCGAGCCCGGCATTGTGCGCAAAGGTCGCACCCGACACGATCGCCGAGGACGAGCCCGACGCGTAGCTCAGCTTGCCCGGATTGGCCTTGCCGTAGGCGACGAGCTCGCCGACGGTCTTGGCCGGCACCTCCGGGTGAATCACCAGCATGAAGGGCAGGTCGCCGGTGCGCGCGATCGGGGTGAAGTCCTTGACAGGGTCGTAGGTCAGGCTCTTGAGCAGGTAGGGATTGGCCGAATGCGTGGTGTTGGTCGTCACCAGCAGCGTGTAGCCGTCGGGGGCGGCGCGCGCCACAAAGGTCGCGGCGATCATGCCGTTGGCGCCGGCCTTGTTCTCGATCACGATGCCGACGCCGAGCGCCTGCGACAAATGCTGCGAGATCAGCCGCGTCGTGGTGTCGGTGCCGCTGCCGGCCGCGAACGGCAGCACCAGCGTGATGTTGCGGCTCGGATAATTGTCGGCCTGCGCGGCGGATGCGGCGGCGAGACAAAGTGCGGCTGCGCCGGCCGTGCGCAGAGCGCGGATCAGTGATGACAGCATGTCTGGACGTTCCCTCTTTTTCGTTGGCGGGGAACCTAGCTTCTCTTCGCAAAAATCGGAAGACGGGAGTTTGCCGCCCACCTCGCGGAATTACTTCACCGCAGAACCCTGGCGAGAGGCGAACACGACGCCGGCGAGCACGAGCGCATAGCCGATCAGATGAAACGGCTGGAGCTTTTCGCCGAGCAGCAGGATCGCCATCGCCGAGCCGAACACTGGGACCAGGTGGAAGAACGGCGCGGCGCGGTTCGGGCCGATCAGCGCCACGCCGCGGTTGAAGAAGAGATAGGCCAGCGTCGAGGGAAAGATCAGGATGTAACCCAGCGTCGCCAGCGTCACCCCGTCGAGTTGCAGGACACGGCCGCTGAGGGCTTCCCAGATCGCGGCGGGCAGCAGCATCGTCGCGCCACAGAAGGTGGTGAAGGAGAGAAACGAGAGCTGGTGGATCTTCGGCCGGCGCGGGATGAAGGCGGAGTAGAGCCCGAACGCCACCAGCGAAGAGGCGAACATGATGTCACCCCTGTTGAAGCTGATGCTCGCGAGCGCGGCGAGATCGCCGCGCAGGATGATGATCAGCACGCCGAGAAGCGAGATCGCGATGCCGGCGAGCTGCGCACCCGTCAGCCGTACGCCGAACAGCGCCAGCGACCACAGCGCCACGAACAGCGGTCCGGCCGACTGGATCAGCAGCGCGTTCAGCGCCTCGGTGTATTGCATCGCCCAGTACGAGATCGCGTTGTTGAAGGCAAAGCCGACCAGCGACAGGAACAGCATCAGCGGCAGGCTCTTGCGCAAATTCGGCCAGTCGCGCTTCAGATGCGGCCACGCGAACGGCAACAGGATCAGGAACACGCCGAACCAGCGGATCGTGGTCACCGTCAGCGGCGGCACATGCGCGCCGACATGGCGCGCGAGCACGATGTTGCCGGCCCAGAACAGCGAGCTCATGCTGAGCAGCAGGTAAGGCTGGTTGTTGAGCCAACTGGCCGGATTCGAGGCCTTTGGCGCGGGCGAAGCGATCGTCATTGGCGTTGGATGCGACCTTGCGCTGGATTCTTGTTGTGACACAAGTCTCGCGGCCGCAAGGCTACAATGCAGGCATGGCTTGAGGAGGTGTCATTGGCGGTTAATATGTTGAACATCGAGGGCCTGGAGCGGCTCGATGCAAATGCGCCGGTGGTGATGCTGAACCTGATGCGCTTCCACGCGCACTCGCGCGATGGCGACGGTTCGGGCTGGGACGCATATCTTCGTTACAGCGCGATCACGGTGCCCATGATCAGGGCACGCGGCGGCACGCTGCTGTGGACCGGCGAAGCGAAGGCGGTCGCGCTTGGCCCGCACGATGGCAACGACTGGGATTTCGTCGCGCTGGTCTATTACCCAACGGTTGCAGCTTTCATCGACATGATGACGTCGGAGGCTTACGAGACGCAGGCCGATCCGCATCGCGTCAACGGCTGCGCCGAGCACGTGATCATCGCGACGAACGAAGCGTACAGCAAGTTCAGGATGAGTTCACACCGAGATTCGTAGGGTGGGCAAAGGCGCGCGCTTCGCGCGCCGTGCCCACCATCCTTCCCGTTTCAACTGGCATGGTGGGCACGCTTCGCTTTGCCCACCCTACGATGTTGAGTTAAGTCGCCTGCTTCCGTGACGCCACGAATACGCCGGCCAGCACCAGCGCAAAGCCGATGAAGTGGAACGCCTGCGGGTGTTCGCCGAGGAAGGCCATCGCCATGATCGAGCCGAACACCGGCACGACGTGGAAGAACGGCGCGGCGCGGTTGGCGCCGATCAGGCGCACGCCGCGATTGAAGCAGAGATAGGCGAGCGTCGACGGGAACACCGCGACATAGAACAGCGTCAGCAGGTTCGGCCCGTCGAGCTTCATCACCGGACGCGCGGACAGCTCCCAGATCTCGAGCGGAATCAGGCAGGCGGCGCCGGCGCCGAATGTGAACGCGAGGAACGACAGGCCGTGCATCGGCGGCCGCTTCAGGGTCAGCACCGAATACAGCGCGAAGATGATCAGCGCGACGATGAAGATGAGGTCGCCCTTGTTGAACGCGATGTTCGACAGCGTGGTGAAATCGCCATGCAGCAGGATCGTCAGCACGCCGCACATCGAGAGAGCCACGCCGAACGCCTGTGCCGCGGTGAGGCGGACGCCGAGGATCGCCAGCGACCACAGTGCCACGACCAGCGGCGCGGCCGACTGCAGCAGCAGCGTGTTGAGCGCCTGGGTATGTTCCAGCGCCCAATATTGCAGCGTGTTGAAGGCGCCGATGCCGGTGATCGACAGCACGATCATCAGGCCGAGCCTGCTGCGGATCGCGGGCCAGTCCTGGGCGAGATGTTTCCAGGCGAACGGCAGCACCAGCAGGAAGGCGAAGGTCCAGCGCAGGAACGACAGCGTCACCGGCGGGATGTGGCCGGCGGCGAGCCGCCCGACAATGGCGTTGCCGGCCCAGCACAGCGCGGTGATGCTGAGGAGCAGATAAGGCTGGTTGGCGATCCAGCTGTGACTGGATGATTCGGAGCCCGTGGTCTGGCCGGTGGCGGACATTGTGGTTGTTATGGCCCCCGCGTGGAGTACGCCGAGGCACCGGCCCGGCAAGCTCGGGCCGGCTGATAGCCCGGCATGCCCAAAGACACGGAAATCGAAGTGGCATCAACGGGGGGCGGACGCATCGCGACCATGCAGCGGCGGATCAGCCTCGCGCTTTGGCCGAAGCTTACGAAATGGCCATGGAAGGCTTCTGGATTTTACGGGGATATCAAAGGGTTAAAGTGCGTCTTGAGCCCCGAAAAAGCCCCGTTCTTGCTTGCCTAGAGAGGCTGCTTCCTTTATCCGGTTGGCTGCCTCGCGTGCGAACGGCTCCGGCCGTCAGCTGGGCTGGCGCATCTAAAATCTTCAGAGGATTACCCGCGAATGGCCAACGTTGTCGTCGTCGGAGCCCAGTGGGGCGACGAAGGGAAGGGCAAGATCGTCGACTGGTTGTCGGAGCAGGCGGACATCGTCGTCCGCTTCCAGGGCGGTCATAACGCCGGCCACACGCTGGTCATCAACGGCAAGACCTACAAGCTCGCGCTGCTGCCCTCGGGCGTGCTGCGCGACCAGAAGTTGTCGGTGATCGGCAACGGCGTGGTGTTCGATCCGCAAGCCTTCCTCGACGAGGTCACCAAGCTGCGCTCGCAGGGCGTCGCGATCTCGCCGGACAATCTGCGCGTCGCCGAGAACGTCACCCTGATCCTGCCGCTGCACCGTGAGCTCGACGCGCACCGCGAATCCGCCAATGCGGCAACCGCGATCGGCACCACCCGCCGCGGCATCGGACCGGCCTATGAAGACAAGGTCGGCCGCCGTGCCATCCGCCTGATGGATCTCGCCGATCTCGACACGCTCCCGCACAAGATTGACCGGCTGCTGGCGCATCACAATGCGCTGCGCCGCGGCCTCAACCTGCCGGAGTTCGACGGCAAGGTGATCCTGAAGGAATTGACCGCGCTGGCGCCGGAGCTGCTGCCTTATGCCGAGACGGTGTGGCGGTTGCTCGACATCAAGCGGCGCGAAGGCAAGCGCATGCTGTTCGAGGGCGCGCAAGGCGCGCTGCTCGACGTCGACCACGGCACCTATCCCTACGTCACCTCGTCCAACACGGTGGCGGCGCAGGCCGCGACCGGCTCGGGCCTCGGCCCCGGTGCGGTCGGCTATGTGCTCGGCCTGTGCAAGGCCTATACGACCCGCGTCGGCCAGGGCCCGTTCCCGACCGAGCAGGACAACGAGACCGGCCGCAAGATCGGCGAGCGTGGCCGCGAGTTCGGCACCAACACCGGCCGTCCGCGCCGCTGCGGCTGGTTCGACGCCGTGCTGGTCCGCCAGGCGGTCCGGACCTGCGGCATCAACGGCCTGGCGCTGACCAAGCTCGACATCCTCGACGGCTTCGACACGATCGAGGTCTGCACCGGCTACAAGCTCGACGGCAAGGAGATCGACCACTTCCCGGCCGGCGAGGGCGCCCAGGCCCGGGTCGAGCCGATCTACGAGACCATCGAGGGCTGGAAGGAGCCGACCGCCAACGCCCGCTCCTGGGCGGACCTGCCGGCCCAGGCCATCAAATATGTCCGCCGGATCGAGGAATTGGTGGGGTGCCCGGTCGCACTGCTTTCCACCAGCCCCGAACGCGAGGATACTATTCTGGTGCAAAATCCGTTTGAGGCTTAACGATATCTTACCGGGACGTGCGCTAGTTGAGTTGAAATGGCTGATTACTATCCGCTGATCGCCCGCGCTATTTCCGCCCTGGACCCCAACGCTCCCGGCGAAAGCCGTCGCGCGCTCTATGAGCGCGCGCGCACGGCCCTGATCGCGCAGCTCCGCAGCGTGCAGCCGCCGCTCTCCGAATCCGAGATCACCCGCGAACGGCTGTCGCTGGAAGAGGCCGTCCGCAAGGTCGAATCGGAGGCCGCCCAGCGCGCCCGGGAGGCCTCGCGCCCCGGTGGCCCCAGTGGCGGCGCCCGCAGCAGCGGCAGCGGAGACGCCTTCCGCCGGGCCAGCACCCGCGCCGCCGAAGGCAACCCGCCGCCGTCTCAGCCGACCGCTCCACGCACCCGTCCGGCTCCACCGCCGCCGCGTGCCGACCGCCCGTCCTTCAATGTCGATGACCAGGGCGACGCCCCTCGCGCGCCGCGGGCCCCGCGTTTCGACGCGCCGCGCCAGCCGGGTCCCCCGGCAGCGCCGCCGATGCCGGAGCCGCCGGCTGCTCCGCCGGCCGGACGTGATCGCCCGCCCGGGCGCCGTCCGCCCGACATCGGACCGCCACCGCCTCAGCCGCCGGCACCGGGCGTACGCGGTTTTCGCGACATCACGGCCGACGTGAACGATCTCGGCGGCGCTGCCGCGCAGGCCAACCGCGCCGCGCGTCGCACCTACGCCAATGTGCCCTCGCCCTCGCCGGAGTTCGACCGGCTGGAGCCGAGCCTGGAAAATCGCGCCGGCGAGCAGGACGCGCCCTATTCCTACGACGAGTCGATCGAGGAGGCCGAGCGCTACACGCCGCAGCCGCCATCGTCGCGTCCGCGCGTCGCGCCCGAGCGCGAAGCCAAGAAGCGCGCCCGCACCGGCTCCGCCTTCCCGTTCAAGAGCGCGATCGCCGTCGGCATCGTGCTGATCCTGGTCGGCGCCGGGATCCTCTGGGGCAAGCCCCTGATCCAGACCGTGAGCGGCCTGTTCAAGTCCTCGCCGACCCAGGTGGTGGAGGCGCCGAAGGATCCGGCCCAGCCGCAGAGCAAGCCCAAGATTCCGGATCGCGTCGGCCAGCCTTCGGCCAGCGACCAGCCGGTCGCGCCGGTGGCGCAGAAGGTCGTGCTCTATGACGAGGATCCGTCCGACCCGAAGGGCAAGCAATATGTCGGCTCGGTGGTGTGGCGGCTCGAACCGATCAAGGCCTCGGGCAACCAGAAGGCCGACGTCGCCGTGCGCGCCGACATCGAGATCCCCGACCGCAAGTTCAAGATGACGATGTCGTTCCGCCGCAACACCGACTCGTCGCTGCCGGCGAGCCACACCGCGGAATTGACCTTCATCCTGCCGCCGGACTTTCCGGGCGGCAGCATCTCCAACGTGCCGGGCATCCTGATGAAGTCGAACGAGCAGGCGCGCGGCACGCCGCTCGCGGGTCTCGCGGTCAAGGTCACCGACGGCTTCTTCCTGGTCGGCCTCTCCAATGTCGACGCCGACCGCGCCCGTAACGTCCAGCTCCTGAAAGAGCGCTCATGGTTCGACGTGCCGCTGGTCTACGCCAACCAGCGCCGCGCCATCATCGCCATCGAGAAGGGCGCACCCGGCGAGCGCGCCTTCAACGATGCGTTCGCGCAGTGGGGCGATTAGGGCTCCTCTCTTCCTGTCGAGAGAGGTCGTCATGCCCGGGCTTGTCCCGGGCATCCACGGTCTTCGTGCCGCGGTCTAAGGCGGGGATGGCCGGGACAAGCCCGGCCATGACACTAAGGATGGCTGGCGCTATTGCGCCGCTGCCTCCCGCTTGCGCGCGGCGGCGTGCTCGCGGTCCATCACGGCGCGGCAGCCAGGGCTGACCTGCGCCTTCTTCTGCACCATGCAGGCCCTGACGCGCGAGATGTCGGGAATCTCACTGGAGCACAGCCGCATCGCATCACCTGTGCACATCTGCTGTGCTTCGGACGAGAAGGCGAGGCCGGGCGATGTCTGGAGTACGATGGCGGTGGTTGCGAAAGCGAAGAGCGAAACGATGGTCGTGTAGCGTGTCATGACGAATGCGTCCCCGAGTTCCGTGGGTTGGACCACTTGGTTTTGGGGCGCCGCACGCGGCTTGATCTGCCGCATGTCACAGCCTTCACGCCGGGAACTTTGGTCCCGCATGTGGTCGCTCGATCTCTCGTGGTGTTCGAATCGAAAAGTGCTGCGCCGCCCGATTCGAGTATGCGCGATTGTCACACGGCTGCAATGGTCCGCTCGAATGAATTCGCAGTTGTTGCGTGTCCGTCACGCAGCATGCGGCGCGAGATCAGATCAACCGATCGGACGACGCGTTCGCTTCTTCCGCATCGCTCGCGCCTGATGCTGCGGGGTGTTCCTCGACGGCCGTGACGCCTTTCGCAGTGAGCTCGAACAGATCGCCGTCCTTCATCACGTAGCCGTCGGCGATCAGCTCGCCGATCTTGCCGTGCCGGTCGTCGGCAAAGGCGACCGACTGGCTGATGTCCCGCAGGATCGAGAGCTGTTCCTCGCGCAACATGGCTTCACTCTCCGTGCGCCGGGGATCGTTCCCGGCCTTACATGCCGTGGCTCTGAAACACCTTGCTGCAGGACTTCGACAGCTTGGCCCGGTTGGCCTGCAGGCACGCCTGCACAGCGCCGTCATTGCCGAGGTCCTTCCGGCAGAACCGCGAGGCGTCACGCGAGCAGGCGTTCTGCTCCTGCGGCGTACCCATGTGGCCCTGCGCGAGAGCAGGCGTGATCGACATGCCGCTCAGGGCTGTCAGGGCGAGCGTCGCCATAAGGACGGATTTCCGGGACATCGACAAACTCCAATCTGACTGCAGGTATGAATTTCAGTCCTGTCTGAACTCGTCGCCTTGCCGCTTGTTCCCGTCAGGACGGGCCGGCGCCCCGCTATTCAAGGTTCCCGCGTCGCTGCTATAACTGCGGCGAAGGATGAGGATACTTGATGAAACGCTATCTGGTGTTTGCGCTGGTCGGTCCGTTCGTCGGCGGGTTCCTGCTGCTGCTGACGACGACCTATCAGTCCGGTTATTGGGCCCAGACCAATCTCGGCGAGGTCGGCAAGCTGTTCGCGGTGTTCTTCAAATCGCTGCAATACAGCTATCTGTTCGGCTTCCTGCCCTCGCTGATGATCGGTGCGGTCGACGACATCCTGATCCATGTCCGCCGGATCGGCCCGGCACTGCGGATGCTCCTGGTCGGCCTGTTCGCCTTCGTGCTGGCGTCGCTGACCTACAGCTCGCGCGGGCCGGATTCGGGCACGGTGCAATTCATCCTGTACGGCCTCGTCGGATTCGTGCCGGCGGTGCTTTCATCCTGGCTCGTGCATAGATATGTCGAGGAGCCGCAGCCGGCTGCGGCTTAGACCTGAACGCGCGACGTTCGGGCGAGGGGCGGCAACTTCCGCCACACCAGTGCGTTTTCCAAAGGCCATGACCATGTCCGATGACGACACTCTTGCTCCGCACAGACCCCGTTCCGGGTCCCGCGCGCGCGGGAGTTTTTCGGACACCGAAGCGCGCGGGCCGATCATCGACCAGGACGGCCATGAGATCCGTCCCGAAACACTGGAGCAGGGGTTTCGCGAGTTTCGCTTCGAGTTCGGCCAGGGAAACCCGTTCGGCAATCTGACGCGGGAGCAGCGGGTGGCGCGGATCGAGGCGATCGCAAGGCTGCTCGATGTCGCCTTCATCCTGCCCGGCACGAATATCCGCTATGGCATCGACGGCCTGATCGGGCTGATCCCGATCGTCGGCGACATCATCACCACCGCGATCTCGCTGTGGCTGGTGCGCGAGGCCCGCGCGCTGGGCGCGCCGTGGTATCTCACCGCGCGCATGCTCGGCAATGTCGCGGTCGACGGCGTGGTCGGCATGGTGCCGTTCGCGGGCGATGCCTTCGACGTCATGTTCCGCGCCAACATGCGCAACGTCCGCCTGCTCCGCCGCTGGCTCGACAAGCAGCCGCGGATTTAGCGTGGCGCTTCTTTCTTCGCCTCTCCCCGCTTGCGGGAAGAGAGAGAAGACAGAGCCTCCAAACGCAAAAAGCGCGACGGCCTTTCGGCCATCGCGCTTTCAGCGCACATCGGGCTTGGCGAAAACTTACGCCGCGTCGGCGTCGGTCTCGGGGGCCGGCGCCGGCCGGGGGCGGCGGGGCAGCGGGAAGGCTTCGCTCTCGTAGAGCGAGCGGATGCCGTTCTGGTCGAAGCGCGCTTCCTCGACCTGAAGATAGGCGCCGTTCAGCGAATCCGTCGGCAACTGCTCCATCGCGAACTGCACGGCTTCGGCCGCGGTGCCGAACCGGCGATAAGTGAAGCCTGCACGCTTCTTCTTGCGGATTGCGGCGGGGAAGAGCTCGGCAGAAGTGTTGAAGTTGAACGGACGCAGTGGACGCATGGTCAAAGACCTCGTGATCTTGTCTGGGGCTTTAAGCGCGTGGGGTTTTGAAAGGCAGGGGCCACCATCGAGTGGGCCCGCCGCACATGTCATTTTCGCCCTCTAATATAGGCTGTTTTGACAGAAATGCGACCCCCGCGATGGGAGATGATGAATCCGCGCATGGCAGCTCCGCGAGCGCCGTAAACCAAATAATTTCAATATGTTAGATGGTTTACAGTTTGCCAAGCAGCAGCAGCACGACCAGGACCACCAGCACGACGCCGCCGATCCCCATGCCGGAATGGCCCATGCCATAGCCGTAACCACCGAACCGGCCGGACATGCCGCCCAGCAGATAGATGATCACCAGGATGATCAGGATGGTCCCAAGCGTCATGGCATCCTCCCTGGCGGCTGCCGGATTGCGCGCATCGGCCGCACCGCCAGAAGAGAAAAGCACATCGCGCCGCCGGGTTCCATGACGGAACCGGGCGGCGCGCAATGTTATTTGGGCTCGAGCTTCAGCGCGGCCGAGTTGATGCAGTAGCGCAGGCCGGTCGGGCCGGGGCCGTCGGGGAAGACGTGGCCGAGATGGCCGCTGCACTTGGAGCACAGCACCTCGGTGCGGACCATGCCGTGGCTGGCATCGTGCTCCTCGTCGACATGGCTATCGACCGCGGGCTGGGTGAAGCTCGGCCACCCGCAGCCGGAATCGAACTTGGCATCGGACTCGAACAGCACATTGCCGCAGCCGGCGCAGACATAGGTGCCGGCGCGGTGGTCGTGCTCATATTCGCCGGAGAAGGGACGCTCGGTCGCCTTCTCGCGCAGCACCGCGTACTGCATCGGCGACAATTCGCTGCGCCACTGCTCTTCGCTCTTGATGACCTTGTCGTCGGTGGTTTTCGTCTTGGTGTCGGGCATGGGTCTCCCGTTTGTTTGGTGAACTTGTTTTCGGTGATCTTGCGATCAGTTGGTGGCCTTGCTGGCGCTCACCAGCGTCGGCTTTTCAATGTAGTTATCCGCGAACAGCTTTTTCAGGTTCTCGACCTTCGGAATGTCGTTGTAGGCGATGTAGGGCTGGTTCGGGTGCAGCGTCAGATAGTCCTGGTGATAGGCCTCCGCCGGGTAGAACGCTTCCAGCGCGCCGACCTTGGTCACGATCGGCTTGCTGAATACCTTGGCGCCGTTGAGCTGGGCGATATAGGCGTCCGCCACCTTCTTCTGCTCGTCGGAGGTGGTGAAGATCGCCGAGCGATATTGCGTGCCGGTGTCGGGGCCCTGCCGGTTGAGCTGGGTCGGGTCGTGCGCCACCGAGAAGTAGATCTGGAGGATCTTGCCGTAGGAGATCTTCTTCGGGTCGAACTTGATCTCGACCGACTCGGCATGGCCGGTCCGGCCGCTCGAGACCGTCTGGTAATCGGCCGTCGCCTTGGTGCCGCCGGCATAGCCGGAGACTGCATTGACGACGCCGGCGGTGTGCTGGAAGACGCCCTGGACGCCCCAGAAGCAGCCGCCCGCGATGACGGCGGTCTGGATCCCGGTTGCGGGCGACGCATCCACGGTGGGCGCGGGGATCACGACGGCATCCTCCGCGGCCCTGGACGGTACGGCGAAGGCCAGCGTCAGTGCGGTGGTGGCGGCGAGCAGCGAGGCGAGGGCGGTGCGGCGCATGGCGATCCTCTTCGGAAGGTCTGACAGTGTAGGGCGACCGGGGACGGGCGAACAGCCCGTTTGGCCGCGTTTTCGGACATCTGAGATACGGGCGCAGACGGCGATTGTTACGGGGAAACGGACACGAGTCTGTGAAAAATAGCCTCAGACGGCGCGGCTTGGCGAGGCCGGGAACTCCGGGCTAGATGAACGCGCGCGATCGCGCTCGACTCAATCATGTGGTGGCTGGAGCTGACCTGACAACATGCTGCGTGTCATTCCCCTGACCCTCGCCATCCTGATCTCAAATGCCGCCATCGCCGCGGCCGAGCCGCAAGCCGGCGAGGACCTCGCCACCTGTCGCGACCGCCAGGCGGAGGCCCAGGCCCGCGCGACGGCCTGCGACAATCTGTTGAAGGCCGATAAGCTCGGCGGCAAGGACAAGTCGCTCGCGCTCGTCGTGCGTGGCAATGCGCTGATCAACAAGCGCGACTATGACCGCGCCATCGAGGCGCTGTCGTCCGCCATCGATCTCGATCCGGACAATGTCGGCGCCATCAACCTGCGCGGGCTCTCCCATGAGCGCAAGGGCGAGGACGATCTCGCCATGGCCGACTACAATCTCGCCATCCTGAAGCGCGCGAATTTCGGCTATGCCTACAACAATCGCGGCACCATCCATCTGCGCCGCGGCGCGCTGCAAAGCGCGCTCGACGACTTCAACCTGTCGATCAAATACACGCCCACGTTCCTGCTCGGCTGGACCAATCGTGCCCGCATGCGCACGCTGAACAAGGATTTCGACGGCGCGATTGCCGACTTTGCGGCAGCCGAGAAGATCGACCCGGCCGCGCCGCAGATCGCCGGCAACCGCTGCATCACCTACGGCATGATGGGCAAGTACGACCAGGCTTTCGCCGACTGCGACGGCCTGATCCAGAAGCAGCCCAAAAATACCTTCGCGATCAACAATCGCGCCGAGGTCAACGTGATGAAGGGCGACCTCGACGCCGCGCTGAAGGACTACAACACGGTCATCCAGCTCAATCCGAACAGTGTGCGCGCCCATTCCGGCCGCGGCCAGATCTACGAGCGCAGGAAAGATCTCGCCCAGGCCCGCGCCGACTACCGCGCGGCGGCCTATTCGCTGACGAAGTTTGACGAGCCCGACGTCGCGCGGGCCCGCGCCATCGCGCAGGAGCGCTTGGCCGCACTGACGCCGCAGGCGCCGGCCGGGTCCACCGGGCGCCGCGTGGCGCTCGTGATCGGCAACGGCGCCTACAAGAACGTCCACGCCCTGCCCAATCCGCCGCGCGACGCGAAAATGATTGCAAACGTGCTGCGCGATGTCGGCTTCCAGACCGTGATCTCCGTCAACGACCTCTCCCGCGACAAGTTCTTCGAAGCGCTGCAGACGTTTGCCACCGAAGCGGAGAATGCGGATTGGGCGGTGGTCTATTACGCCGGCCACGGTTTCGAGATCGGCGGCGTCAACTATCTCGTCCCTGTTGACGCCAAGCTTGCCGCCGACAGGGACGCCGAGACCCAGGCGGTTGCGCTGGAGCAGGTGATCGCCGCGGTGGGCGCTGCGAGAAAAGTGCGTCTGGTGATGCTGGATGCCTGCCGCGACAATCCCTTTGCGCCGGCCATGCAGCGCACGCTGTCGCTCAAGCTGGTGGACAAGGGCTTTTCCAACATCGAGCCCGGCGCCGGCTTCATGGTGGTCTACGCCGCCAAGCACGGCGAGACCGCGCTGGACGGTGATGGCGGCGCCGACAGCCCCTTCGCCACCGCGCTCGCCCGCGAGATCAAGGTGCCGAAGGTCGAGATCCGGAAACTGTTCGACATCGTCCGCGATGACGTCTGGTCCGCCACCAAGCACGAGCAGCAGCCGTTTTCATACGGCTCGCCGCCGGGACGCGAGGATTTTTATTTCGTGGCGGGGAAGTGAGGTCTTGCAGAGACCGTAGCCCGGATGGAGCGCAGCGAAATCCGGGAATCGCGAGCGCGGACCCGAACCCCCGGATTACGCTTCGCTCCATCCGGGCTACAACAGTGCCGTAGGGTGGGCAAAGCGACTTGTCCGCCGTAGTTCGAAGAGCGAAGGCGGAAGCGTGCCCACCATTTCTATTGAATGTGTGGAGAGACGGTGGGCACGGCGCGTTGCGCCTTTGCCCACCCTACGGCAGCGTCAAACAACGATGCTCAACCGCTTCGCCGCCCGCGTAATCCCCGTGTACAGCCACCGCGCCCGGCTATCCTGAAACGCAAAGCTCTCGTCGAACAGCACGACGTCGTCCCATTGCGAGCCCTGCGATTTGTGCACGGTCAGCACATAGCCGTAGTCGAACTCGTCATACGGCTTGCGCTGCTCCCAGGCAATCGCCTCGACGCCGCCCTCGAAGCAATCGGCGCGCACCGAGACCTTTGTCACCTTGTGACCGAAGTCTTCATCCGGCGACAGCCGCATGCTGAGGATGCGCGATTTCGAGCGCGAGGTGTTGCGCGACTTCACGCGCCACAGGCCGCCGTTGAACAGGCCCTTCTTGCGGTTGTTGCGCAGGCACACCAGCTTGTCGCCGGCGACCGGGAAGACATCCTCGATGTTCTGGCGCTGGCGCACCCGCATGTTGTAGGCGCGGCGCGTGTTGTTGCGGCCGACCAGCACCTGGTCGGCGCCCATGACGCGGTCGGGGTCGAGCTCCTTGCGCGACACCACCTCGCTCTCGCCGTAACGGCCGATGTCGAGCTCGCGGCCCTCGCGCACATCCATCGACATCCGCACGATCGGGTCGTCCTGGGCCTGGCGATGCACTTCGGTCAGCATCGCGTCCGGCTCGGTGTTGGTGAAGAAGCCGCCGCCCTGGATCGGCGGCAGCTGCGCGGGGTCGCCGAGCACCAGCAGCGGGCAATCGAACGACATCAGGTCGCGGCCCAATTCGGCGTCGACCATCGAGCATTCGTCGATCACGATCAGCTTGGCCTTGGAGGCCGGCGCGTCGTCCCACAGCTCGAAGCTCGGCTGCTCCTCGCCGGATTCGCGGGCGCGGTAGATCAGCGAGTGGATGGTGGAGGCCTCGTCGCAACCCTTGTTGCGCATGACCAGCGCCGCCTTGCCGGTGAAGGCGGCGAACTTCACCTCGCCGTCGACGCCTTCGGCGATGTGCCGCGCCAGCGTGGTCTTGCCGGTGCCGGCAAAGCCAAACAGGCGGAACACCGGCGGCGTGCCGTTGCGGCCGGGTTTTGCCTTGAGCCAGTCGGCAACGGCTTTTAGCGCGGCATCCTGATGCGGGGTGAAAGTGGCCATGTCTGTCTTGAGGAAGGGCAGAATCGAGGCGATTCGCCATCCCTCGAAACTAACCATTCGGCCCAAGGGTTCAAGCGGCCCAGCCGCCCCTATTGCCAGCCGGGAACGCCGCGCATGTCGGGCAGGTGGTGGGCGATGCCCTTGTGGCAGTCGATGCAGGTCTTTTCCTTGGTGAACAGGAAGCGCTGGTGCGCCACCGAGGCCCGCGGCGACTGCTTGGTGATGTCCATGGAATCGGCGCTGTGGCAGTTGCGGCATTCCAGGGAATCGTTGGCCTTGAAACGCGCCCATTCATGCGCGGCGAGCTCGAGCCGGTGGTCCAAAAATTTCTCGCGGGTGTCGATGGTGCCGAAGATCTTGCCCCAGACCTCCTTGGAGGCCTGCATCTTGCGCGCGATCTTGTCGGTCCAGTTGTGCGGCACGTGGCAGTCCGGGCAGGTCGCGCGCACGCCGGAGCGGTTGGTGAAGTGGATCGTCGATTTCAGCTCGGCGAAGACATTTTCGCGCATCTCGTGACAGCCGGTGCAGAATTTTTCGGTGTTGGTCAGTTCCAGCGCGGTGTTGAAGCCGCCCCAGAAGATCACGCCGGCCGCAAAGCCCGCGAGCACCAGCACGCCGAGCCCGAACACCGAGCTCGGCCGGATCAGCACCTGCCAGAGCTCGCGCGCGAAGTCCCAGCAACGCAGCATAAAACTACGCTTGGCTTCCACCTTTCCCTTGGGCTCGTCGGCAGCCGTCGTCATCGTCGGCCACCGGGGCTGGCGCGCGACAGCAGTGTGTCGATGTCGATGAAATCGTTGCTCACCGGCGGCGTGGCGGTGTTCTGTGGCACGTGGCATTCCGTGCAGAAGAAGCGCCGCGGCGAGATCGAGGCCAGGAACTGGCCGTCGCGGTCCATGAAATGCGTGATCGAAACCATCGGCGCCTGCGATTCCGCGATGCGTGCCCGCGCATGGCAGGACAGGCATTTGTTGCCGTTGAGGTCGATCTGGTAGCCGTCGATGGTGTGCGGGATCACCGGCGGCTGCTCCGGGTAGTTGCGCACCTCTCTCTCGGACGTATTGCGGTTCGGCAGCATCGGTGGCGCCGCGCCCTCGTCATTGAGGGGGGCCGGGCCCCGCAGGCCTGACGTCACCGTCTGTGCGGTGAGAGAGCTCGCGCCCGCGGCGATCGCGACCGCGAGCAGGGCTATGCCAAATCGTTTCATCATGACAGGTTCACCCGCTCGATGCGCACGGCGCATTTCTTGTAATCGGTCTGCAGCGAGATCGGATCGGTGGCGTCCAGCGTCACCTTGTTGATCATCTTGGATTCGTCGAACCACGGCACGAACACGAGGCCACGCGGCGGCCGGTCGCGGCCGCGGGTCTCGACGCGGGCGCGGATGAAGCCGCGGCGGGATTCCACCTTCACCTCGTCGCCGCGCCGGAGTTTTGCTTCCGACGCATCGTCGGGATGCATGAAGCAGACCGCCTCTGGGAACGCCTTGTAGAGCTCGGGAACGCGGCGCGTCATGGTGCCGGAATGCCAGTGCTCCAGCACGCGGCCCGTCGAGAGCCAGAACGGATATTCGCTGTCGGGCGATTCCGCCGGCGGCTCGTAGGGCAGGGCGAAGATGCGCGCCCTGCCGTCGGGATAGCCGTAGAACTGCACGTCGGTGCCCTGCTTGACGTAGGGGTCGCTGCCCTCGCGGAAACGCCATTTGGTTTCCTGGCCGTTGACGACGGGCCAGCGCAGGCCGCGCTCGCGGTGATAGGCCTCGAACGGCGCGAGGTCGTGACCGTGGCCGCGGCCGAACGAGGCGTACTCTTCAAAGAGCCCCTTCTGCACGTAGAAGCCGAACGCCTTGGATTCCGTGTTGGCGTAGCCTTCCTCGATCTCCGAGGTCGGAAACTTGTCGACCTGGCCATTCTTGTAGAGCACGTCGAACAGCGTCTTGCCGCGAACCTCCGGCTTCTTGGCGATCAGCTCCTCCGGCCAGACTTCCTCGATCTTGAAGCGCTTGGAGAACTCCATGAGCTGCCAGAGATCGGACTTGGCCTCGCCGGGCGCGTTGACGAGCTGGTGCCAGAACTGCGTGCGCCGCTCGGCATTGCCGTAGGCGCCTTCCTTCTCCACCCACATCGCGGTCGGCAGGATCAGATCGGCGGCCAGCGCCGTCACCGACGGATAGGCGTCCGAGACCACGATGAAATTGTCGGGGTTGCGGAAGCCCGGATAAGTCTCCTCGTTGGCGTTGGGACCGGCCTGGAGGTTGTTGTTGACCTGCACCCAATAGGCGTTGATCAGGCCGTCCTTCAGCATCCGGCTCTGCAGCACGGCGTGGGCGCCGTTCTTGTCGGGAATGGTGCCTTCCGGCAGCAGCCAGAGATGCTCGGCCTTGTCGCGATGCTCCTTGTTGGTGACGACCATGTCGGCCGGCAGGCGGTGCGAGAAGGTGCCGACCTCGCGCGCGGTGCCGCAGGCCGAAGGCTGGCCGGTCAGCGAGAACGGGCTGTTGCCGGGCGAGGAGATCTTTCCGGTCAGGAGATGGATGTTGTAGACAAGGTTGTTGCACCAGACGCCGCGGGTGTGCTGGTTGAAGCCCATGGTCCAGAACGAGACCACTTTTGTCTTCGGATCGGCGTAGAGCTCGGCGAGCGCCTCCAGCCGGTTCATCGGCACGCCGGACATCTCGGCAGCTTTCTCCAGCGTGTAGTCCGAGACGAATTTTACGAATTCGTCATAGCTCATGTCGGTGGAGTCGTTGGCTTTCGCCGCGCCCGTCGCTTTTTTCTGGAGCGGATGCTCGGGCCGCAATCCATAGCCAATGTCGGTCTGTCCGCGCCTGAAAATCGTATGCGCGGCGACGAAATCCTTGTTGACCCGGCCTGTCTTGATGATGTGGTTGGCGATGGCGTTGAGGATGTAGAGGTCGGTCTGCGGCTTGAACACCATGCCGATGTCGGCGAGGTCGAACGAGCGGTGCTCGAAGGTGGACAGCACGGCGACGCGGACATGCGGCGCGGACAGCCGGCGGTCGGCGAGGCGCGTCCACAAAATGGGATGCATCTCCGCCATGTTGGAGCCCCACAGCACGAAGGCGTCGGTGGCCTCGATGTCGTCATAGCAGCCGGCCGGCTCGTCGATGCCGAAGGTGCGCATCATGCCGGCGACGGCGGAGGCCATGCAGTGCCGCGCATTGGGGTCGATGTTGTTGGTGCGGAAGCCGGCCTTGTAGAGCTTCGAGGCGGCGTAACCTTCCCAGATCGTCCACTGGCCGGAGCCGAACATGGCGAGACCGTTGGGCCCGCGCTTCTTCAGCGTTTCCTTCCACTTCACCTCCATGATGTCGAAGGCTTCGGTCCAGCTGATTGGCGTGAACTCGCCGTTCTTGTCGTACTTGCCGCCTGTCTTGCGCAGCATCGGCTGCGTCAGCCGATCGTGGCCGTACATGATCTTGGAAAGGAAGTAGCCCTTGACGCAGTTGAGGCCGCGATTGACCTCGGCCTTGATGTCGCCATGGGTGGCGACGACGCGGTTGTCCTTGGTCGCGACCATCACCGAGCAGCCGGTGCCGCAGAAGCGGCAGGCGGCCTTGTCCCATTTCAGTTCGCTGTTGTCGCGCTCGGCGACGAGATTGGCGGCGAGCGCCGGTGCCGGCATGCCCGCAGCGGCGGCCGCTATCGCGGCGGCCTCGAGCTTCAGCATCTGGCGGCGGTCGAGCTTCGGCGATGTCATGATGGCTCTCCCGTCCGTTAGGCGGTTTCGATGGCGTGGAAGACCAGCGCCGCGGAATAGACGTTGGGCAGCGACTGGATGGTGTTGAGCAGGGTGCCGAGGCTGCCGGCATCCGGCGCTTCGGTCACGACGACGAGTTTTCCGCGCGGGTCGCGGCCGTGGATCTCGCAGCCGGGCATCGCGGCGATCTCGGCTTCCAGTTCGTCCAGGCGCTCGGGGCGGGCCTGCACGATGATGCTGGCGATCTCGCAACCTGGCGGCGCGACGACGCGGTCGGCGGTGAGCACCCGGCCGGTGATCAATGCGCGGCGGTTGAGTGTGGATTGGGCCATGATGCCTGTCTTTCGCTGTTCGGAGGTCAATGCGGGGAGGGTGGCGGGCCGGGAGGACCGGCGAACATCTGGTAGATCCAGACGCCGAGCCCGTATGAGCCGACCGTTCCGACCGCGAGGACGGGCATCACGACCGCGGTCAGGAACAGGAAAGCGAAAATCTCCATGCGCTTACGGCGCACGCGCGAAGTCGTGTCGTCAGGGGCCGACATATTCGGTCTCTCTGAAATGGTGCTGGAATCGGGACGGCATCCGGGCCGTTGCCTTGCTGCACTTTAAATGGAGCAGGGCTGCTAACGCGTTGATCTGGATCAACCCGTCGACTTGACCGGATGTCGCGGCGCGGCCAACGGACCGAGCCGCGGCGCTCCGTGCGCGCGAGAGAAGCAAGCGGCAACGATCGTTACCCAAAAGCGAAGATGCTTTGCGGCTCGGGGGTCAGGCCGCATACATCTTCTCTTGCCTCGGAAATGCCCGCGACCTACTACCAGTGGTAGCGGGCGCCGCAACATCCATCGCTGCAACGTGGCGGGAGCTACATATGAGGCGAATCCGAATCATTCATAAGACCGAATATTTTTACAATCAGCCGGTCACCTTCGGCACTCATCGAGCCATGATGCGGCCTCGCGAGGGACATGACGTCCACATCGTGAGAGGGTCGATCGATATCGAGCCGAACGCCGAAGTTCGCTGGTTGCGCGACAATTACGACAATGCCATCGCAGTCGTGACCTTTTTGGAATTATCCGACACGCTCAGGATCGCAAGCGAGGTCGACGTCGACCTTTACCACGACGACCCCATTGAATGGCGGATTGCGCCATTCGCCAGTTCATTTCCCTTCCAATATCCCCCGGAGGAGCAGCTTGAGCTGACGGTGTATCGTCTCCCGAGCTATCTCTACGACGCCACCGCCCTGCTCGAATGGTTGCGCGATCTCTACAAACCCGGTCAGTTGATCGGCACGCTGGACCTTCTGAACAATTTGAATACTCACATCTACCGATCGTTCAAATACGTTTCCCGCGAGGCTCTCGGGGTTCAATCACCCAACGAAACGCTGCGGCTCGGCAGCGGGACCTGTCGCGACTATGCGGTGTTCATGATGGAAGCTGCCCGCTACTGGGGATTTGGTGCGCGCTTTGTCACCGGCTACATCCAGATGGCCGAGGGACAACACGGCGCCACGCACGCCTGGACCGAGATCTATATCCCCGGAGCCGGGTGGCGCGGCTATGATCCCACCAACAACAAGATCGTCGGCAGTGAACACATACCCGTCGCCGTGACGCGCGAACAGGAAAGGGCCTCTCCGCTTTCCGGGACGTGGGATGGTCCGGCGGATGCATTCAGCCGGATGAACGTCTCGGTGCAAGTCATATCAATACCAGCATCGCCATGATCGTAGTCCACGGTCGATCACGGCAAGCGCGGGTTGGCGGCCAGTCGGTGTGTCCTTGATCCCTCGCCCGTCTTGATCGGGCAGATTGCCGGAAACAAGCCTTTCACCAGCAAGCCGAGTCCGTCCATGTCCCGATCAACCGCCATCGCCCCCGCATCGGAACGGTTGCACGCGCTCGACGCGGTCAGGGGTTTTGCCCTGCTGCTCGGCATCGTCCTGCACGCAACCCTGTCGTTCGTGCCGGCCCCGACCAGGATCTGGATCATACAGGATACCCATCAAAGCCTGGCCCTGGGCCTGCTGTTCTTCGTCATCCACGTCTTCCGGATGACGACCTTCTTCCTGATGGCGGGTTTCTTCGCTCGCATGAGCTTTCATCGCCGGGGAATCTGGGGCTTCGTCACGGACAGGTTGCAGAGGATCGGACTGCCGCTAGTGGTCGGCTGGCCGATCGTGTTTACGCCGATGGCCCTGGTGGTCATATGGGCCGCGGGCTTTCCGAACGGCGGCCCGATCCCCGGCGCACCTCGCTGGCCGCCGGTGCTGCCGAATTTCCCCCTGACCCATCTCTGGTTTCTCTATGTGCTGCTGGAGCTATATGTCGCCATGCTCCTGCTGCGCGGCGCAATTGTCTGGCTCGATGTATCAGGCACGCTGCGAACGGTTGTCGACCGCCTCTTTGCGCAGATTATGCGAAATCCGCTGGCGCCCCTGGTTCTGGCGATCCCGATCGGCATCGCTTTCTGCCTCGATCAAAGATGGATCAATGTGATGGGCGTGAGGACGCCGGATCAATCGCTCGTCACGAACCTCCAGGCGTGGGTCGGCTTCGGCACTGCCTTCGGCTTCGGTTGGTTGCTGCATCGGCAGACCGATCTACTGCGGATTTTGGAGCGACGCTGGCTGTGGAATCTCTTGCCGGCGCTCGGCCTCATTCTGATCAGTTTCGTGCTTGTCGGGGTGATGATGTCCGTGCCGGGTGCGCCGAAACTGCCGGTTAGTTTCGCCACGCTCAGGCTTGTCTCCGCCATCCTGTATGCACCGGCGATATGGATATCGACCTTCGCGGTCCTCGGCCTCGCACTTCGCTTCATGTCCGGCTTCAGCCCGACCCGGCGCTACCTCGCCGATGCGTCTTACTGGCTCTATCTGATCCACATGCCGATCGTGATGGCGCTGCAGGTCGTGCTGTCGCAGCTCGACTGGCCCGGGCCGATCAAGTTCGCCATCATTCTCGTCGTCGCGATTCTCCCGATGTTGGCGAGCTATCATCTGCTGGTGCGCTTCACCTTCATCGGCGTGGTGCTGAATGGCCGCCGCGCCGAAAAGCGCGTTCTCCCGCGCGGCGGAATTGCGACCGCGTAGACAGCGCCTCCCCGCTCACTAAGATGAGCGCAACAAGAATAAGCGGGAGAGGCGTCATGAAGTTCGGCATCTTCTATGAGCTGCAGCTGCCACGGCCCTGGGTGGCCGGCGACGAGCTGAAGCTCTACCAGAACGCGCTCTCGCAGATGGAACTTGCCGACAAGCTCGGCTACGACCACGCCTGGGTCGTCGAGCATCACTTCCTCGAAGAGTACTCGCACTCACCCTCGCCGGAATCGTTCCTCGCCGCCGCCAGCCAGCGCACGAAAAACATCCGGCTCGGCCACGGCATCCTCCAGCTCACCACCAATCATCCGGCGCGCGTCGCCGAGCGCGTCGCGGTGCTCGACCTGCTCTCCAACGGCCGCTGCGAATTCGGCATGGGGGAGAGTGCCTCCATCACCGAGCTGACGCCGTTCGGCCGCGACATGGAGACCAAGAAGGAGGTCTTTGAGGAGGCCGTGCAGGCGATCTTCCCGATGTTCAGGGATGCGGGGAGCGAGCACCACGGCAAGTACTTCGACATTCCCTTGCGCAATGTCGTGCCGAAGCCGGTGCAGAAGCCGCATCCGCCGCTGTGGATGGCGTGCTCGCAACTGCCGACCATCGAACGCGCCGGCCGCCACGGCTTTGGCGCGCTGGGCTTCCAGTTCGTCAGCGCGGATGCCGCGCATGCCTGGGTGCACGCCTATTACAATGCAATGACCAAGCGATTGCACAAGCTCGCCGACTACGAGATCAACCCGAACATGGCGCTGGTCTCGTTCTTCATGTGCGCCAAGACCGACGAGGAGGCGCGTGCGCGCGCCGACGGCGCCACCTTCTTCCAGTTCGCGCTGCGCTTCTACGGCGCCTCGCAGAATCGCCAGCGTCCCGCGCCCTACACCGTCAACATGTGGGACGAGTACAACAAGTGGAAGCGCGACAATCCGGAAGCACAGGAGGCGGCGCTGCGCGGCGGCCTGATCGGCTCGCCCGAGACGATCCGCAGGAAGCTGAAGCGCTTCCAGTCCTCCCATATCGACCAGGTCATCCTGCTCAACCAGGCCGGCAAGAACAGCCACGAGCACATCTGCGAATCGCTCGAGCTGTTCGGCCGTGAGGTGATGCCGGAGTTCCAGAACGATCCGGCCCAGGCGGCGTGGAAGCAGGGTGTCATGAGCGGCGAGATCAAGCTGGAGGAGATCGACACCGAGGCGTTTACGGATCGCTACGGCAAGCTCGCGATCAACGTCGCGCCGGCGAAGGCCGCGGCGGGGTAGGGGTAGTCCCGCTGCGGCGGCATGGGCCCCGGCTCAGCAGCGCACCGTTGCTGCGCAGAGCCGGGACCCGGAAGCGGCATAAGCCGCCGTCTCCGACTTTCGGTCAAACCCGGCTGCTGATATCGTCCGCCAAAAGAACTTTTGCGGAGGAAACCAATGCGGCCCCACGGCATGGCCCCAACTCCAGCGGCGAACGACATCGCGCCGGCGGTGCTCGCCATCGGCCGACCTGATTTCCCGAATGTCCTGATCGACACGTTGCGCCGGCAGGCCGGCGTCGGCCATTGCATGGTGTTCGCGCTGACGCGCACCGGCGCGGCGAGCTGTCTGCTCGATGCCGGCAACATCCCGATCGGCAGCGATCTCGGCGCGGCCTATGCCGGTCAGTTCCACGAATCCGACCCCAATCGTGATGCGCTGTTCGAAGGCGAGGGCAGCGCGCCGATCATGCTGCCGTCGTTCGCGCCGCGCATGTATGGCGCGCGCTACCGGAAAATCTTCTTCAACGACTCTGATATCGTCGACAAATATGCGACGGCGATCTGGGTCGGCGACACCTGCTTCTATGTCAATTTCTACCGCATTACGGCCCAGGGCCGCTTTGGCGACGTCGAGCGTGCGCGGCTTCAGGCCATTGCGCCTGCGATCGGCGCCAGCGTTGCGCGTCATTTCCAGCAGGCGGCCACCGCGACGCTCGACCAGAACCTCGCCGCGTTGTTCGCAACGCGCGCGCCCCTCTCCGCACTGACGCCGCGCGAGCAGGACGTCTGCCGCCGCATCCTGCTTGGCTTCAGCTCCGAGGCGATCTCGCAGGCGCTGGGCATCAGCCTGCATTCGACCCTGACCTACCGTAAGCGCGCCTATGAGCGGCTCGGCATCTCCTCGCAGAACGAATTGTTTGCGATTGTGCTGCGCCTGCTCGCGGGTCCGCGCGGTCTGAACTGAGGGGATACTAAGTCCGCGATATCCGCTTCCGAGGGCAAAGCGGACATGCGGTCCGCCCACGGGGATCGTCGCCTTTTGACGCGAAGCCGACATCCGCGGCGCGAATCCTCTTCAAGGATACTTACGCTTTCCCAAGTCGGATATGGTGTTGACCAGAATCAAGGGGGCAAAGGTGCAATTTCCAATGAGGCAAATCATACTCTCAATAGTCGCTGTTTTGTCGTTCTCATCTGCGCGTGCTGAGATGGTCAAGATACCTTGGCATACTTCAGCGCAGTCCTTGCCTTGGATTCCCGGCAACGAATACATCGACGGCAGGTCGAAAAACTTCATGGACGGCACCGTCGAGGAAAAGGGTAAGGTAAGGGCCGAGGGCGAACTGTCGGCGGACATTATGCGGCCGCAGGGCGCCAAGGGACCAATCCCCTTCGTGATCATGCTGCACGGCTGCGACGGGTTCGGCCGGGTCGAGAGGAAATGGGGGCGCGACTACGGCGGCAGATTGGTCGGGGCAGGCTATGGTGTTCTCCTGCTCGACAGCTTCGGCAGCCGGGGATTGGGACCCGACGGCGTCTGCTCGGATCCCAGCCAGTTGACTTGGGCTCGGCGCCGGGCTGACGATGCGTATGCGGCGCTGGACTGGCTCATCGGACAGAGGATCGCTGATCCCAAGCGGGTCTACGTCCTTGGCCGCAGCAACGGTGCGACCACGACCTTGATCATCATGAACCGGGCGATCGGCGACCTGCACGAGCACATGTTCGCGGGCGGCTTCGCGATGCAGCCGTCCTGTTATTTGATGAAGAACGTCGAGTTCTACGCCCCGGTCCATCTCTTCCTAGCAGAGAAGGACGAGGCGACCAGCCCCATCCTCTGCGGCCAGATGGCCGAGAGCAAGCGGTCGATTCCCGTGAAGACGGTGCTGTGGAAGGGGGCGAACCACAGCTTCGAAGATCACGAGCCAATCCACGTTTTCCATGGCTACCATGTCGGATACAATGCCGCGGCTGCGGAAGGCACCATCAAGGCAATCATTAGTGCGTTGAACGAGGCCAAGAAAGCGGAAAACTGACCGCGCGGAGTCGCACAGCCTGTAGGTCTGCGACGACGGCCGAATGGCGGCGGATAGATGCGGGAAGTCCGTCTGAACAACTTCCGCTCGTGGCCCGAAGCCGCCGTCAATGAAGGAGCGGAGCGCGTTCGCTCCGCCCGGCGATTCAGACCCCGACGCGTTCCGCGATGAGAAGCGCGTCGTCCGCATCGCAACCTCAATATCAAGCGGTACGCCCAATTTTCACGTCGCCGAACAAGAGTTGGGCGTTAACCATCGCCAACGGTTCCAGTCTGAGCGACATCGCTTCGAAGTTTCTTAAATTTTGCCGGGTACCTCTTCCAGGCATGGTGACCTGGGGAAAGACATGAGTAAGCGGGCCAAACGTAAGAAGGCAGAGGCCCTCGCAATCCCCATGGCCGCGAGAGTTGCGATTGGCGCCGTGGCCGTCGCCGTCGTGGGGTATAGCTTGCTGTCTAGCCCGGCGGACGTGCAACCGATACGAAAACCGTCCGCACAACAGGCCCAGGCGTCGTCAACTCCGGTTTACGTGTCGACTCCAGTTCGTGCATCAGCGCCAGCTCCGGCTGCGATTCCGGTCCCGGCTCCGATCCCGGCCCCGGCGCCTCTGGTCGAACCACCCAAAGCCGACGCTGGCGTTCCCGGAGCACTTGTCCGGCAGGTGGTTGACTACGCCAGCCGTCAGGCGCCGGGCACCGTGATCATCGATACCGGAAACACATTCCTCTATTTCGTTCTGAACGACAGGCAGGCGATGCGCTACGGCATCGGTGTCGGCCGCGAAGGTTTCACATGGTCCGGTGAACAGACTGTGGCCCGTAAGGCAGAATGGCCGGATTGGCATCCGCCTGTGGAGATGGTCTCGCGTCAGCCTTATCTGCCACGGTTCATGGCGGGCGGTCCGGGCAATCCGCTCGGCGCCCGGGCGATGTATCTCGGCGAGACCGAATATCGCATTCACGGCACCAACAATCCCGATACGATCGGGAAGAAGGTTTCGTCCGGCTGTATCCGGCTGACCAATGACGACGTCGCGGACCTTTACGAGCGGGTGAAGATCGGAGCGAAAGTGATCGTGCTTCCGGCAACCGCCGCCCGCAGGCCCTCCCAGGGAGCGCCAGCCGACGCCGCTTTCCGGTTGCCGGACCCGGCATCGCCGTCGAAGCGGCCCCTGGCGGCTAACGCGCAGATGTTGTCATCCGGACCGAAGATCGCCGAAGCCCGGTAACTCAGTCCTCGGTCCTCGGTCTGCAACCGAGGACAAGGAGGCAATTCAAGTCGTCGCGTTTAAGTCAGTTGCGGGCACTTAACGAACGTTCGCTCATGCGCTTGCCGATGTCCGCCGTCGGGGAATCGCGAATCGACTAAAGCGAGCGGTTTATCGCTTCGATGACTTGGGATAGCATCGTATCATCCCCGCCCTATCGAGGGGTGACGGGTAAGGCCGGCATTTGAATTGGAAGATTTAGGTTTCAAATGCCCCGCTTACGGCCCTCGGAATGTGAGGCATTTCGCAGACAGATCTACGCGCGCATTGTCAACTCCTGAGAGGAGCGAGTCCCGACATGAGACGTCGCGAGTTTGTCACGCAACTAGCCGGTGCGGTGGCGGCTTTGCCAATCGCGGCGCTTGTCCTTGCCCTTGCGAATTCCAAAAGCCTTGCACAGGCAGCCAAGAACGAGCCGAGTACTGAGGCCCTTCGGCTTGAACTCGACAAGGAAAAATGGCGCGACGAACGTGAGATGCGGGTGCGCGAGCTTGCTCTAAAGGAGCGGGAGCTTTCGCTTCGGGAAGGCGAGCAAGTCAGCTCTAAATGGTTCAATCCTCTCTTTGTCGCGATTTGCGCCGCCGCTCTGGCTGCATTGGGAAACCTCTTGGTCACCTTTTTCAACGGGAGGACCCAGCTAAAGCTTGAGACGAGCAAGGCGGAGTCCACGCGCATTCTTGAAATGATCAAGACCGGCGACACGGAAGCCGCGGCCAAGAACTTGGAATTCTTGCTCGGAGCAGGCTTGGTCGTTGAGAAGGACCAGGCAATCTCTCTTCGACAATATCTTGATCGTCGGCAGCCGGGCAAAGGTCCGTCGCTACCATCGCCGGGACGATTTGCCTTTGAGTCTACAACTGATCTGACGGCCGACATTCAAACCGAGCTACAGGGAAAACTCGAGGCATACATTGCTTACCTCGACAAGATTGGTTCGCCGCCCGACTTGGTTCAGGCGAAGATCAAGATTGGTGCGGTGCCCGGGCACTATGCCCAGTACCAAAACAACACGCTCGAAATTGACTCCAGGATCGCCCGCGATGTTTTTGTGGCCTTGCGAGAATATAGCCATCACGCTCTAACGTCCAAAACCAACAATCCATGGACGGGAAACTTCGCCGGAATCGAGTCGGGTCTTGCCGACTACTTTCCAGCAAGCTTCTTGAACAACCCACGGGTAGGTGAAATTTCCGCTGAGATCATCCGCCCGGGTCAGCCATATCTCCGTTGCCTCGACAACAGGCTGAAGTTCAAGACGACAAAGGCTTTGAAAGATGATCCCTGGACTAGCGGCGAGATTTGGGGCGGTGCGTTCTGGGAAATGCGCAATCGACTAACTGGGGATGTGATCGATCCGATTCTTATGAAGGCATGGTGGTCTTTGTTGGACCACCCGTCCAAGACCAGCGCGCCAAAGGCGTTTGCAGCCGAGGTGCTTGCCGCCGCAAAGCTGAATCAGCACGACAAGACGATCCAAACGATTCTGCGAAATCGTGGATTTTCGCTTGATAAGGCCGCGTCCGTCCCTGGCCCTTAGACGCGATCGGTAGATGCTTTACGTGGGCTTCGCGGATGGCGGCTCGATCCCCGGCCGTGAGAAGCTGTAGGCGCAGGCCATACAGACCGTCCTTACGGCGGCCCGATTCTTTCCCGATGCTTGGCTGAATCTTTGCCGGCTTGTCCCAATCGCTGGGGACAGACAGACGCCTCCGAAAACGGTAACTTGAGGGATCGAGGAAATTACAAGGGAGCAACGCTTGAGCACCGCGCCGCGCATCGACATCGACCCTGCTTCGTTCTGGGCCGATCCCTATCCGATGCTCGCGAAGATGCGGAAGGAAGCGCCGATTGCCTTCGTGCCGCAACTCGGTTCGACATTGCTGGCGAGCCGCGACGACATCTCGATCTCCGAGAAGCAGATCGACGTGTTCTCCTCGCACCAGCCCGCAGGCCTGATGAACCGGCTGATGGGCCACAACATGATGCGCAAGGACGGCGAGGCGCATCAAATCGAGCGGCGCGCGATGTTTCCGACGGTGTCGCCGAGGACAGTGAAGGCGCACTGGACCGCGCTGTTCCAGGCCCATGCCGACCGCATCATCGGTGCGATCGAGCCGGGGCGGATCGATTTCATGCGCGACTTCGCGCTGCCGTTTTCCGGCGAATGCCTGAAGTCGATCACCGGCCTCACCAATATCGGCTTCCGGGACATGGACGCGTGGTCGCAAGGCATGATCGAAGGCATCGCGAACTACACCGGCGACCCCGCCGTCGAGGCGCGCTGTCATGCGGCGACGTCGGGCATTGATGCTGCGATCGACGACATTCTGCCCGTGATGCGCAAGCATCCCGATCAAAGTATCCTCGGCGTACTCCTCGCTGCGGGCATGCCGATGGAGAGCGTGCGCGCAAATGTAAAACTCGCGATATCAGGCGGCCAGAACGAGCCGCGCAAGGCGATCGCCGGCACGGTGTGGGCGCTGTTGAGCCATCCTGAGCAACTCGATCTCGTGCGCGAGGGTGAGGTGTCCTGGCTCGAAGCCTTCGAGGAATACGCCCGCTGGATCTCGCCGATCGGCATGTCGCCGCGGCGCATCGCAAAGCCGTGGACGATCCGCGACGTCTCTTTCGAGCTAGATGAGCGCGTGTTCCTGATGTTCGGCTCCGCCAATCGCGACGAGAAGCATTTTGAGCGCGCCGACCAGTTCGACGTGCGGCGTGACACGTCCAAGAGCGTCGCCTTCGGCGCCGGCCCGCATTTCTGTGCCGGCGCCTGGGCCTCGCGCGCGATGATCGCGGACGTCGCGCTGCCGACGGTGTTCGCGAGGGCGAGCCGTCTCGAACTTGCCGACGATGAGCCTGTGCGGATCGGCGGCTGGGCGTTCCGCGGCCTGCTGAACCTGCCGGTGAGGTGGGTGCACTGACCAGACGACGGTCGCCGTGACGGCGAACTTGTGTCGTCGGACGATTGAACCGCATCGTTCTCCGGCGACACACATGACGTCATGTTCATTGGCGTCATGTCCATCCAGTTCTGGCCCAAGCCGTGGCTTGAATCGTCTCTGGCTGCCGCGTCGGCGCTGATCGCGTTGCTGGTCGTCGTACCGGCGCGCGCCGCCGGACCGTCCTCCATTTCCGGCTGCTGGACGCAGACCTCGCTTGTGCCTTACGCCCAGACGCCGCCCGGCAAGGAGTGGGGTTCGCGGACCTGGTGCTTCAGGCCAGATGGGACGATGACCAGTGTCCACATCGCATGCGGCCGCGGCGGTTGCGACGGTTGGGATCGGGACGGACGTTACCGCTGGCGACGGCCGATCGTGTGGATCTCCGACGTCGATACGTCAGACGACGGCAAACGTCAGACAAAGGTGTGGCGTCGATGTCGCGTCAGTTTCCGCGCCAGGGATCGCATGGTGCTCGAGAATTGCTATTTCTCGTCCGATCCCTGGGTGCGCGAGCACTGACCGGGCCTTGTCAGGGGGCCTCCACCCACGCGCTGCCATGATGCCATAATGCCCCTGTTTTGCCCGACGTGTCAAACGAACTTCGGATAATGCGCAAGTAATTGATCGGACTATTGTCGGCTACTGTGCATGGGGTTGTTTTCGACATTTTTGCTCCGGCGCTGCGAGCGTCGGCCGGATTCCCGCGGCTCTCACATTCGCGTGCGGAAAAGAATCCCTCTGCATCAGCGCGGCCGCTTGAAAGATTAATCATGCACTTCGCCACACGCGTAGTGCTCGCATCGCTATTTTCCCGCGCGTCTCGACACCTTTCCCTCCCCGCACCATCATTCCCCAGACCTCAATGAATGACGGCCGCGTGTGGCCGGGAGTCTGGAATGCAGCGTCGTCACTTCTTGAAATTGTCCGCTGGAACCGCAGTCGCGGCGGCGTTCGCCTCCCGCGCGAACGCGCAGGCCGCGGTGAAGGAAATTCGTATCGGCTATCAGAAGACAGGCGTGCTGGTTATCACGCGCCAGCAGGCTTCCTTGGAAAAGCATTTCAATCCGCAAGGCATCGACGTGAAATGGGTTGAGTTCTCCTCGGGCCCGCCGATGATGGAGGCGATGAACGTCGGTAGTGTGGACTTCGGTTCGGTCGGCGATTCCCCGCCGGTGTTCGCCCAGGCCGCGGGTGCCGCGATCGTCTATGCCGCCGGCCAGCCCATCACCAACGGCCAGGGCATCCTGGTGCCGAAGGACTCGCCGATCCGTTCCATCGCCGACCTGAAGGGCAGGCGTATCGGCTTCACCAAGGGGTCCAGCGCCCACAATGTCGTGGTGCAGACGCTGGAGAAGGCCGGTCTCACCTATGCGGACATCACGCCGGTCTATCTGACGCCGCCCGATGCCGGTCCCGCCTTCGCCAATGGCAGCATCGAGGCCTGGGCGATCTGGGATCCCTATTTCGCGATCGGCGAGACCAAGCAGGGCGGCCGCATCCTGATCAATGCGCGCGAAGTCACCAAGACCAATTCCTTCTACATCGCCAACCGTGAGTTCGCGAAGACCCACGGCTCCATCCTGCAGCAGATCGTCGATGTGACGACCGCGACCGGCAAATGGGCCGAACAGCACCGCGGCGAGGTCGCCAAATGGCTCGCCGCCGTCACCGGCGTCCCGCTCGACATCCAGGCCGTCGCGGCCGAGCGCGCGAACTTCGTGGTCGGCCCCGTCACCGACGACATCGTCGTGACCCAGCAGGGCGTCGCCGACCGCTTCTACAAGCTCGGCCTGATCCCGAAGCCGATCGTCGTTCGCGACATCGTCTGGCGCAACCCGGCAGCCTGATCGTGCCGACCACTCTTCCCACGCACAAGGGTTTGAACATGAGGCGTATCATTCAGCGTCTGATCGCGGCCATCGTGCTGTCGATCGGCATCGTCGCCGCCGCTGTCGGCACCTCCTACGGCCAGGACAGCCAAGCCAAGGTCGTCCGCATCGGCTACCAGAAATACGGCAAGCTGGTGCTGCTCAAGAGCAAGGGCACGCTGGAGCCGAAGCTCGCCGCCGACGGCTACAAGGTGGTGTGGACCGAATTCCCGTCCGGCCCGCCGCTGCTCGAAGCGCTCAATGTCGGCGCGATCGATTTCGGCAACACCGGTGAAGCCCCGCCGATCTTCGCGCAGGCCGCCGGCGCGCCGATCCAGTACGTCGCCTACGAGCCGCCGGCGCCGAAGGGCGAGGCGATCCTGGTGCCGATGGACAGCCCGCTGAAATCGGTCGCCGATCTCAAGGGCAAGAAGGTCGCGCTCAACAAGGGCTCCAACGTTCACTATCTCCTGGTCAAGGCGCTGGAGAAGGCGGGTATCAAATATTCCGAGATCGAGCCGGTGTTCCTGGCGCCGGCCGATGCGCGCGCCGCTTTCGAGCGCGGCGCGGTCGATGCCTGGGTGATCTGGGATCCGTTCCAGGCCGCGGCGGAAGCCGCCGCCGGCGCGCGCACGCTCGCCGACGGCACCGGCATCGTCGCCAACTACCAGTTCTATTTCGCCTCGAAGAAGTTCTTCGACACCAACCCGAAGATCGTCGACGCCGTGCTGGCTGAGCTGAGCTCGGTCGACGATTGGGCCAAGGGCGACATCCATGCGGTCGCCGAGCAGCTGGCTCCGGCGATCGGCCTGTCTGTCCCTGTGGTCGAGGTGGCGCTGAAGCGGCAGGCCTATGGCATCAAGCCGATCACCGATGCCGTCATCGCCGATCAGCAGCAGGTTGCGGATGCGTTCTTCGCGCTCAACCTGATCCCCAAATCCATCAAGATTTCCGACGTGGCCCGGAAGCCAGGATCGTGAGCAAGCACATGAGTAAGCAGTCCAACACCAACATCCTCTGGTTCCTGCCGACCCACGGCGACGGCCGCTATCTCGGCACCGGCATCGGCGGCCGTGAGGTCAACTTCAACTATCTGCGCCAGATCGCGCAGGCCGCCGACCAGCTCGGTTATTACGGCGTGCTGTTGCCGACCGGGCGATCTTGCGAGGATTCCTGGATCGTGGCCTCCTCGGTCGCGCCGTTCACCGAGCGGCTGCGCTACCTCGTGGCTGTCCGCCCCGGCCTGCAGTCGCCGAGCGTGGCGGCGCGCATGACCGCGACGCTCGACCGCGTCACCAACGGCCGGCTTCTCGTCAACGTCGTCACCGGCGGCGATCCCGTCGAGAACAAGGGCGACGGCATTTTCCTCGGCCATGACGAGCGCTACGAGGTCACCCGCGAGTTTCTCAACGTCTATAGCGACCTGCTCGCCGGCAGGACCGTCAATGTCGAGGGCAAGCACATCCATGTCGAGGGTGGCAAGCTGCTGTTTCCGCCGGTGCAGTCGCCGCGGCCGCCGCTCTATTTCGGCGGTTCGTCCGATGCCGGCATCGACGTCGCCGTCGACGCCGTCGACAAATATCTCACCTGGGGTGAGCCGCCGGCTCTGGTTGCCGAGAAGATCGCGAAGGTGAGGGAGGTCGCAGCTGCGCGCGGCCGCAAGCTCTCCTTCGGCATTCGTCTTCACGTGATCGTTCGCGAGTCCAACGAAGAGGCCTGGCGCGCCGCGAACGAGCTGATCAGGCATGTCAGCGACGACACCATCGCGCTGGCGCAGAAGAACTTTGCCCGCATGGACTCCGTCGGTCAGCAGCGCATGGCGCAGCTCCATGGCGGCAAGCGCGACAAGCTCGAGATCGCCCCGAACCTGTGGGCCGGTGTCGGTCTCGTGCGCGGCGGTGCAGGCACGGCGCTGGTCGGCGACGCGCAGACGGTAGCGGCGCGCATTAGGGAGTATCAGGATATCGGCATCGATACCTTCATCATGTCGGGCTACCCGCATCTGGAGGAGGCGTATCGCTTTGCCGAGCTGGTATTCCCGCTGCTCTCGCTGGAGCAGCCGAGCAACGTGACCAAGCTGCACTTCAACGGCGGTCCCTTTGGCGAGACCGTCGGCAGCGATTACCGTCCGCAGCAGCGAGTGTCCGAGTCATGAGCCTGATTGACAGCGTTTCACTTCCGCGCAGCTTCCGCCTGCCGCGGGTCGACGGCCTGATCCAGTGGATCGTGCCGCTCGCCATCATCGCGATCTGGCAGGTCGCGAGCATCACCGGCTTCGTGCCGGTTCGCGTGCTGCCGGCGCCGAGCGACGTCGTGCTCGCGGGCTGGAAGCTGCTGCTCACCGGCGAGCTCGTCCGCAACATCTGGGTGTCGTTTTGGCGCGCCTCGATCGGCTTCCTGATCGGCGGCGGCATCGGTTTCGCGTTCGGTCTCGCCAACGGCCTGTCGCAGCTCTCGGCCAAGCTCACCGACACGACGCTGCAGATGGTGCGCAACGTGCCGCATCTGGCGCTGATCCCGCTGGTCATTCTGTGGTTCGGCATCGACGAGAGCGCAAAACTGTTCCTGGTGGCGCTCGGCGTGTTCTTCCCGATCTACCTCAACACGCTGCACGGCATCCGCACCGTGGATCCGCAGCTGATCGAGATGGGCCGCATCTACGGCATGACCGACACTGAGCTGTTCCGCCGCGTGATTTTCCCCGGCGCGTTGCCCTCGATCTTCGTCGGCATCCGCTTTGCGCTCGGCATCATGTGGCTCACCCTGATCGTCGCCGAGACCATCGCGGCGTCTTCAGGCCTCGGCTACATGGCGATGCAGGCGCGCGAGTTCATGCTGATCGACGTCGTCGTGCTCTCGATCCTGATCTACGCCCTGCTCGGCAAGCTCGCCGACAGCGCCTCCCGCGTGCTGGAGCGCCTGACGCTCTCCTGGCACCCCGCCTTCCAGAAACGCTGAGCAGAAATACTGGGGATCACATGCAGACAGCTCTTCGTACGGCCCTTCCCGAAACCGAGCTCGCCAGCCGCGCCAATTTCGTGCCGCAGGCACGCGTCGTGCGCGAGGAGCGCCCGGCGCAGACGACAGGCCTGCCGCTCAGCATCCGTGGCTTGCGCAAATCCTACGGCGACAACGAGGTGCTGCGCGGCATCGACCTGCACATTCCCGCCGGCCAGTTCGTCGCCATCGTCGGCAAGAGCGGTTGCGGCAAGAGCACGCTCTTGCGGCTGATCGCCGGGCTGGAAAAGATCGACGCCGGCAGCATCAGCTTCGGCCAGGATGTCCAGCCCGAGGACATCCGCGTGATGTTCCAGGAGCCACGGCTGCTGCCCTGGGCGCGGGTGCTCTCCAATGTCGAGGTCGGTCTCGGCCGTAATCGCTCATCCAGTGATGCGCATGCGCGCGCCGAGAAGGCGCTGACCGAGGTTGGGCTGACCGACAAGCGTGATCAGTGGCCGTCGGTGCTGTCAGGCGGCCAGAAGCAGCGCGTTGCGCTCGCCCGCGCGCTGGTCTCCCATCCGCGTGTGCTCGCCTTCGACGAGCCGCTCGGCGCGCTGGACGCGCTGACCCGCATCTCGATGCAGCGGCTGCTGGAGCGGGTCTGGCGCGACCAGGGCTTTACCGCGATCCTGGTGACCCACGACGTCGCCGAGGCCGTCGCGCTGGCCGACCGGGTGCTGGTGATCGACGAGGGCCGCATCGCCCATGATGTTACGGTTAACGCCGCCCGGCCGCGCGAACGTGGCTCCGCCGAGCTCGCAAGCCTCGAAGGCTCGATCCTGAGCCATCTTTTGTCGGCGGACGATCGTACCTAAATACAGGGGAACCCCGCTTCGGGGACCATGCCATGAATGTAGTGCCTCGCGATCTCATGATTGAAACTGCCGTCTCGTCCGCCGATTTCCGCGGCGCCATGCGCCACCTCACTGGCGGCGTCAGCGTCATCACCGCCGGGCGGGGCAAGGACATCACCGGCATGACGGTCACCTCGGTGACCTCGCTGGCGGTCGATCCGCCGACGCTGCTGGTCAGCATCAACCGCGATGCCTCGTCCTTCCCGCTGATCCGCCGCTACGGCGCCTTCGGCGTCAACATCCTCGCGGCCGACCAGCTCGACGTCGCCGAGCGTTTTGCCGGCAAGGGCGGGCTGAAGGGGGCCGATCGCTTTGCGGGTAGCCAGTGGGTGACGGCGGTCTCGGGCGTCCCGCTGCTGGTCGGTGCATTGTCCGCGGTCGATTGCGAGGTCGAGGAGATCGTCGAGCGGCATTCGCACGGCATCGTCATCGGCCGCGTCAGCAGCGTCAGGAATTCGACCCGCAATGCTGCACTGGCCTATTGGCACGGCCAGTACGTGGCGGTCGACCAGGACGAAGACGCGGCGAGGCTCGCCGAGGTCAGCGTTCCCGCCCGCGGCCTGCGCGGCGTTTGATCGCTGCGCTAGGGTGGGCCGCAGGCTGGCCTTTTCCCCGTCATCGCTCTAGAAGCGCCCAGAGCCGTCCCGTCCGGGACGGCAATGGAGCAGAACGATGAAGCGCGTCGCCACCTGGGCCTTCTACGCCATCGGCGCGCTCGCGATCGGCTACCTCGCGCTCTACGCCTATGCCATGTTCAGCGGCCAGCCGATCGTGCCGGGCGACCCCATCCACATCTTCCGCAAGCCGGACGCGCCGAGTTATTCGTGACGGCTCTCTCGACTCGTCATGGCCGGGCTTGACCCGGCCATCCACGTGCAACCACGAATGACGAGTCTCGTAGGGTGGGCAAAGGCGCTCTTGCGCCGTGCCCACCATCTATCCGCGACGACCGAATTGGTGGGCACGCTTCGCTTTGCCCACCCTACGGCACCTGTGTTCATCCCTTCAAAATCGCCAGCGCCAGCGCCTGGGCGCGCGGCACGATACTGTCGAGCTCGAGATATTCCTCCGGCGTGTGCGCGAGCCCGCCGACCGGCCCGAGGCCGCAGATGGTCGGCGTGCCGACCGCAGCGGTGAAGCCGGAATCGGCGCAGCCGCCGGAAAACTCGCCCTGGAGCGTGGTAAGGCCGACCTGCTTTGCGGCCGCTTGATAGCCTTCGAACAGTGCCTTCGACTCCGTGCTCTGCACCACCGGCACGAACTCGCCCTTCACCGTGAGCGTCGCGCTGGTACCCGGGACATAGGACGTCGCGATGATCCTCTCGATCGCCGCCATGATCCTCGCACGATCCGCCGGATCGACGTAACGCAGGTCGATCTGGCCCTCGGCTGAGGGCGCCGTGGTGTTCACCGACTGTCCGCCCGAGACGAGACCGACATTCAGCGTGATGCCCTTGTCGAGATCGGTCAGCGCGTGGATCTGGACGATCTTGTGCGCGAGCTCGCCGATCGCGCTGACGCCCGCGGCGAAATTGGCGCCGGAATGCGCGGCTTTGCCGGTGATGGCAAAGTGCATGAAGATGCCGCCCTTGCGGCCGGTGACGATGTTGCCGGTCGGCCGTCCCGGCTCGGAATTGAACACGGCGCGTGAGGCGCGTCCCTCGCGCTCGATCACCGGGCGCGAGGATGGCGAGCCAATCTCCTCGTCCGAGGTGATCAGCACCTTGATCGGATGCGGGCTGCCGCCGAACTTGTGGAAGGCGGTCGCCACGAAGATGTTCATCACGACGCCGGACTTCATGTCGGCAACGCCGGGTCCATAGGCGCGCTTGCCCTCAATCGTGAACGGACGCCGTCCGGCCTCGCCCTTGCCGAACACGGTGTCGCGATGGCCCATCAACAGCACCGGCTTCTCGTTGCTGCCGGGTTTGGCGACATCGGCATGGATTGCATCGCCGAAGGTGGCGTTGCTCTCGCGCCGGAACGGAATGCCATGCTCGGCAAAATGCCGCTCGAACCGCGCACCGACCGCATCGACGCCTTCCTTGTCGTAGGATCCGGAATCGATGTTCACGACATCGCGCAGCAGATCGATCATCGCCTGCCGCTGCGACGCCAGCCAGTCCGTGATTTGAGCTTCCGACATGTGTATCCTCGCGTTGTTCCGAGGCGGGGTTATAGGGCGTTGCACGGCCGCGACCTAGTCGCCGGATGCGGTGCGGCCATGTCCACCGGTGTCGTCCCCGCGAACGCGGGGACCCATACCGCGGAATCTATCGATGTGGCCGGTAGGAGTACCGAACGACGGGTCTTCGCGAAACTCCTCCCTGGGGTTATGGGTCCCGGCGTTCGCCGGGACGACACTGAGAATGTGGCGACTACGCGCCTCACCAACAAAAACAAAATGCCCGGGAGTTGGCCCGGGCATTTGCAGTCTCAACCAGCGTGGAGACCTACGCCCCCACCATCGGCATCCGCGGATATTCGCCCGGCGTTCCCGCCGGTGTGATCGGGATGCCGCCGTCGGAATATTCGTTGAGCTTGTTGCGCAGCGTGCGGATCGAGATGCCCAGGATATTCGCGGCATGGGTCCGGTTGCCGAGACAGTGCTTCAGCGTCTCCAGGATCAGGTCGCGTTCGACGTCGGCGACGGTGCGGCCCACAAGCGCCCGCGTCACCTGCTCGGCGGCCATGGTCGCATGCGCCACGGCCGGGGCGGTCTTGGCGAGGTCGAGGCGGTCGCCGTCGGGTGTGAGGATCGCGTCGGGGCCGATCTCGTCGCCCTGCGCCATCAGCACCGAGCGGTGCATGGTGTTCTCGAGCTCGCGGACGTTGCCCTGCCAGCGGTTGGTCGAGAGCACGCGGCGCGCGTCCGCGGAGATCGGGCGCACCGGTACGCCGTTGGCTTCGGCATATTTCTTCACGAAATGCTGGGCGAGCTCGAGGATGTCGAGGGGACGCTCGCGCAGCGGCGGGATCTTCAGATTGACAACGTTGAGGCGGAACAGCAGGTCCTCGCGGAACGTGCCTTCGCGCACGGCTTCCGCCAGGTTGCGGTTCGAGGTCGCGATGAGGCGGATGTCCACCGGCACCGGCTTGGTGCCGCCGACGCGGTCGATCACGCGCTCCTGGATGGCGCGCAGCAGCTTCGATTGCAGGCGGACGTCCATCTCCGAGATTTCGTCGAGCAGCAGCGTGCCGCCGGTCGCTTCCTCGAACTTGCCGATGCGGCGCGCGATTGCACCGGTGAAGGCGCCCTTCTCGTGGCCGAACAGTTCGGATTCCAGCAGATGCTCGGGGATCGCGGCGCAGTTGATCGAGATGAAGGGACGCTTGGCGCGGGCCGAGCGGGTGTGGACGTAGCGGGCCAGCACTTCCTTGCCGGTGCCGGATTCGCCGGTGACCATCACCGAGGCGTCGGAGCCCGCGATCTGCTGGGCGAGCTTGATCACCTTGGCCATCGCCTCGTCGCGATAGACCAGCTCGCGGGAATCGTTGGCGACCGCGGCTAGCACCGCGGCGATCAGCTCCGGATCCGGCGGCAGCGGGATGTATTCCTTGGCGCCGGCGTGGATCGCGGCGACCGCGGCGCGGGCGTCGTTGGTGATGCCGCAGGCGACGATCGGCGCGTGGATGTGCTCGGCCTCGAGCCGCATCACGAGGTCGCGGATGTCGAGGGCGACGTCGACCAGCAGGAGGTCGGCGCCCTTGCCGCCGCGCAGCACGCGCATCGCCTGCTCGTGATCCTCGGCATGGGTCACGGTGGCGCCGTTCTCCATCGCGATCTTGGTGGCGGTGGTGAGCTGGCCCTTCAATGTGCCAACGATGAGAAGCCGCATGTCAGTCTCCTGTCCGTCTGGTCGCGCTGCCGCGCGTCATTCCTTGCGCTACTAGCTGCGTTCGGTCTTGATGATTTCGGTCATGGTCACGCCGAGCTTGTCCTCGACCAGGACGACTTCGCCGCGGGCGACCAGCTTGTTGTTGACGTAGATGTCGATGGCTTCGCCGACGCGGCGGTCGAGCTCGAGCACGGTGCCGGGCCCGAGCTTCAACAGCTCGCTGACGTCCATCTTGGAGCGGCCGAGCACGGCCGAAACCTGCACCGGCACGTCGAACACGGCTTCGAGGTCGGCGGCGGCGCGCGCAGCATATTCGTCCTCGTTGTAGCCGACGTCCGTACCGGTCGGCGGCATCGGGCCGTTGAGATCGGGCAGCGGGACCTGTCCGTCGGTGTCGCTCATGGCTTAGCTCCCCCTGCGGGACGCGATATAGCGTCCGACCATTTCGTCGATCTTGGCCACGATGGCGCCGCGCTCCAGCACGACGCCGCCGTCGGCCCATTCGATCCGGCAGTCGCCGGTGGCGATATCGGGCTCGGCCAGGATGACCAGCCGGCCCTCGAAGCCGCTCTGCTTGGCGAGCCGCTCCATCTTCTCGCGCGCGCTGTCGTAGAGCGCGTCGTTGATGCGCACGACGAGATGCGGCGTCGCGACAAGGTGCGAGAAGCAGTCCTTGACCAGCGCCATGATCTCGCCGAGCGGTTCGGCAGCGACCAGATCGGCGCACAGCTTGCGCGCCACCGCCACCGCCACGTCGACCGCCTCGGTCTCCATCTTGGTCTCGATGTTGCCGATGCCGGCGGCGACGCCGCGGACACCGATGTTGATCTCTTCCATGGCGAGCGCGACGCGGCGGTCGCTCTCGGCCTTGGCTTCGCGCTGGCCGGCGGCAAAGCCGTCCTGATAGGCGCGCGCCTCGGCTTCCGCGATCTTCTGGGCGATCTCGGCGGCGGTTGCAGCCTTCTCGCGCGGCGACCGCTCCGGCGCTGCGAAGTCGGTGTCGAACAGGAATTTTGCCGGGGCGCCCATCAGTACACCAGCTCGTCGTCGGCGCGGTTCTTGGTCAGCATGATCTCACCCTTGGCGGCGAGGTCTTTTGCGAGGTTGACCAGCAGCGCCTGGGCCTCGTCGACGTCGCGCAGGCGGACCGGGCCCATCGCCGCCATGTCGTCCTGGAGCATCTTGGCCGCGCGCGAGGACATGTTGCCGAAGAAGAAGTTGCGGACGTCCTCGTTGGCGCTCTTGAGCGCGACGCCGAGCTTGTCCTTGTCGACATTGCGCATCAGGGTCTGGGCCGAGCCGGAATCCAGCTTCACGAGGTCGTCGAAGGTGAACATCAGCGCCTTGATCCGCTCTGCCGATTCGCGGTTGTCCTCTTCCAGCGAGGTGATGAAGCGGGTTTCGGTCTGGCGGTCGAAATTGTTGAAGATTTCCGCCATCACCTCGTGGGCGTCGCGGCGGCGGGTCTGTGACAGGTTGGACATGAATTCGGTGCGCAGCGTCTTCTCCACGCTCTCGATCACCTCCTTCTGCACCGCCTCCATCTTCAGCATGCGGTTGACGACGTCGAGCGCGAGCTCCTCGGGGAAGATGCCGAGCACGCGCGCGGCGTGTTCCGGCTTCAGCTTCGACAGCACGACTGCGATGGTCTGCGGATATTCGTTCTTGAGGTAGTTGGCGAGGACCTCTTCCTGCACGTTGGAGAGCTTTTCCCACATGTTGCGGCCGGCGGGGCCGCGGATCTCGTCCATGATGCCGTTGACGCGCTCCGGCGGCAGGTACTGCTGCAGCAGCCGCTCGGTGGCGTCGAAATTGCCCATCAGCGCGCCGGAAGCCGACATGCGCGAGACGAATTCGAGCAGCATGTCCTCGACCGTATCGACCTCGACGGTGCCGAGCGTCGACATTTCCAGCGAGAGCTGGCGCACCTCGTCGTCGTCGAGCATCGACCAGATCTTGCCGCCATATTGCTCGCCCAGCGCCAGCATCAGAATCGCGGCGCGCTTGGGTCCCGTCACCGCTTCGGTCTTGCCGCCCGCGCGGCTGCCCTGGCGGGCACCGAGCGTCGAGATCACGCTGGTGATGTCGTTGGAGTTGGCGTTTTGCAGGTTGCCGGCCATGTCAGTTCACTTCTCGATTATTTCGCGGGTTCGGTCAGCCATTGGCGGATGATGGCGACGGTTTCGTTGGGGTTGCGCTCGGCGAGCTCGCCGACGCGATGAACGGACTGGGCATGGACCTGGCCCTGAATGGTGGCGACGTCGATCGCGCTCGCGGCGCCGCCCGGCAGCAGCGCCTGCCCGGCAGGCGCGGTCTCCTCCGAAGCGACGGGGCCGGCGAGGGCGCCGGAGATCGCGGCGGCGACCTCCTCGGAGGCGAGGATGCGCTTGACCAGCGGCCGGATCACCAGGAACAGCACGACCAGGCCGAGCAGCATCATCACGCCGAGCTCGACGAAGTACATGACGTCGTCCTTGGTGAACTGGAGCATGCCAAGGAAACCGGAGGGCTCGGCGATCGGGGCGGTGGAGGGGGCGTCGGCAAAGCGCAGGTTGACGACCTCGACCTGGTCGCCGCGCTTCTGGTCGAAGCCGATCGCCGAGCGCACCAGGGTGGCGATGCGATCGAGCTGTTCCTTGGTGCGGTCCGTGTAGGCGAGCTCGCCCTTGTCGTTCTTGGAATAGATGCCGTCGACCAGCACGGCGACCGAGATGCGGTTGACCCGGCCGGCCTCGGTCACCTCGGTCTTCGTGGTGCGGGAGATCTCGTAATTGTTGGTCTCTTCGGTCTTCTTGCTCTGGTCCTTCGCCGTCGGACCGCTGTTCTGCTGGTTGCCTGGCAGCTCGTTGTTGACGGTGACCTGGCCGTTGTTGTCGGCGGTGAGGCTGCTCTCTTCCCGGGTCTGGCTCGAGCGCAGCACGCGGCCCTCGGGATCGAACTTGTCCGAGGTCTGGGTGATCTTGTTGAAGTCGAAATCGGCGGAGAGCTGGACGCGGGCGCGGCCCGAGCCGACCACGGAGGAGACGATGTCCTCGACCTGCTTGCGCATCCGCTTCTCGAAGGCGGTGCGGCGCTCGTCGCCGACCGCCTGCTCCGGATCGGTCGCGGCGCCGTCGGCGAGCAACGAGCCGGCCTCGTCGACGATCGAGACGCGCTGCGGCTTCAGCCCGTTGACGGCGGAGGCGACGAGGTGACGGATGGCGCGGATCTGCTGGGCCTCGAGCGAGCCGCGGACCCGCACCACGATCGAGGCCGACGGCTCCGGCGCCTCGCGCGAGAACAGCGGGCGCTCGGGCAGCACGAGGTGGACGCGGGCCGCCTGGATGCGGTCGATGGCGCGGATGGTGCGGGCGAGCTCGCCTTCGAGCGCGCGGAGATGGTTGATGTTCTGGACGAAAGAGGTGGTGCCGAGCGCATCCGACTTGTCGAACACTTCGTAGCCGACGCCGCCGCCCTTGGGCAGGCCGCCTTCGGCGAGCTTCATCCGCAGGCGGGTGACCTTGTCCTTGGGGACCATGATGATGCTGCCTTCATTGCGCAGCTCGAACTGGATGCCCTGTCGCTCCAAATCCTTGATAATGCCGGAAGAATCCTCGACCGAGAGGTCGGTGAACAGCGTCGTCATCTGCGGCGTGGTCACGCGCATGATGACGAACGCGAAGAAGCCGATGAGCGCGGCGGTGACCGCGATCATCGCCCCGAACCGGGCGGCGCCGATACCCTTCAAAAAGTCCGCAAGACCTTGCAAGCAACCGCCCCGAAGCTTCGACCCGCAACCGAGCGGTCGACTGGGCAATTATTGCCTAGGTGATGGTTTCGATATGGTTAACGAAGGTTAAGAGCTGGGACAAAAGTCGCGCCAAAAGGAAACATGAAAAAAATCGGCCTCGCGGTGCGAGGCCGATTTTCGTCAAAAGCTGCAGATTTCCGGATCGCTTACTGGCGATATTGCTGGATGCGGGTGGTGCGAAGACCCGCCAGACCGTGCTGGTCGATGGAAAACTGCCAGGAGAGGAATTCGTCGACCGTCAGGGTATAACGGCTGCAGGCCTCCTCGAGGGAGAGAAGTCCACCACGCACAGCGGCGACGACTTCGGCCTTGCGGCGGATGACCCAGCGTTTGGTGCCGGGTGCGGGCAGATCTGCGATCGTCAGCGGACTGCCGTCCGGCCCGATGACGTATTTTACCCTCGGGCGATGGGGTTCTGTCATGGCGTACTCACAAACTCTCAACCACTGAACTCACGCCGTAACCCTACGCGTGCGGGCTTAAAAATCCGCTAAGCCTAAGGCTTCAATACAATTCTCGTTGAAAATGGCTGGAACACAGCCGGCCCGGAGGGCTGGACACCATGATCCGAGCCGGCCGAGCGGGGTCTTCGTAAATACTTTACTAACGAATGGAGCCGGCGAAGCCCCAACTGTCGTCCCTGGGCGCGCGTAGCGCGAGCCCGGGACCCATAACCCCAGCGAGTAGTTTGACGACGACTCGGGGTTACGGTCTCACGCGAAAACGACGTCCTGCGGTGATGGATCCCCTGAGTTCGCGGGGATCACATCTCGTGTGTGGCGAGGCGCGCGCCTTTAGTTGCTGCTGGTGGCGATGATGCTCTTCACCTGGCTCAGGGTGTAGCTGGCACCGTCGATGGTGAGCAGCGGCGGCGACTGGGTCAGGTCGACGGACGACACCACGCCCTGCACCTGCGCGGCGATGCCGACGTTGTTGTTCGCGACATCCTTACCCGTCGCCGTGATCGTGTACTTGCCGTCCGGCCATTGCGTGCCGTCATTGCCCATTCCGCTCCAGGTGAAGGGAATGTCGGTGCCGGCGGCGGCGGTATATTTGCCGGTGAACACGGTCTGGCCGGTGGAATTGGCAACCGTGATGTCGACGGTCGAGTCGGTCGGCACGTTGAGATGCCAGGTCGCCGACGAGTTCGTCATGGTCGCGGTCGAGCCGTCGACCAGCGCGGTCTTGCCGACGAAGCCCAGCGCCTGAGTCGCCTGCGTGGTCTGTTGCAGGGTGACGAGCTGGGACAGTGAATCGTTGGTCTTGAGCTGCTGCTCGACGCCGGCGAACTGCACCAGCTGCTGGGTGAACTGGTTGGTGTCGAGCGGATCGAGCGGGTTCTGGTTCTGCAGCTGCGTCGTCAGCAGCGTCAGGAAGGTCTGGAAGTTGCCGGCGAGCGTCGCGCCCGTGTTCGAGCTCAGCGAGTTCGACGAGGACGACTTCGGGACGTCGGTGGTCCCGGAGACGGGCGTCGGGGCGGTGGCGGCATTCGTGGTGGTCATGTTCGAATACTCCTCACACTCTGATGTCGACGCCGCTGCTCGATCCGAGCATGCGGCCGTAGCTGCGCCCGACGGGCGCCGCAGCAACGGTGTCGTCTTCGCTGATGATCAGCCGGCGGGCATTGCCGCCATTGTCGTTGTTCTGGCCGGAATTCTGGCCCGATGAATTCTGGTCGCGCAGGCTGAAGGACAGCCCGTTGCTGCCGGTCTTGAGGCCGGCATCGTCGAGCGCGCGCTGCAATTGCGGTGCGTCCTGCCGCAGCATCTGCAGCGTCTCCGGCTTCTCGACGGTGAGATGCGAGGTGACCTGGCCGTTGCGGTCGACATTGATGCGGACGTCGATGCGGCCGAGGTCGATCGGATCGAGGCTGATGTCGAAGCGCGTCTTGCCGGCACGCGCGGCGGCTGCGATCTCGACCGGCACGCCGCTGATCGGCACGGGCGTGGAATTTGCCGCGGTCGCGGTGAGCGTCGCGGTCGATGCGGTGGCGGCCGACGTCGTATTGGTCAGCGGCGCCTGGATGGTGGAGGCGGCCTGCGCGCTGGTGTCGGTCGTGGGCACCGCGGCCTGCGTGCCGGCATGCGCGTGCGTGGTTGCCGTCGCCGGCGTCGCATCGGAGCGGTCGGAGGCGCCGGCCTTCGCGTCGGTCGGGTTCGCCTCGGCCTGCGGCTTGGCGGCTTGCGCATGCGCGGTCGTCGCCGCGGTTTGCGTGGCGTTCGCCTGGCCCGCGTCCTGGCCGATATTGGAGACGTCGCTCTCGCGTTGCGCGGTCGCGACGGCCTTGAACGAAGGCTTCGGCGTGCCCTGGTCCACGGCGGCGACCAAGCCGCCATTTGTCTTGGCATCGGTCGCGGTGCCGTCGGTCGTGCCGGTGGCGGCATCGCCCAGCGTTGTCGTCGTGTCGGTATCGACCTTGGCACCCGCGGTCTTGGCGCTCTTGTCGCTCGCCGTGGCGGTGTCGGTCTTGCCGCCTGCGATCTGCGCCGCGGTGGAAGCGCTGGCGGCGATGCCGGCGGCCGCAATCGTCAGCGGCGAGGCGGCGGCATCGCTGGCCTGGCTCGCGGCCGCGTTCGGATCGACCGGTACCACGGGCGGGGCCACCACGATGGCGTTCGGATCGGGCACGGCGACCTGCGCCGCGTCGGGCTGCACGGCGGCATCGGCGGTGGCGGCAACGGTGCCGTCGGTCTTGTCGCCCTTGGTGCCGTCGGCTTTCTCCGACGATTTCGCGTCGGAGGTCTCGGACTTGTCCTTGGTCGGCTTGGCCGGATCGGCCGTCGCGTCGTTCGCGGTGGGGGCCGATGTGTCGGTGTCGTCGTTCGCCTTGCTCTGCGAGGGCTGGTCGGTCGCGGCGGTATCGCGCGGGCTCTTGTCTGGGGCGGACGACGACTCGGTCCGGCGCGGCGCGGTGTCCTGCGGCGGCGCGTTGTTGCTGATCGCCTGGGTGTTGCTGTCGACCAGCGAGCCGAAGGAGTCGTTGCTGGACGTGTCCTTGGAGCTCTGCGACCGGGCAGGCTTTTGCTGCGCGCTCTGGACTTGCACGCTGGCTGCTACGTCTGACGCCCGACCGACCACGGAAAACCTCTTGGAAACATCTTCAGCATAGAGGTAGCAAGGAGCGGGCCAGCTTCCTGGAGATCTATTTTATCTAGCAAAATCAATTAATTGGGTGATTTTCGCCACCGCCGCGAGGAACGCAAGAGCCCCGCCATTTCTGCCTCCCCGGCAAGAATTGCCCTAAGCGGCCGCCCGCGTGATTGCTTCACCGGAATGCGGCCTATATTAAAGAGCTGCTCTCAGCCGCTTTCGACCGGGCAGTCGTGCCCCCGGGGGAACCAAAGTTCCCGGGGAGCGTCGATGTCCCGCCGGAAGCCGAAGAATGTCCAAGTCATCGCGGATCGCGAACGCCGCCGTCACAACGCTTTAAGGCCCATGCTGAACAGTCTGGATCTCGAAGGCCGTCCTGAGGACACCAGGGTCGTCGTTGCCATGTCGGGCGGCGTCGATTCCTCGACGACGGCTGCCCTGCTCAAGGCCGAGGGCTATGACGTCGTCGGGATCACGCTGCAGCTTTACGATCACGGCGCGGCGACTCATCGCAAGGGCGCCTGCTGCGCTGGCCAGGACATCCACGACGCCCGCGACGTCGCCGCCAAGCTCGGCATTCCCCATTACGTGCTCGACTACGAGGATCGCTTTCGCGAGTCCGTCATCGACAATTTCGCCGACTCTTACGCGCTCGGCGAGACGCCGGTGCCGTGCATCGAGTGCAACCGCTCCGTCAAGTTCCGCGACCTCCTGAAGACCGCGCGCGAGCTCGGTGCGCAGGCGCTCGCCACCGGCCATTACGTGGCCTCGCGCCGCCGCGACGACGGCTCGCGCGCGCTGGTCTGCGCCGCCGACAGCGACCGCGACCAGAGCTACTTCCTGTTCGCGACCACGCAGGAGCAGCTCGACTTCCTGCGCTTCCCGCTCGGCGACATGACCAAGCCCGAAACGCGCGAGCTCGCGCGCCGCTTCGGTCTCGCGGTCGCCGACAAGCACGACAGCCAGGACATCTGCTTCGTGCCGACCGGCCGCTATACCGACATCATCACTCGCCTGCGTCCGAACGCGATGGACCCCGGCGACATCGTCGATCTCGACGGCCGCGTGCTCGGCCGGCACAACGGCATCGCCAATTTCACCGTCGGCCAGCGCCGCGGCCTCGGCATTGCCGCTCACGCACCGCTGTTCGTGGTGCGGCTGGATGCTCCGGGCCGCCGCGTCGTCGTCGGCCCGCGCGATGCGCTGAAGATGCACCGCATCGTGCTGCGCGACGTCAACTGGATCGGCGACGGCGACATCGACCGCGCCATCGGCGCCGGCCTCGAGATGTTCGTGCGCGTCCGCTCGACCCGCAGCCCGCAGCCGGCCTGGCTGCGCGGCGGCAACGGCCATTACGAAGTCGAGCTCGTCGCCGGCGAGGAGGGCGTCTCGCCCGGCCAGGCCTGCGTGTTCTACGACGCGCCCTCGGGGCAGGCACGCGTGCTCGGTGGCGGCTTCATCCAGAGCGCCGCCGCGAAAGTCGCAACGAGCACTGCGAGGCCGCTGGTGGAAGCGGTACGCGGCTAGAAAATTTCCGGGGCAGGGGGCATGGCAGCAGACATCTCGCGGGCCGGGGTCGAGAAGGCCTATGGCCGCTGGGCGCCGGTCTACGATCTCGTGTTCGGCAAGGTCTTTGACGCCGGACGGCAGTCGACCATCGCGGAGGCCGACCGCATCGGCGGCCGCATCCTCGACGTCGGCGTCGGCACCGGGCTTTCACTCTCCGATTATTCGCGCACCACGAAGATTTGCGGCGTCGACATCTCCGAGCCGATGCTGCGCAAGGCGCAGGCGCGCGTGCGCGCGCTGCGGCTTAGCAATGTCGAAGTGCTCTCGGTGATGGACGCGAAGAATCTCGCCTTCCCCGAAAACTTTTTCGATGCGGTGGTCGCGCAATATGTCATCACCGCCGTGCCCGATCCCGAAGGTACGCTCGACGAGTTCGTACGCGTGCTCAAGCCCGGCGGCGAGCTGATCCTGGTCAACCACATCGGCGCCGAGCGCGGCCCGCGCAAGCTGTTCGAGCTCGCCTTCGCGCCCATCGCCCGCCGCCTCGGCTGGCGCCCGGAATTCCCGTGGGACCGCCTCGTCAACTGGGCCGCCAGGCACCGCGGCGTCACGCTCGCCGAGCGCCGCCCGATGCCGCCGATGGGGCACTTTTCGCTGATCCGCTACGTCAAATCGTGAGCGTGATTTGCCGGGATCGCGCCGTCGGCCAGCACTGTTGCCGCGCAAGGCGTCTCGAAGGATCGGCCGCGAGGAAACCGCCAGCCAATTTCCCGCGCTTCAATTCGCCGTGCGTCGGCCGGAACCTCCGCATGGCCGGAGACGTTTCCCTCCCATGCGCACGACATCAAACATCATCCTGGCCAGCCTCCTGATCGCCGCCTCAGGCAGCGCGATCGCGCAGGCCCCGCCGCGACCTGCAACGCCGCCGCAAGCGACCGCGCCGCCATCGGCCCAGCACGCCGCCAATTGCATGCCGCAGGATCGCCCGAACCGCGCCACCGCGCCCGACGGCACCACCACCGGCCAATCCCGGGAACCGCTCGGCGACAAACTGGCCAAATCCGACGGCGTGCTCTGCCCGCCCTCCGGCGTCGATCCCGACATGCACGCTCCGGCGCCCTCTACGGACGGTGCCATGCCGGTCATCCCACCCCCCGGCAGCCCCGGCGGCGACCCCACGGTCAGGCCGAAATAGGGTGATTCTGCCCTCTCCAATCTCGTCATGCCCGGGCTCGTCCCGGGCATCCACGTTCTTGGGCCGGCGGGCGTGGTGGCCAGGACAAACCCAACTATGACGGATTCAGCGATAAATGGGCCAGTATTCACAAGCCGGCTTGCCCCGCCGTAGCCTCGGCGAAGGCGGGAAAAGGCGGTCCACTTTGCTTGACAGCCCGCCGCCCCCTTCCTTATATGCCGCGCGTTCGCGAGATCGGCCTTATTCGGCCCTCGCGACCCTGTGGCGGGGTAGCTCAGCTGGTTAGAGCACGGGAATCATAATCCTGGGGTCGGGGGTTCGAGTCCCTCTCCCGCTACCAACAAAATAAGCCTTTTTTGCAAAGCTAGCCGCGTCTGTTCACGTTCGTACCACGTCTCGTACCACCGTATGCCGTGGCGATCGAAGCCTTGAGAAATAAGTTTCCTTTAGTTTTCAACGCCCTTTCGCCTCCTTGCTCCGGGGGCGCAAGGGCCATCCGACGATGACCCGGAATTCGTGCACATTGGAGTTCGAACTGCGATTTCGACTGGAGAAGTGAATCCTTGGATTGTCTCCGCCGAATTGATCTGGCCTAGAGGCGATGCAGCGCTTGCCACCCTTGGGTTCGAGACAAATGGCGAGGACACTGGCTTTCCGACGGAGTTATTGGCCGTCGGTGTCGCCCGAAATTAAAGCCGCTCCCGAGCCGGCCGAACTGACCTTGGGTCATGCCCGATCGCGCCAGATCTGCGTATTCAAAACCGGGGCCTAGGAATCACGGTTTGGCGCGAGCGATCGTCTGATCTTGACGAACGCGCACTCTTGGCAAGCCGCGATCCAGCCCGGCGCTGCGTCGTTAGCCTTTCGGCTAATCCACCATCGGTTGCTAGGTCGCTTGCTACCAGTATAACGAGTTGCCAGTCGTTAGCCGCGCTCGCGGTGATTCGCGACGATCTCGGGCTCGATTTTGTTCTTGAAGAGGCTCATTTGAACGACAGGATGGCGCTAAGTCTCTTGGCCGAAATTATGGGATGGCCAGAAGACGATCAGACCGTAGCAACTCACGAATACGCTTGGCTACGAATGATGTCCGCGGTGAAGTACGATGGATACTCGTATTTCCGAGCCGGGGTGCGATTTCTCGAAAGCTTGGCGACTTGGCTGAAGCAGTTCGATCCGAAAGACCGGGCTGCAGCATACGATTTCATAAAGCGGCGGCTCGTTTACATCTCGCTGCCCGAAATGCAGCGCCTCGTCGAGACCTTCGTACCCGAGATCGTTACCCCGCATCTACGGCAAACGGTCGCGATCGGGCTCGGCATCAAACCCTACGAGGTCTGGACCAACAAAATCGGCGCGGATGCATTCAAGCGATGCCTGCGAAAGACGCTGTTCGTCGGGATGAGTGACGGAAGCCGCATCGACATGCTCCGGCGCGCGAACGCCGGTCGAATTTCGACCGAGCAGGTTGTACCGATGATGAACGTGGACCGAGACAAATGGCGGGATCTCAGTAAGAACCTTCAGGAGGCGCAAGGCATGTCGCCCGGTGAGAAGTTCGATTGTGTGTACCTCATCGACGACTTTACCGCGTCAGGCACGACTTTCATCCGACAAAACAAAGAGGGCGAGTGGAAGGGCAAGCTGAAGAAGTTCAACGATCTTATTCGGTCCGCACGCCTTGACTTGGTGGACGACTTCCCGATCGCAGAGCAGTACGAGTTGCACATCCATCACTACATATCGAGCGCTCAGGCCCGGGGGGCGTTGCTCCAGCGGCTGGAATTTGCCAAAGCGCAGTGGAGCGAGTGGACCTGCGCGGCGCACACGGTAACCGAAAGCCTCCTTCTTCCCAACACGCAGCCGCTATCGCGTCCAAATGACGACAGCATGCTCGACCTCGGCATCAAGTATTATGACCACGAGATTTTCACGCGCGCGGAAAAGCATTGTCGTGAAGCTGGTCAGGCCGACATGAAGCTCGGCTATGCCGATTGTGCTCTCCCCATCGTGCTTGAGCACAACACGCCGAATAACAGCATCCCGTTGCTGTGGGCGGAAACGGAAGGGAAGGGCGGCGCGCACAAGATGCGCTCGCTCTTCTATCGACGCGATAGACACGGGTCCCTGCAATGACTAATCCGTTCCTCAGGCGCGCTACCGAATACATCCGGGACGATTCCGCGTTTCTTGCGATCGTCAGCCCGGAGCCGCTCACGACGTTTGTCGCTAAACATAAGAAGCGCGAGCTTCTGTTCGATCATCCGGTCCGGGTTATCGGAACGCCGGGAAGCGGCAAGACGATGATGGCGAGTCTAGTCGAGTTTCGACTTATCGAGTCGATCCTCCGCGACCAGAGCAGCGAGAACAACCGGTCGCTGGCCTCAGTTCTCGCAAGTTGCGGCTTTACGCAGGACGAGCGCCCCACAATCGCCGCCGTCAGAATACCGATGGAATCCGAATATCGCGACTTCTGGGAGCTTCCGTATGAGCCCGCAGTCAAAACCAAGCTCGTACTGGCTCTGATCCAGGCTCGCACCATTCTCGAATTAGTACGCAACGTTACCGCGAACCGGCGACGTCGCGTGAGCGACATCAAGTTCGTTCCGCGGGACGGCGCGGGAGCGCAGCTCGAGCAAATCGGTGGATCGGACGCGGAGAGCATCGTCGTACGCGCTCGCAGCGTCGAGCGCGCCATCTATTCCATCGGAGCAAGCCTACTTCCTCCCTCCCTTGAAAATATCCCAAAAGAGGCGAGCGAGCCCTATCAGCCTTTCGAGGCTATACAGGAAATCGAAATCGATTGGGACGGAAGTCCCTGCCGCCTTCGTCCACTGACGATACTCGATGATGTGCACACACTGCATCCGGAGCAGTTTGAAGCGCTCTTCCGAGCGATCGCGCGGCGTGAGATCCGGTTCGCGCGATGGATGATGATGAGGATGGACGCGTTATCGCCCAATGCGGTCTTTAGATCGGCAGACGCGGATGCGTTGCCAGGCCTCAAGGCGGAGCGCGATTATCTGGATATCTTCATGCAGACTGATAGCGTTCGACACGACGAGCGCCGTCAATTTCGCAGGATGGCAACCGACATGGCGGATCGTTACCTCCGTCTTGTGCAGCCGCTTCGCGACCGGAACTACAATCGGTTTAGAGACCTTCTGAGCGAAGAGCCTCCTAGGCTAACGACCGGTCAGCTCAATGAACTGCGTGCTCTTATCGATCGCGAACAGAGAGATCGTGGGATCTCGCAGGATCGCCAAGGCAAGATCAAGCAGATCGTCGATCGTTATATCAAAGGCGCAAAATCGATCGATCTCGGCGAAGATGTTCAGTTGATGATGTATCGCGTTTTGCTCCATCGCTATATCGTCCGCACTACGGGACTGACCGGCAATCTCTTCGCGGACGATCCGGAACCACGCCAGCCATTGCGCGTAAAAAGTACTATTGCGGACGCGGCCCGTCTGATCCTCAACGACAAGTTCAATCGTCCCTTTCACTTCGGACTGGACGATCTCTGCGACGCCAGCAACGAGAATGCGGAAGTCTTTCTGCAATTGGCGGGCGCGCTCGTCGAGAGAATGGAGACGAAGGCGATCAGAAACCAAGATCCGGCATTGACGCCTGCGCAGCAACAAAGCGCGTTGCGCGACAAGTCGAAGGAAATGATAGATTCTTGGAGGTTTCCGTTCGCACGAAGGGTGCGCGCCTTAGTTGACCGGTTTGCAGTCGGTTGCCGGGACGTGTCTACCGAACCCAATGCATCCCTGGGAGCGGGCGCGAATGCGATCGGGATTCTTGAAGTCGAGATGAAAGACTTGCTAGCGAGCGAAAGCGAGACCGCTCTGATACTTAAGTATGCGATCGCCTACGGTGCGATCGTGGCGATCCGCGACTACGGTCAAGGAGGAAAGAACTGGTGCCTACTCGAATTGTCCGGTCCCGTTTGCCTTGCGTACGGTTTGACTCTCAATCGAGGTGGATTTCTGGAGCGCCGCACCACTGATCTTACCTTGGTCGAAGAAGAGGTCTGAGACTCATGCGCCGCCATTGGGAGAACTGCGTTACCCATTTCGACGATGGTGTTTATCGGTTCATCGACGAATACTTTTCTCAGTCTTCCCGACATTGCGTCCTTGTGGCTGGAGCCGGGTTCGATCCTAGAGCCAAGTGCATCGCGCAGGGGCTTTCGGCGGCCATGGGGTCGCGCGTGCATGGTTTCTTCATTCGGGAAGAACGCGGCGACCCGGCTGTCAACCTAAGGGAGCTGGCTAACGAGAATGAGGCGCAACTCAAAGCGATTATTGCCGACGCCCAGATCGCTCATATCCCGATTTTCTCCGCTGACGACCAGGCTCCCATCGGGGGGCACGGCGTCCGCGCCGCGCTCGAAAAGTACGATTGGCCCAAGGAAGTCACCGACATCGTGCTTGATATGAGCGCACTGTCGACAGGGGTCGGATTTCCCTTGGCCAAGCTCCTGCTCGAATATGCCGAAGCGAATCCCAGCGTTAGCTTGCATGTGATGCTCGTCTCGAACCCCGAGCTTGACGACCGGATAATCGGAGAGCCGTCGCCGCAAGTGCAATCCGTTCGGGGTTATTCGGGTCCGTCGGGGGGCTACGAGCCCCTTCCTGTTGCTCAGGTCTGGCTGCCTCAGCTTGGGCGCGGCCGGGTCGAGACGCTGCGTAGGATACGGAGCACGCTCGACAGCGTATATAAAGTGTGCCCGGTAGTGCCTTTTCCGGCGCGAAACCCGAGGAGGGTCGATGAGCTTCTAGCCGAATATCAAGCGCAGCTCTTGAACGAATGGCAGGTCGATGCGCGAGATATTATCCATGTGTCGGAACGCAACCCACTCGATTGCTATCGGACGATATCGACACTGAAGTCGCGATACGATCAAACGGTGGAGGGCGTGTTCTTCCCACAACTCATTCTCTCTCCGTTTGGCAGCAAAGTGATCGCGGTCGGCGCAATGATGGCTGCGATAGAGCACAACCTTTCCGTTCAGTACGTCGAGACGTTGCGTTACGAGTTCGAGCCAATCGAAACGAAAGAGTCGGGCGCGCCACCCGACATGGCTGTTCACGTCTGGCTTCACGGGCCTGTCTACGGGAGCTACGATATGACGTCCGAAGCAGTGGCTGGCTAGCGTAATAGGCGTCCGGCATGGACCGGCGAACAAATTCGGTAGGGCAGATGACTGCGGTGTTCACGGCCAAGGTAAGTGGACTACAGAGTACCGTTTCGGCGGTGTGCGGAAGCGAGTTGGGGGCCTTAACCGAGGCTCTCGAGCGTGCTGCCGACTATCCCGTGGTCGCTGTCGGAAGCGGCGGCTCGGCAGTTGCGGCCGAGTTCTTATCTTCTTGCAGGACGTGGCTGCTCCACTCAGCGACCGCCGTGACGACGCCGATGGCATTTGCGCTTGATCCCGTATTGCCGACATGGGGCGTCTGGCTCTTCACCGCGGGCGGCGAAAACCCGGACATCCGGGCGGCGTTCCAGACGGCAGTAAAAGAACACGCCCGGCGCATCGATGTCGTCACCGCGCGTGGTAGAAGCTTGATCGCTGGCGCGGATACGGACGATGTCAGACTCCACGTCGTTCCGGTTATTGATGAGAAGGACGGATTTCTAGCAACGCACTCGCTCACTTCAACTGTCACTTCGCTGCTTCTGGCAAGTGATCAGGTTGCGGGACATGGAGTTGCTGAAAGAAGCGATCGAGTGAGGACCAGATCGGGCAACCTCCTGTCGTCCTCGAGTCGGGACCGGACTATGGGGATGGTTGCGGAAGCTTGGGATTCTGAGCGCGATACTCTAATCATCCTGCATGATCCCGCTTTGAGCGCTGCGGCTGTCATGATCGAAACCAGTTGCTGGGAAGCGGGGCTCTGCAGGGTACAGCGGACGGATTTTAGAAACTTCGGGCACGGTCGGCATGTTTGGCTCGATCGGCATGCTGACCGCACCGTTCTGCTTTCACTAACTTGCGATCGCAGCCGGCCGTTTTGGGAGTCGATCAGATCCTGTATCCCATCGACGATACCGCGGATGCACTTTGGCTTCGGAGCAGCCGGACGGCATACTCTTTTTGATGCGGTTTTGACCTCGTTCGGAATCGTTGAAGGCTTAGGGACGGCGGCAGGTATCGACCCAGGAAAGCCCGGTGTCGCACCTTTCGGACGGACGATCTATGACAGCCAGGATCTGCTCGTTGCAATTGAGAGCGAAGATGCTGCGACGCGCCGCAAGCGGCGTTCGGAGCAAAGAGCCGATGAGCCTGATAGAATGGCCGCTCCGTGGAGTTCGCGGCGTGACGAATTCATCGAGCGTCTCGGTGCCGCAGAGTTCGGCGCTCTGATCCTGGACTACGACGGGACGATGGTAGCGACAGATAAGAGGGGAAAGCTGCCGACTGAGCCAATCATAAACGGTGTCCGGAAGCTCCTCGATGGTGGTGTCGCGATCGCGCTGGCGACCGGCCGAGGAGGGTCGGTCGGTGAGGAATTGCGGCAGTGCCTTTCGGCCGAGCATTGCGAGCGAGTGCTCGTTGGATACTACAACGGTGCCTACATCGCTCCGTTGTCCGAGGATATTCGAGAATCGCATCTGGAACCGGACGCTGCAATATCGGATGCTTTCGGTCGTATCCAGGCCGGAGCCGCGATGTTCCGGAACGGATGGCTTCCAAAGGAGAATCCGTTTCAAATTACGATAGCGATCGACAAGCTGGCGTCGTCGGCGGACGGCCTTCGTCGGCTGCGGGAGATCGTGGAGGCGCGCCCAGGGTTGAAAATGGTCCGCTCCGGCCACTCGATCGATATCTGTCCCGTATGGGCGGCTAAACCGCGCGTCCTGAATGCCATTCGAGCCAAGATGGTCGATGCTCAGCTTCAAATGCTCGCGATCGGTGATAGCGGCGATCGTCATGGCAACGACTACGATCTGCTGGGAGAGGATTTCGGACTGAGCGTGGATCGTGTTTGCGAGCGTGAGATTTCCTGTTGGAATCTTTTGCCAGGCAACGTCTCAGGTCCTGATGGTCTGCTAAGGATACTTGCCGGCATGCGCCTGAAGGGTACGGGCAGCGCGCAACTAGATGTATCCATATTGCGTCGGCCCTGATAGAATGTTCATGTTATGGTCCAATTGAGAGCCAGAGCGAAAACGCCGCCCTCGGCGCGCCCTGCCGTTGCAGGCACCGGTCTGACAGCCGTCGACCGTATCTATGCGGACGCGCACACCGCTCCGACGGAAGCGCTCGGTGGTTCTTGCGGGAATGTTCTTCTGTCGCTTGCGATGCTGGGCCATCCGGTCTTCCCCGTCGTCAATCTTGGCGATGACGACCTCGGCCGTTTTCTGTTCGATGAATTCGAGAAGGCGGGGTGCGAGACGCGCTATGTCTCAAGAGCCGGCACTGGCACTTCTCCCGTTATTGTTGAAATCGTTGATACCGTGAACGCGACTCATCGGTTCACTTCGACGTGTCCGCAAACGTCAGTCCGTTTTCCAAAGTGGCGATCGATTGATCATGACCACGTTTGGCGAGCTGCCGAGACACTGAAATCCGTGTCTGTTTTCTACACGGATCGAGTTTCGGAAACGATCATGCTAGCGATGGAAGAGGCAAAGCGAGCGGGGGCTCTTGTCTTCTTCGAGCCGGCGTCAGTTGACGACGATTTGTTCGCCAGGGCTGTTCGTTGCGCTACCGTCATCAAGCTGTCCGATGAGACTGCTGGAAAACAGATTGCTGACGACGATCTTGATCCTGAAACGATAGTCATCAGGACACACGGGGCGCATGGATTGACGGTTTCGAACGGAAAGGTTCGGCGTCATTTTCCGTCCAGCTTTGCTCCGCGCGTAATCGACACGTGCGGATCGGGCGACATGGTGACGACCGGCCTGCTGGATCTCGTTCTGAAGCGCTGGTATCGCGAAGGAAGCTGGAAGGTCGAAGATATCTTCGATGGAATCAAAGTCGGGCAACGCCTTGCAGCGCTAAATTGCGGATTCACCGGTGCTCGCGGACTTTTCCTGGCTGCCGGTGCGAGCCACGTTCGCGAGATGCTCGATCAAGGCATCGACGAGACGTCCACCTCGTACGTGACAACGCTCGGAAGCTGTAGCCGCGGCTGAAGTTCTATTCAGCCGCCTGCATGGTGATCTTGCGTCGCCGCTTGTTGCTGGTTTGCCCGATGCGCTCGCGGACTTCCATCAACATTATTCCGAGCATGTTCTTTCCGCCCCTGCCCGGCACCTCGCCCCAGAGCCTGTTCACGGCATTGTCGACGGTTGCGGTCTCGATCAACACGGCATCCTTGGTGTTGAGAAGGATAGCCGCCAAATCGGGGTGCTGGGTGAACTTCGCCATGAGCACAGCTCTCATGCGGTCGAACTTTATTCTCGACCAGTCGGGAGCGATGTCCCACTGATAGAGGCCATGCGCCGCCATCGCGAGCAATGCTGGTGAGGGGGCGGCCATGAGCCAATCTCGCACCTCTTCCTTGCGTGCTTTCCCAGCCTGGTACGCGTGCTCGGAGGTCGGATAGACGCGCTCTTCAAATGTGATCGGCCGCCTGTAGAGATTGCTGAACACGCCGTACGGCTTTTCGCTTGCACGATAAAAGCGGATTTCCTTCATCGCCGACCTCTTGTGAAGACTCAATTTCTACATTATTGCATAACAGTGGCCCGCAGAAAAGCTGAAATTCAGGGTTCTTTGGGACGGCCCGTCAGCCCCGAAGAGGGTGCGGTCGAGGCTGTCGCCTTTGTCATTCAGTTCAAGAAATCCTCGCGATTGAAAGACGCGGCGTTGGCGCAGTTAGTTGGCGTGAACCAGTCGAGCGTCCACCGCGCGTTGAACCGCAGGCCACCTCGGCTCACTCCGACTCTTGTCGAATTATGCAATTATGCAAAAAAGAGGCTTGCGGTCGACACTGTGCAACACGCCGATAGCGGAAGGGAGCAGCTCGCCAAAGCAGTCGCAGGGGTATGGGACGGGTCACCTGAGGGGCTGAACAAATTGCTTACCTTCCTGCGAGATCTTGCTCATCTCGTCGCTCGCGACTAAGCGCGAGGCCCTGGCGGGCCGCTGGACGTCGACTGGAAGCATCGGGGGGCGTTCCGTAGGATTTCGCGAGCTCTCGGGCGAAGCTCCGGATTCAGTTGCATTGACGCGCCTGACACGCGTCTGCAGAACTGTGGAAGGGTTTATGGACGGGCTGGTCGCCGTCTGAGTTCGACCGTGCCGATCTATTTCGGTGCCGGCGCGCAACATGGAGCATTGGATGGAGCGTGATCTCGAATCGGAGCGCATCGGTCTTATCGGGGAGCAACAGTTCCAGCTTCTATGTGCGCAGGCCGGTCTAGTTTGCAACAAAAGCACTGTCGATGTGATGGGTTGGGATTTCATCGTCGAGTTCCCGGCAAAGCACTTCGGGGGTGACGCTGCGTTAGACCAGCGCCAAGCCAAGGCAGTTCGCGTGCAACTGAAATCAACAGTTGGACGCACGAGCAGCCGAGTGCGGCTAAGCCTCTCTGCGGTTGATAGGCTCGCGAAGGATGCGCATCCTTCCGTCATTGTTGTTCTTCGCATAAGCCAGGAAGGTAAGTGCCAATCTGGTTATCTCGTGCATCTTATCGGCGACGAGCTCGGAAGGGTCCTGAAAAGGCTTCGCCTGGCCGAGGTGGAAGAGGCGCGCGACATCAACAATACGGACATAAGCTACGACTACGAGAAGGTTGGAGCGCGCTTCGAGCCTACTGCCGAGGGAATGCTGGAAGCCCTGTCTGCGATCTGCCGGGCGGATACCACCATTTACACCATAGAAAAGCAAAGGCAGCTCGCAGAGCTCGGCTACGAAAGGGGACGGTTCGAGGCGCAGGCCATCGCGCACATCGAAGGCCCGCAGCATCTGAACCACGTGCTGCTCGGGCTAGCTCCGATCAAGCCGAAGCAGCTCCAAGTATTCGACATGCGATTTGGCATTCGGCTGCCATATCAAGGACCGCTCTTCGATGATCTCAACGAATTGGTGTTCACGCCTCCTAGTCTTGGTCCCTGCGTAGTGTCCGTCCGAGGGGGAGGGTTCGAACGAGCCGCACGGTTTGATGCCGAAATGTTCATTGGACCGCCTATCGACGATATCGATGGGCCGGACCTATTAGTTCGACATGCTGATTTTCTAGTGCGAATCACGCGCGGCGGAGCGAAGTTCGAGACCGCGCGAGACCTGGACAATGTTCAGCGTTCTCTCGAACAACACGCGGAGCTTGCGCGAGCGCTTTCGTTAATGGCAGTTGGTCAGGCCGAGCTCACAATCTCCGGAAACTCACGCATTCCGTCGATCTCGCTACCGGTCGGCGATTTGCTCAGCGGCCCATACATCGACGAACTACCGGCGATCTCCAGGTTCTTGGACGGATGGCAAATGCTTTTGTCGAAGGCCGGCGTCGCTTCAGGCGTCCCCTTCAATTTTGATGAGATCTGGACGGCTGATGAGGCGCAGGTTGCGGTCGAGATGCTTGTCAATCCCAGGCCAGTTATGCGGCTGGAATTCCAAAGACTCAGCGATGATGATGGGCCACAATCGCTCGAAGCTCTCCTATTCCGAACGTGCTCGTTGGCTGACGCCACGTTGACCTACAGTGCGAAAATAACCTTCGAGCAGACGGACGACCCCGTCTGGCGCACTTCGAAGCGATCGACGTTCGTCCTATGGTCGAAGATCTCGATGAGTATGGTTTCGACCAGGGCGAAGCTAGGGGCATAGCCCTGCTCCTCGACCCGCGGAGCTTGAGAATGGATCGAAAGCAGCACAGTCGAGGGTGAAACAGTTGGGGTCTGTGGCTAAGCTTCAAACGACAATCATGGACTTGGCGATATTGGCGCCGATCGGTCATCACGGTGGCGCCAGGTCGCGCCCGCTGAAAATCCGCGCGAATCCTTGAGCCAGAATGAACTTCTCCCTGCAGGAGTTCTCGTGCAGGCTTGCTCGCGCACCTAGAGAAGGCTGCAGGCAACAAAACGATGCTGGCGTCGCCTCGGCAACTACCGGTTAGGATCATGATCAGGGACGTTACGAGCGAGCTTCAATCGCTGCTCTCCAGTGAACTAGGCGAGACAATCGACGCGCTCACAACGCTAAATAAGCATTTCGGCCGCGAGACCCGGTCGATCGCGCTCGGGGAAGTTTCGGAGTCCCTGATCGCGGCTTACACAGGGGCGGTGAGGAGCGAGCGGAACACCAAGGGACATGATTTACTCAAGGGCGAGCTACTGATCGAAGTGAAGGCCCGCCTGATCGATCGCTATCAGAATACGTGTCAGTTCAATTTCCGGAGGCACTCGGCGCGGGCTCATATCGCGTTCTGCCTGGCCTGGTGTATCGACACGAACAATCGGCCGCTGCTCGAACAGGTATTCGAAGTCGAAGTACCGTTCCTGATCGCCACCTTCGCCAAACCGAACCAACCTCTGTACTGCGCACGCACCACGCTCGGCGCGCTCAGAAGGGAGGCGCTGGATAACCGGTCTATTCGGGAAGCGCCAATCTCCAATCGAGCCGTCTGAGCCGCGGTCTGATTGACCTCAAGCTACTATGCGAGCGCCCCTACTTTTGCAACGCAGCATACGGCGCGGGAATAAAAAATAGAACTATAGACTTTACGCGCTCGCAAGTTGTAAGAATGCCTATTCACTAAGCAAATATGTTGGGGGCTATATGAAGGAAAAATCAAAAGCCGTGCTTTCGCTTGGCGCTGCGCTTGCATCGCTTACCGGTATGTCGGTTCAGGGCGCTGAGGCCAGGACCGCAATTGCCAACGATACAACCGCGGTAGCGGCCGAAAATACCGGCACTAAGCCTAAGGCAAATGGCTACTATCAGGCGGGGGAAGACCTTCTCGGGTTCGTCATGACGAAGCAGGCCGACGGCACCATCGTCGCGGGACATAGCTCCCACGCGTCGCATGCTTCACATGCCTCTCATGCCTCCAGCCGCTAAGCTTCCTGCGGCGTCTCAGGTCGAGGTAGCTGTCGATTTCGATTCAAGCATCCAAAGCCTGAGCGCTTTGGATGCGGCAGCCTATCGTCTGATCGGATTGGCGACCTGCCAGGTTGACCGGGCAGGCGACCGCTATATTTGCCGCTTAGTTTCTTCTGGCAATCCGCAAAAAGGAGCCGTGCTCAGTTCGGACGAACTGAAGGAGCGGTTTCTGTACCTTGTCGCCGACGAAAACTTGCGGATTCGCGTCGCTGAAAAAACCGAAGGCGTTCGGAACGTCATCCTCGCACTTGCCTTCGGGGCCCTGGCCACTAACCAAAATAATGCCGGATAAAGTCCTGCCGGAGGACCATGGCGCGGTTTTTATCTCCTGAGACCTTCAGAGCGGCAACCGAAGATCTATCGTTGTTGCCGTTCAATTTTGAGCGCACCGGAGCAAACCAGTATCTCGTCGCCAACATGATCGGCGATTTCATCCGCCTGACGGAGGATGAACTGAGCAGGCTTGTCGACCTTCGGGTCCGACCCGGCGACGGCCTCTACGAAAAGGCCTATGCCGGTCATCTGGTCACCGGAGCGAACCAGAAGGCGCAACGGCAGCTTTTGGCGGCCCGGCTGAGAAGCCGGATGTCGTTCCTGCAGCAGACGACCCCGCTTCATATTTTCGTCGTGACGCTGCGGTGCGAACACTCTTGCCCATATTGCCAGGTCTCGCGTCAAAGTACCGACCGCTCACGCTTCGACATGAGCGAAGAAACCGCGATGCGTGCGCTCGACATCGCGTTCGCCAGCCCGACGGCACGGATCAAGATCGAGTTCCAGGGTGGGGAGCCACTTCTCAATTTTCCGCTGATCAGGAAGATTGTTGCCGCTGCGAAACAACGGTCCGGCAAGAAGCTCGACTTCGTCATCGCCTCAAACTTGGCCTTGTTGGACGACACCGTTCTCGAATTTTGCAAAGAGAACAACATCCTGCTCTCAACTTCCCTTGACGGTCCAGCCGACCTGCACAACAAGAACCGTCCCCGACCCGGTGCAAACAGTCATGAACTAGCTGTTGCCGGAATCCGGCGAGCCAGGGAGATCTTAGGTCCCGACCGGGTCGGGGCCTTGATGACTACCACGGAGGCGAGCCTCGACCGCGTCGATGAGATCATCGACGAATATCTCCAACTGGGGCTGGATGGCATCTTCCTGCGCCCGCTTTCTCCGTTCGGATTTGCGATCAAAACGAAGCAGTTCTCCAAGTACGACGCGCAGAAGTGGCTTGCGTTCTACGAGCGTGGATTGCGCCGGGTTCTTGAAATCAACCGACAGGGTACCCCGTTCCGAGAGTTCTACGCGGCGTTGCTTCTCACACGGATGCTCTCGGACCGTCCCATTGGCTATGTTGATTTGCGCAGCCCCGCCGGCGCCGGCCTTGGCGCGCTGGTCTACAACTATGACGGCAGTGTTTTCGCTTCGGATGAAGGCAGGATGCTGGCCGAGACCGGTGACGACGCGTTCCGGCTCGGTCACGTCGAACACGACAGCTATAATTCTCTGATCCTGTCGGATAAGCTGGTTGGCGTGATTTCGTCGTCGCTGACGCAGTGCGCGCCCGAATGCTCGACCTGTGTGTATGAGAGCCACTGCGGGGCGGACCCCGTCTATCATCACGCGACGCAGGGTGACACCCTGGGAATCAAGCCTCTATCGGCGTTTTGCGCTCGGCAAAAAGGGATCATCGGTCTGCTGCTGGACATTCTTGAAAACTCTCCGGAAGATGCCGCCATCTTGCGACGGTGGGCGGCCGCATGACCCTTCCTCTCTATGGCACAGCCTCCCAGAGCGTTGGATTGTTCTCAGATAAGGCCCGCTCGGTCGTCAGGCTCCGGTCGGTAGACAGTACCGCCGAACGTCACCTGGCGGATTTTGCGCTTGCCAGAACGCCAGACGACATCCGGCGCGCGATAGACGCCGACTGGCCGTCCATCCTTGTCGTCTCCGACGGCGCGATCGATCTACCCGGCGCGTTCACAGGACGGCTCGTCGCGGTCCCCCCGAAGTATGATTATCTCGCGGACGGCGATGTCATCGGCTTCGATCATGCGTCGAGGAAATTCCGCACGCTGTATCGCCGGAATTCGGCGCACAACTCGTTTCTGGTCACGGAACGGTGCAACAATTACTGCCTGATGTGCTCGCAACCACCGAAAGATGTCGATGACCGGTGGATCCTGAGCGAAATCAAAGAAGGCCTGCCTCTTATTGATCCGGCAACCCGTGCGCTGACGTTCACCGGTGGAGAGACCCTGTCGGATTGGGAAGATTTCATCGCCGTCCTGAAGGAGTGCCGCGATCGGCTGCCGGCGACCGCCATCCAGGTGCTGACCAACGGCCGGGCGTTCGCCCACTCGCGGATCGTCGACGCTTGGAAAGATGTCGGCCATCCGAATCTGATGGCCGCCATTCCGGTCTATTCCTCGATCGATCACGTGCACGATCACGTCGTGCAGGCGAAGGGTGCGTTCGACGAGACGATTCTAGGCATCCTGAAGCTGAAGGACCGGGGACAACGAGTCGAAATCCGCGTCGTGCTGCATGCATTGACCGCCCCGATCATCGAGGACACGAGCCGTTGGATTGCCCGCAATCTGCCGTTCATCGATCACGTCGCCTTGATGGGTCTCGAGAATACGGGCTTTGCCATTGCAAACGATGCCCTGCTCTGGATGGATCCGGTGGATTATGGCGACGGGCTCGCCAGGGCCGTCGATCACTTGAGCGCCGCAGGCGTCAACGTGTCGGTCTATAACCTTCCGAAATGTGTCCTCCCAAAGTCAGTCTGGCCGCATGCGCTCCAGTCGATCTCGGACTGGAAGAATGGCTTTGTTGAAGAATGCGATCGATGTGACGAGAAGGACGCTTGCAGCGGCTTTTTCACGACCGGACGCCCGCGGTTCAGCCGCGGCGTACGCGCGATCGCTTCCCAACGAGACGAATTGACCGCCTCGGCGGATTAGCAGGCCAAGGAGCCAGGAGAACGAACATCAAGATCGGTAATGGTCTCATCGCTGCTGCGGTTGTATGCGGCATCTCCGCAGCTCCCATATTTGCAAAGACCAGGTCCTTGGCATAGGCGACGAGATCCCGGTGGAGCGCGGCCGGCAATTCAACAGTTACCCTGATCGGCTTGTCGTCAGCGATCGCGCCGAGCTTGAGCTTGGTCATGTCACCCTCCGTATGGTTCGAGCACGAGGTCGCGCGTAACGATCACGCGGACGGGAAATCCAGGTCGGATTGTGAGCGTCGGCGCGATACTGAGTTGACGGCGGACGATCTGCTGGCCGGCGTCATTGATGGTGTCCTGGCCTCCGTCACGAATAGCCTGCACGAGGCGATCGTTGTCATCGGTCGCGAGCTCCGCGCCGACACCGAGGAGCGTTGAGAGCGCCGCCGCCTTGGCAAGATCCCACCAGTGGTAGTCGACACCGTCCTCAAGACCGGCATAGCCTTCCGCGTCGGCGCCTGGCTGGCGCTCCAGCACGATCGAGCGGCCATTCGGCATGATGAGTCGGCTCCAGACAAGCAGCACGCGGCGCTGGCTTCGTCGAAATCGACAAGGGCACGCTCGCGACCACCCTTCTTCGCCCATAAACGGGCAAACCAACCTTCCCGTATATCACCGAGCAGTGCCAAAGTTGCGCGCTCTTGATCCGCACAACGGGCTTAGCTGCCGTGCTCAACGAATTGATGGTGGAGTTGGCGCCGCCCAATCCGGCTAGTTGATCGAGCCTGCATTATTGGTTTGGCCGCATGCGGGCGCCGGGATGTGTCTGGCACGCGCTCACCAGAATGGTAGTGTCCTTGCATGATGTTCGACCGTTCGAGAGGGAGGGACGGCAGCTTGTCCCGGCTTGCCATCGTCCACGGCTGGCTTGGCACGGTCGGTGCGCTGTTGTGGCTTCTGTTAAGGAGAGTGCATCGGACCACATGCGGGGCAGGCACGACCATCGTGTTCATCTCTATCGTTCTCGCGGTTTTCCTGCTTGTCCCGCAAGCAGAGGAGCTGGCTCTGGCCCGCGCCGAATCTCTCCCGGCGTTCGCCCGAATGTTGATTGCCTCAATTTGGTTTTCGGTGACGATCTGGCACTGTGCTGATGCAAAGTTCAGATCTAGACCCATACTACTGGCGGGTCGCCTCGCGGCTTTCCGCCGATCGGTGATGCCCGCGCTGCTCGCGGTCGGATTTGCTGGCCTGATGGCGATCGCCGAAGTGCGGGCATTGCACAGGGCGGCTTTGTTGCCGCGGGATCCAATTCATCTGTATCCTCTCCTCGAGATGCAATCCCTGGGCGTTCTGATATTTCCGGCTGCCCTTCGCTCAATCGGAGCGCGCGCTCGATCTTATCTGCGGTGCTGCTGCCTGGCTCTCGTTCGGACCTTGCGACGGCGATTGTTGTTCGGCATCGCCGTCGCAGCGCTGTTCGCATGGGCCTTCCTCGCGCCAATCAAATTCGCATGGTCCGTCGGCCCTGAAGCGACTTTGCTGATCGCCGCTTCGTGCTGGCTGACAGCAATCACTTACGCCCAGCTTCACTGGCGACGGATATGGGTCGCAATTCCATTGGGCTTAGCTGCGGTAGCGACTGTCGCCAGCCTTGGGGTGGACTCTCATTCGATCCGATGTGCCGACTGCGACGCAAAGTCATTCCCCGAAGTCCGCAGCGCGCCGTCGGTCGACGAAGACGACCGGAAGGCGAGCCTGCGTGGATCGGCCCCGCTAGTGAACAAGCTCTACGCCTACGAGTTTCTGGACCAAGTCGATGAGCGACGCCCCATCATCCTGGTGTCGGCCGCAGGAGGTGGTCTAAGGGCGGCGTATTGGACGGCCACGATTCTCGGCGATCTTCAGGATCGCCTTGCCACGTTCGACCGGCACACTTTCATGATCAGTGGCGTATCCGGCGGGTCGCTCGGAGCGGGTGTGTATCGCGCCCTTCTTGAGCATGCACGACTTGGCAAGGCCGTCTCGTGTCGAAACGGCGCGGGAGAAACGATAACAGGTTATCGCCTTTGCGGTCAGGCCATACTGGACCACGACTTTACGGGGCCGGTACTTGCCGCGCTACTATTCCGCGACATTTTACCCCTGCCTTGGGTACGAGACCGATCGGCAGTTCTCGAGGAAGCTTGGGAGGCCGCTTGGCAGAGCACGATGGTTGACCCTGGAGAAGGGCTCGCCCGACGATTTGATCGGGTCAACTCCGTCTCTCGCTTTCCTGTTCTCGTTCTGAACGGTGTCTCCGCTCTGACTGGGCAGAGGATACTGGCCGCCGGTCTCACCGAGAACGAACAACTGCTCAACGTTGCGAAAGTCCGGCCCCTGCCTCTGTCGGCCGCGATCGGAATCAGCACGCGCTTTCCGTTCATCGAGCCCGCGGGCTCCGTTTACGACAGGACCGGTCGCTTCTACGACGCAGTTGTGGATGGCGGATACGTTGAGAATTTTGGGTCGAATTCGGCGCTAGAGGTCCTTCGCGAGGTCGGCAATCTCATCCAGGACGACCGTGAACCTCATCCTCCAGGTACGCGACGCTTCATTCGCAAAGCCGTCTTTGTGCAGGTCAGTAGCGATCCTACGTTGGACGATGGATCGAATCTCCTATTCAGCGATGGGCTCAGTTCGATCTCTGTGCTCCCGGTCGGCGCGGCTGCCGTGCCAAACAAGGTGTACAATTTGAGCCAGACCTGGTTACCGTTCTTTGCGCTCTTGCGTGGCCAGTCGACGCAGAGCACTTTCACGGCGAGCTTAGTGTCGACCTATGTGGCTTCGGTCAATGGGGTATTCAGTCACTTCCGTCTGGCTGACCGTTATGCCCATGCGCCGGCGCTCGGGTGGACGCTGTCAAAGCGATCGCAAGCTCAAATCGATGGCGAGCGAATACAAATGGGTGCCCGCATAATCGCGCGTCTGGAGCGTCTGCTGTCTACGCCCTGACGTTCTTTTCATCATCTCCGATCTCGCAAATGAGACGTCGATCAGTGAGCAATGCGCGCTCGGAGGCAGCTAGAATTGCGATCGGCTCGGGAGTATGTCACCGCAGAGCTCTTGCTCTGCTTGGATAAGTCTGCTCAGCTTAAGGTAGTTCGCTCCTTTTGCACGGATTGGAAGGTGTCCGCAGCTTCCGCTCGGCCTATATGGTGACCTGAGAGGCAAATCGGCCCACTGCGGGAGGGGCGGAAGTAGTGCGATATCAATTTGGAATGGGGCGCGCCGAGGCGTCACGGAAGGCCCAAGCTTCGACAACACCTACTAGCCTGGCCGACGACATGCCAACAGACGATTTGAATACCGAAATTCGCCCCGAAACCGCGAACGGAATATACGTCCGCAGATTTGTCCATCGCCTTGCGAGAAGCCTTACCATCCGTCGCATCGCATCTGTCCTGTCGACGATGCGAGCCACGAGAGTGCCGCTCGTCGTCGCGATCATCGTAGCATATATGCTGTCGAGCGTGCCTCAGGTGCGGGAAGTCTACCGAGCGATGGCGGAGGATTTTCTCGCTTATCTTCCGCAACTGGTTTTTGCTCTTCCGATCCTCCTGATGACGTCGGTGGCGCTTTCGCTGATCACCAGAGAACTCCTGCGCGCCGTAATGCCACGCACGGAGAATCGGTTTCTGAGAAGGGTTTTGCCGCTCGTTTGTGCGGTGCTTCCTCCGCTCGGCCTCGCATTAGGCATGTTTTTCGCGGCTCGGGAGACCTTGATTGGCACGCCGCCGCAGGAAACCCTGACGAAATTGCCTGAGCTTGCGGCTCTTATCCGCAACCTCAGCACCGCGGCCAATGTTCTCTATCTCGAGGCCGCCGTCTTCGTGGCGGTGACAGCCACTCTTTTGCTGCCCGGCATAGGGTTGCGCGCGCCACGCGTTCACAGGATCTTCGCTCGTCACGCGGTTCGAATTAGCAAGGTCGCACTCTTTGGTGCGCTGTGCATGCTGTTCTTTTCGATCTTTTCCATTTCAGGCGCTCAATTGGTGGGACCGCTGGGAGTATTCCTTCTGGCCGTGATCGGAATCGTCTCCTTCGGAGCGCTGCTTACGAAAGTTGGCGATCGGATCGGAATTCCTCTGTTGTCGCTTGTCATTCTCTGGGCGTTGGCTCTGTCCTACTTCGATTTGACCGACAACCACGAAGTGACGCTATCACCTAGTATCCATCCCCGTCTTGAGCGTTCTGTCGAGGAATTTGAGAAGTGGTACAGCGCGCGAGAGGATAGGAAATGGTACGAAGACCGTAAAATTCCCTATCCGGTGTTCATTGTTGCCGCTTCCGGTGGCGGGCTGTACGCCGCGCAGCATGCCGCGACCGTGCTCTCGCGTATGCAGGATCGATGCCCGAATTTCGCACAGCATGTCTTTGCGATCAGCGGCGTATCCGGCGGAAGCCTTGGAGGCGCGGTCTTCTCCAGCATGGCCAAAACAATGGCGCCGAATGGCGATCATGCCGACTGCAATCTCGGAATGCAGGGCGAAGGGAAATTCGAAGCGACAGCGGATCGCTTTATGAGCCACGACTTTTTGTCTCCCGTACTCGCAGCCGCGCTATTCCCCGATGCCGCGCAGCGATTCCTGCCCGCATGGTCGTCTCGTTTCGACCGGGCCCGAGTATTCGAGCAAGGCATATCCGAGGCGTGGGCCCAATCGAAGACTGATAGCGACGTGTGGTCCCAGCCTTTCTTGGATCACTGGGATCCAGCAAAATCTGCGCCTGCGCTCATTCTCAACTTTACCAATGTCGAGCATGGCAATCGTGTTGCGATAACTCCGTTCACGATCATCGATTGGGGTGAAGTGGGGAATATTATTCCGCTGTCCAATCTGGCGGAGTTTCACACCCTGGCTAAGATACGAAAAGGCGACGACAGTTCATCAGATGAAATGAGAGACATCTCGTTGGCGGCGGCGGTATCGCTCAGTGCGCGTTTTCCGTGGATCATGCCGGCCGGCAGTTTCCATTTCCAAAGCGGCTCCATGAGGATGGTCGACGGTGGTTATGTCGAGAATTCAGGATCTGAGACCGCGTTCGACCTGATTTACGCTCTTGCGCGGTTCTACAATCAGGATAGCAGGCTCCGGGATGGAAAGCCGCCGGTTCGCTTTCTGGGCATCGCAGTGACAAACCTCCAGATCTTGCAACATCCGGGCGGCTTCGGATTGGGTGAGCTGCTATCGCCGATCCGGACCATGTTGAGCACGCGAGAAACGCGAGCGGTGGTGGCTCTTGGAAATTTGAGCCGCTTTACCGAACTCTGCACCACGTATTCGGAATGCGGCAAGCGTGTCGACTTGGTTTCGTTCATGCTCAATCTGTACGACTACGACTTACCCTTGGGTTGGCTCCTCGCACCGTCCACGCGTGACATTGTCAGGCTTCACAGCGGGTCGGTTAGCAGGGCAGGGATATATCTAGGCGGCAGCAATATCGACGAGAAAGATAAGTTCGGCCGCCTTGGTGCGTACGTTTCCGACAATGACGGCTCATCGTGCAAGATCGCTGCTCTCCTCGATGCGAAAGACCGAAACTGCGACTGATCGGGCTTGCGGAGTAGCGTAGGTTTTGCTGTGTCGCGCGAAATACTCGCAAGCAAGTGGTGACCGCGCCTCGGCGTCGGTCATTGCAATCGCGTCCCGAGCGCCAAGAATCGTCACGTCCGGTGCTGCCACCGGGCGTTGAGTCCTTGGTACGCTTGCGGATGTGGCCGCTGCACACGTCGAACTCGCAGGCATCAGCAGGGTGGCGCGAAAGGGTTAGCCACAGCGCGGACGAGGCACAGGCCGGTGACCGGCAGCGGCCTGCATAGCGCTCTGTCGATCCAGTCGAGCCGTCCCCCATCGCGACAACATCTCCATCACTGGTCTTAGGCTCTCGCCTTCCTCGGTGACACGGTACTCTACGCGCGGCGGAACCTCGGCGTATACCGTACGAAGAACCAGTCCGACCTCCTCAAGCTCGCGAAGCTGCTTGGTGAGCAGCCGTTGGGTGATCCCTGCCAGGCGGCGGTGAAGCTGATTGAATCGCAGGCAGCCCGCCTCGAGGAGATGGAATAGCACCACGCCTTTCCACCGTCCGTTGATGAGGTCCAGCGTCACTTCGACGGGACAGCCTGGAACGTCCACATAATGTTTGAATTTCATTCATAGTTCCCTTTCGGATACTTGATACGCCAAATCGCCGTACTTGTTCAATTGAGATAGGTGTCGATCTCTTCCGGGCGAACCACAAGCGCCTGAGGAGGCCTCATGAAAGCCATTGCCTATATCCCGGGATCCGCGTCCAGCGACCCGCGAAGTTTCTTCGAGACCGAGAAGCCCGAGCCCATTCTGGCAGCTCACGACCTCCTGGTCTCCGTGCGCGCTGTCTCCGTTAATCCCGTCGACACTAAGGTCCGTGATGGCAGGGTTTTCCTGGGCGATGCCATCGATGTCCTCGGATGGGATATTGCCGGCGTCGTAGTCGCTATCGGTCCCGAGGTCACCTTGTTTCGTCCGGGAGATGAGGTCTTCTACTCAGGAAGCCTGTATCGCAGCGGCGGCAACGCCGAACTGCATGCTGTCGACGAGCGCCTGGTCGGTCGCAAGCCCGCCAGTCTCACCTTCGCCAAGGCTGCGGCCCTGCCGCTCACGTCCCTCACTGCGTGGGAGCTCCTATTCGAGCGCCTGAACGTTCGGCCAGGCAAATCGTTCGATGCTGGTGCCATACTCATTGTTGGGGGCGCCGGAGGGGTCGGATCGATGCTGATTCAGTTTGTGCGCCGCCTGACCGGATTGAGAGTGATAGCGACGGCGTCTCGGCCCGAAAGCCGGGATTGGTCTTTGTCGCTCGGCGCGCACGCCGTCATCGATCACTCCAAGTCAATGGCCGACGAACTTCGCGCTATCCAAGCGCCGACCATAACGCATATCGCCGCGCTCAATGAGACGGACCGGCACTGGCCCGCCATCACCGAGATCATCGCGCCCGGCGGAAAGGTCGGCGTCATCACAAACCACGATAGCCTAGACGTGACGCCGCTGAGAGCGAAAAGCGCATCGCTGCACTGGGAGGACGTGGTGACGCGGACGGCCTTCGGGGCACCTGCCGATCTGATCTCACACCATCGCATTTTGGAGGAGGTTTCATCTTTGGCGGACGCAGGTGTGATCCGCTCGACCGCAACTAAAGAGTTGCGCCCCATTAGCGCGGCAAGTTTGGCCGAAGCTCACGCGCTAGTCGAAAGCGGCCGTATGCTTGGCAAGGTCGTGATTGGAGATTTTCCGTCATAATTTCTGGAGCTGCAGCAACGCGAGAACGTGGCTGCAGCTTGATGGCCAAGGGCACTTCATTTGCGCGGATCGGCAATCGCTCGACGCGGATCATGCAGCTTACATTTGGCCGGCTCTAAAGACCCGCGCAATCGTCAGGTCCGTCTCGCACAGTTCGAGGTGAAGTTAGTGCTACCTTGATCGTCATCAAGGTGCGCCGCATTAAGCGAGGATTATTTTAGCGCAGTTCTTGAGGAAAATGGATGAAGAACCTGAGCCGAAGACAGTGTTTGTTGGGAAGCGGGGGTGTCCTTGTAGTAGCCGGTGTAATCGGCGCCACGGCTTGGAATCGCAATTCAGGCGCCAGCGCCATGGCCGATTACGACAATTATGTCGCCACGCTGAGGACTGCGCTGGGACCAGAGGCCGGACTCTCGAATCTGATCCGCTACGCGACCCTCGCCGCCAACGGCCACAACACACAGCCCTGGCGCTTTCAGGTTCGCGGCAATGACGTGCGACTTCTGCCCGATTTCGGACGACGTACGCCCATTGTCGATCCCGACGACCATCATCTGTTCGTTAGCCTCGGCTGTGCGGCCGAGAATCTTTTCGTCGCGGCAAGGGCGGCGGGGCGGTCTTGCGAGGTGGCGTCCGAGCCTGATGGTAGTCTACGCTTCCAACTCGGCACAGGCACCGTTTCGCGGGATCCTGTTTTCGACGTCATCGCGAAGCGGCAGTCGACGCGCGCCCTCTATGACGGCAGGCCTGTCCCAGGCAGAGATCTTGATGCGCTGGCTCGCGCGGGTACGCGGCCCGGCGTGCGGCTATTCCTCCTGACTGACCGGCAGCAGATGGACAAGGTGCGTGAGCTCGCCATTGCGGGCAACAACGTCCAACTCGCCGATCCTGCCTTCGTCGCCGAGCTGAAAAGCTGGCTGCGCTTTAACCCGAGCGCGGCGATGACTAGCGGCGACGGCCTGTTCGCAGCCAGCACCGGCAATCCCGTGTTGCCCGACTGGATCGGACGGCGTGCTTTCGACCTGTTCTTCACCGCTCGCACAGAGAACGACAAGCTGGCGCGCGAACTCGAATCGTCGGCAGCCCTCGCCGTCTTCGTCGGCGATGCGGCGGATCCGGCGAATTGGATCGAAGTGGGGCGTGCCTGCCAGCGCTTCCTGCTCACCGCCACCTGGTTGGGCCTCAAATGTGCCTTCATCAACCAGCCGGTTGAGGTCGCGCGATTGCGGCCGGAACTAGCCGCGCTAATCGGCGAGCCGCACAAGCGTCCGGACCTCGTGGTCCGCTTCGGCTATGGTCCTGCCATGCTCTACGCGCCGCGCCGTCCCGTCGATACAGTCCTAGTTTAAGTCATCTTCTGGAACGATGCAGGTTGGCGGCGTGGAAGGGAATACTGAAGCCTGTGGTCTGGGAATCGTGCGCGATCTTGCCATGCTCCACGGCGGCTCGGTCGAGCTCTCCACTAACGACAGGGGTGGCCTACACGCGGAGCTGCGCCTCCCCGCAGCTTGAAAGAGATTGGCTGCACTTGTTGCTTAATCTCCCTTGTGACGAGTCCGGACGCGTAGTTGCCATGCCGCTGAACACAGAGCGTGTCAGGGTGACATTGCTTATAATCTCATGAGGTGCGCAATGAGAGGCGCCACGAGCACATTGAGGAGGCCTACCAGTACCATGACTAACCCGGCCACAGCTCCTTCTGTGTGGCCGATCTGGTGCGCCCGGGCCGTGCCGGCCCCGTGCGCGCCGACGCCGAAGAGTGCGCCGCGCGCAAGGGCGGAAGCGAATGGAATCCGTGCAAGGATCATGTCGCCGATTACAGCTCCGGCAATCCCCGTGACGATGACGAACACGGCCGTCAGATCCGGGATGCCGCCAATGTCACCGGAGACCTCCATGGCGAAGGGAGTGCTGATCGAGCGCGGCAATAGGCTGAGACGAAGCGATCCGTCGAGACCAACGAGTGTCGCCAACGCCCAACTCGAAGCTATAGCAGTCAGGCTTCCGGCGAGGATGCCGACAAGTAGAACCGGCCAGTGGCGACGGATCAATCCGCGCTGCTCGTAGATCGGGATTGCGAAGGCGACGGTCGCGGGACCGAGCAGCAGCACGAGCCACTTTGTTCCACGAATGTAGTCGTGGTAGCTCGCATGCAACGACAGGACGGCGGCGGCGATAAGAACCGGCGTTATCGTCAGCGGCATCAGCCACCATCGTGGCCATCTACGGTAGATGCGCTTGGCGCCCCCATAGAAGCCGATCGTGACGGCCGACCAAAGCAGCGCCTGGAATGCGGTTTCAGCGAGGATCTGCCTCAGCCAAGACATGGCCAGCCCTCCAGCGATAGCAGCGATCAACGGCAAAGGCCGTTACTAACATGACGGCTGCAGTGCTGATCAGGATCACGAATAGGATCTTGAGGCCGACCAGTCCCAGGAATTCACGGTGGTCCAGGACTGCGAGTGCCACCGGCATAAAGAACAGCAGCATATCGGCGAGCAGCCACTCCGCGCCGCGCCGTATGCTGAGCGCGCTTAGCTGTCGCGTGGCGAGGAGCAGGAGCAGGAAGAGCAGTCCAACCATCCCGCCGGGGAGCGGAGCGGCGAACATTCGGACAAGCGCCTCGCCGGCAAGCCAGAATGCGATCACGATGCCGACTTGCAGCGGCGTGCTGCGTCGAACGAGCCTAGCTACCTTGGGAAGTGCGCTCATGGAACGTCCTCATTACCAATGTTAAGATACGCTGCATTGCAGCATGCTGAAAATGAATTGATTGAATTCTGACTATTCTGATATGGACTGGATATGGAATTTCGACCGCTCCGTGCATTTGTCGAGGTCGTTCGCCAAGGGGGCTTCTCCCAAGCCGCCAAGACTGTGTTCGCGACGCAGTCCACGGTCAGCAAGGCGGTAAAACAGCTCGAGGACGAGATCGGCGTCCCGCTGCTTGATCGGATCGGGCACCGAAGCGTGCTGACGGCCGCCGGCGAAGTGGTTTACCGTCGCGGCGTGAAGCTTCTGGCCGATCGCGATGATCTTCTCGCCGAACTCGACGAGATTCGTGGACTCAAGCGGGGCTCCTTGAGGCTTGGTCTGCCGCCGGTCGGCAGTAGCTCGCTTTTTGCGCCGCTCTTCGCTGTCTTCCGCCAGCGCTATCCGGGTATCGAGGTGAAGCTCGTCGAGCATGGCAGCGCCCAACTCGAAGAGAGCCTGCGCGAGGGCGAGATTGACTTTGCTGGGGCGCTCTTGCCGACCTCGGAGGAGTTCGATTGGGAGATGGTGCGGCGTGAGCCGCTGATCGCGCTCCTCCCTTCAAACCACAACTTGGTTGGTAGGCGATCGGTCTCGCTCACCGATCTTAAGGACACACCCTTCATTCTCTTCGAGAGCGGCTTTGCTCTGCACCGCCTGATCCTCGACGCCTGTCGGCGCGCGAATTTCGAGCCCAACGTAGTGGCGCGTAGCAGTCAGATCGATTTCATGATCGAGCTGGTCGGTGCCGGTCTTGGGGTTGCCTTCCTGCCTCGGATGATCGCTGCCCAACGGCGCAACGCCGCAGTTCGGCACGTTCTGCTCGAGGGACCGGAAACTGAGTGGGTCATGGCCATGGTATGGCGCCGCGGTGCCTATCTTTCGGAGGCCTCGAGGGCGTGGTTGGAGCTTGTCCGCGAAGCGACAAGCCGCAACGATATTCCAGAATCGACTGCACCCTAGTCGATCACTTCATTTCGGCTATCCGGCTTGCTGCTATTCTCTTGCTACGTGAGCAGCGTGATCTTGGATCTCATACCTCTTTGGCTTTGCCGCATGGCAAGTAATGCAGCGGCCGCCCTGCTTTGAGTGGTGATGGACTGCCAATCCCGCGCGGAGACGAGATCCTTTGGGGCCATCCAAGAGCCGCCTACGCAGAGGACATTCGTAAGCTCCAGATATCGAGGCGCGCTTTGTTGAGTTATGCCGCCTGTGGGGCAGAATCTGAGCTGCGGAAGGGGCGAGGCAAGCGAAGACAGAAAATCGACGCCACCGGCTGATTCAGCCGGGAAGAATTTCGCAAGTCGATAATCACGTTCGATGAGACTCATGGCCTCGGATGCGCTCGCAACGCCTGGCAAGAGTGGGATTTCGCTCGCCTCCGCGGCGTCGAGCAGACGATGGGTGTGTCCTGGAGAAACCGCGAAACGGGCGCCGGCCCGCATCGCCGCCTCAAGCTGTGCCGGCTCGATGATCGTTCCCGCGCCGACCTCAATGCTTTCGACCTCGCTCGCAATAGCTCGGATCGCATCAAGGGATGCAGCCGTACGAAGCGTGATTTCAATTACAGACAAGCCGCCGGCTGCCAGCGCCCGTGCCAGCGGAGCCGCATCCGACGCACTATCAAGAGAAATCACGGGAATTACCGGCGTCTTCAAGAGAATTTCGAGGAGGCCTTGTTGCGCGCTCATTCCGACGCTCCCAGAAAGATACTTGCACCGTTGTCGGCGCGGCCAACCCGGTCGCGAAAAATTGCGAAGAGTTCCCGGCCTACTCCGCGTTGCGCGATGGAATGGTCGAAATGCGCTGGCGCTCGCGTCCTCCAGTCCTCGCGGTCGACAAGGACTTCCAACCGACCGGCAACCGCGTCAACTCGGATGAGATCGCCATCGCATATCTTGGCGATTGCGCCCCCTTCCGCCGCTTCCGGCGTGACGTGAATGGCAGCTGGCACCTTGCCAGAGGCTCCTGAAAGCCTTCCGTCGGTCACGAGAGCGACTTTGAGGCCACGATCCTGCAACACACCAAGCGGGGGCATCAGCTTGTGCAGCTCCGGCATACCGTTGGCTTTCGGACCTTGGAAGCGCAAGATGACGACGAGATCGTTCGTGAACTCGCCAGCCGCGAAGGCATTCTGAAACTCTTCTTGGGAATGAAAGACGCGGGCGGGCGCTTGGATCAGATGCCGTTGCGGCACAACCGCTGACGTCTTGATGACGGCCCGCCCGAGGTCGCCCTCCAGGACTCTCAGGCCGCCCGTCTCCTGAAAGGGCTCGGCAACGCCGCGCACTACGGAAGGGTCGCCGCTGGTTTGCGTTCCCTCATGCCAGGTCAGCGCTCCTTGGGAGCTGAGCTTCGGCTCATTTAGGTACGCCTCCAAGCCAGTGCCCCAGACCGTAGTGACGTTGGCGTGCAATAGGCCGGCCCCGAGCAATTCACGAATCAGGAAGCTCATGCCGCCAGCGGCATGGAAATGGTTCACATCCGCAGAACCGTTGGGATAGATGCGGGTGAGAAGGGGAGCAACCTCGGCGAGGTCGGCAAAATCTTCCCAGGATAGTTTGAGGCCGGCGGCTGCGGCCATCGCTACCAAATGCAGCGTGTGATTGGTGGATCCGCCGGTGGCATGGAGACCGACGATACCGTTCACAAACGCGCGTTCGTCGAGCACTTTTCCAACCGGAGTGTATTCATTCCCGAGGAAGGTTATGGCGAGGGCTCGCTCTGTGGCAGCACGGGTCAGTGCGTCGCGCAAAGGAGTGTTCGGATTGACGAAGGATGCGCCCGGCAAATGGAGGCCCATTATCTCCATCAGCATCTGATTGGTGTTCGCGGTCCCATAGAAGGTACAGGTGCCCGCACCGTGGTAGGCTCGCGCCTCCGCCTCGAGCAGCGCATCACGTCCGACCTTGCCTTCGGCAAAGGCTTGGCGAATTTTTGCCTTTTCATCGTTTGGCAGTCCCGAGGTCATCGGGCCCGACGGGATGAACACTGCTGGCAAATGTCCAAAGGACAGGGCCCCTATCACGAGACCCGGCACGATCTTGTCGCAAATGCCGAGATAGACCGCAGCATTGTAAGTTTGGTGCGATAAGGCAACCGCGGTGGAAAGTGCGATCACGTCTCGGGAAAAGAGCGATAGCTCCATTCCCGCTTCGCCTTGCGTGATGCCGTCGCACATCGCCGGAACACCGCCCGCGACTTGGGCAACACCACCCGCTGCACGCGCACTCTGTCGGATGAGATCAGGGAAACGCTCGTAGGGCTGATGGGCCGAGAGCATATCGTTGTAGGCCGTGACAATTCCGAGACTGGGGACGTGGCCATCTTGCATCATCTTCTTGTCGTGGGCACCGCAAGCCGCGAAGGCGTGGGCCTGGTTGGCGCATCCAAGTCGTCGCCGCACCGGCTTGCTTACCGTCTCCGCAATGCCATCAAGATAGTGTGCTCGGCCGTCGTGACTGCGCCGAGCGATGCGATCTGTCACTTCGGCGACCCTCGCATTGACCCTTGCTTCGATCGTCATACAAGTCTCCTGTTTGCGGATTGAGCATTGACTATGCGCCGCTCCGACGTCACGCAGCGTCCTCCATCCATGTTCGGCTGTCGCGTTCGATCAGGGCGACGGCGGCAGAGGGACCCCAGCTGCCGGCAACGTATGGGCGCGGGATTTCATTCATCTGGCTCCACGCCCGGCGGATTGGGTCAATCCAGCGCCATGCTGCCTCGACTTCATCCCGGCGCATGAACAACGTCGCGTCTCCGCGGACCACATCCATCAACAGCCGTTCGTAAGCGTCCGGTACCGAGACGTCGAATGCTTCCGCAAAGCTCATGTCGAGGGGGACATATTGCAACCGCATGCCGCCGGGGCCGGGCTCCTTGATCATGAGCCAGAGCTTGATTCCCTCGTCGGGCTGCAAGCGGATCACAAGCCGCGTCTGCACAGCCTTTCCCGAATCTGAGTTGAAGATCGAATGCGGAACCTTCCTGAAGGTTACGACAATCTCGGAGCTGCGTTGCTGCAGCCGCTTTCCGGTGCGCAAGTAAAAGGGAACGCCCGTCCATCGCCAATTCGCAACGGCCGCCTTGAGCGCAACGAAGGTCTCGGTCGAGCTTGGGCGATCGGCGATCTCTTCCGCATAACCGGGAACAGCGATGCCGTCACATGCGCCGGCGCGGTATTGACCCGGCACGGTCAGGAATGCCGCGTTTGTTTCGTCAATCCGTTCGAGCGATTTCAGAATCTTGAGTTTCTCATCGCGCACGGCGTCGGCTTCGAGCGAATGTGGCGGCTCCATTGCCACCAGACAGAGCAGTTGCAGAAGATGGTTTTGTACCATGTCGCGCAGGGCGCCGGACTTGTCGTAGTAGGTGCCGCGTTCCTCTACGCCGATGGATTCGGCGACGGTAATCTGCACATGGTCGATGTGACCGGCATTCCACAGCGGCTCGAACAATGCGTTGGCGAACCGTAGTGCCATCAGATTTTGGACCGTCTCCTTGCCGAGATAGTGATCGATCCGGTAGACGCGTTCCTCCGGAAAAATCATGCCGACGGTTTGATTGAGTTGGATTGCGGACTCAAGATCCTTGCCGATCGGCTTCTCGATAACAATGCGGGAATCGCCTTTTGAAAGACCGTAGCGACCTAGCCTTTCGCAGATCGGTCCGAACAGATGCGGTGCTGTCGCCAGATAATGGACATGAATGCGTTCGGCGTGGGCCGACAGGGCGGCTGCGAGTTCGGTCCAACCATTCTCGCCTTCGGCATCGGCAGCGATGTAGGAGATACGGGCCAGGAAGCGATCGAGTTCGGGTCCCGTGTTTTCTGATGCCGGCACATACTTCATGATCGCCGCGCGCACCATGGCGAGGAAATCATCCCGCGACATTGCGCCGCGCGCGACGCCAAAAATAGTCGCTTTCTCCGGTAGCTGGCCCGCAAAATCGCGACGAAAGAGCGCCGGCAACAGCTTGCGGCACGCCAGATCGCCGGTCGCTCCGAAAACGGTCAGCACAAAGGGAGCCACCGGAATCACGCGGCTTGTCATGCGCGAGCCTTTCTCAATTCGATCCCCTCTGATCTGCGGCGTTGCGTCGGTCACTCTGTCAAGCATGGCATGGCTCCGTACTCGCATCGATGTCGGCGGCGGTCGGCAGGTCGGCACCATCGCGGGAAACTGTGATGGCGGCGGCAGCCGTCCCGTAGGTGAGCAACTCGCGGATTGCCGATAGGTTGAGCGCCGCGATGGCCTCGGGATGGAGCCTGTCGGTCTTCGCAAGCTGCGCAAGCAGCGCGGCGTGGAATGTGTCGCCGGCGCCCACGGTGTCTCGCACGACCACGGAGCGACCGGGCACCGAAACGCTGCCGGCGGCGGAAAAAGCGGTTGCCCCCTTCGCTCCTTCGGTCACCACTACGAGGCGCGCGCCGCACTTGAGCCAATAGGCGGCCGCATCGGCGATTGAGACACGACCGCCCCACGCAACGCGAACATCCTCGTCGCTGGCCTTGATCACCGTGGCCGTCCGGTAAAAGCGTTCCGCGGCAGTGGCCCAGCTTTGCATATCGCTGACGACGGTTGGACGGACGTTGGCATCGACACTGATGACGCGGCGCCCATGCTCGCGTTGGGCGAGCGCGGCAAATGTGCTGCCGACCGGCTCGACAGCCATGGAATAGGAGCCGAAAGTCAAAGCCTGAATGTCGTCTGGGAGCGTGCTGGGCAGGTGGGTAAGCTGAAGCGAACGATCTGCTGCACTGTCGCCATGGAAAGCATAGTTCGGTTGACCGTCGTTGGTTGTCGCCACGATCGAAATCGTGGATGGTCGGTCGGTGCGCACGAGAAAGCCGTCATCCACACCTTCGCAAGCCAGCCTGTCCGTGATGAACGCGCCGAAGTGATCGCGCGAGATGCCACTCAGGAAAGCCGTTCGAACGCCGAGCCGAGCGAGGCCAATAGCAACGTTGAAAGGAGAGCCACCCGCAACGGCACGGGACGACATTTCCGACCGGCCGGACCTTGCCACAAATAGATCGATCAGGGCTTCGCCACAGACAAGAATCACGATGCGTCACCCTTGTTCATCACGACAAGCCTCGAGGCTGCCAGGAACTTGCGCGAAGGATCCGCGATAGTGCGCTCGGATCGGAGAGCCATGTCGTCGACCACGCTCAATCCTTGAAGAGTACGTCATGATCGCGAGCGAACGCCGCGAGCAATGGCAACGCGGCACCGCCGATCGCGCGGGCATCGCGGCCGATCGAGCCTTCCACCACCACGGCGTCGGTGAGGCCCTGCCTGTCCATGCGGGCCCAATAGTCGTTTGTCCGCTCGACAAGACGACGACGCACTTCGACCGGAAGGGCCCCGTCGATGATGACGGCTTCAAAGTCGATCACGGCCAGCAATGCGGCGATTGCCTGTGCCAGGGCCTCGGCTGCCGCGGTAACCCAAGCATCGAGCGGCTCCTCGAAGTTCGACCAATCGTCGGGCGAGAGCCAGATATCACTTCCACGTCGACCAGCGGAGATCACTCTGCGCTCCAATTGATAGATGGAGGCAGTGCGGATCAACTGCTGAAGACTTGTCTCACCGTTTTCGTCCCGTCGCATGGTCGGCATGGAGCCGAGTGCGCCCGCGTTGCCGCTACGGCCCGGGAAGAGGCTGCCGTTCAGAACGATGCCGCCGCCGATGAAGGCGCCAATGTAGAAGTAGGCGAAATCACGGTATGCTGCGCCAGCACCGAAAGTCAGTTCGGCCGCACATGCCGAAGTCGCGTCGTTGCAAACGCGGACCGGCAGAGGACCGAAGCGGCGCGAGAGTTCAGCGGCTACGTTGAAGTCACGCCACCTGGCGAGCACGCCTGGCGGCGTTTGCAGATCAGCTTCCCAGCTCCAAAGCTCAAATGGCATCGCGACGCCGATGCCGCTGATCCTGCTTTGCTGGGCTTCAGGCAACTCGGCGAGGAGATTGGGTACCTCGCGCTCCACAAATGCCAAAATCTCTTCGGGCTCGGGGAAGGAATAGATCGCGCGTCGCCTGGCGCGGATGCCGGCGGTGAAGTCCATTAACACGAGATCCGAGCTTCGCCGGCCGATCATCAGACCGAGACCGAAAGCGCCGGCCGGGTTGAGCGAATAGGGGACGGAAGGTTGGCCGATGCGGCCTCGCTGCGGTTCGCCTGCGAGCACCAAGCCATCGGCTTCCAACCGATTGATGATCACTGTCGTGGTTTGGGTCGAAAGCCCAGTCAAGCGCGCTATCTCGACCTTGGCGAGACTGCGATGGCGCCTGATAAGGGAGAGGACCAGCCGCTCGTTGTACAGCCTCACGCCCGTCTGAGTGCTGCCGCGGCTTCCGCCCGGCAAGGCCACCGACGGGTTAGTTGCTCCGGCCGCTGCTGCTTCGTCCATCCTCGGCTCCGCAATTCGTTGGTTATTGGCCATCGGGACAGGTCCGTTACGCCTCTCCGAAGGCGCTTGACCGCTACAATGACCGCTGTTGCGGGTGACGTCAATAAATAAGTCGGGATGATTTATTTATTGACAGGGCCATTTGGGTCCTTTTAGGATCACGTGGCACGCGGTCGAACCGCGCCAAAACCCTAGGGAGGGAACACATGCGTCAGTCATTCGGACTATTCGCGGCACTCGTGTTTACGTTCGGCGCCACCAGCTCGTTCGCGGCCGACAAGCCAATCGTCGGACTCATCACCAAGACCAGCACCAATCCGTTCTTCGTGAAGATGAAGGCCGGTGCTGAGCAGGCAGCCAAGGCGAACGACGTCGAGCTGCGATCCTTCGCCGGAAAGGTTGACGGCGATAATGAGGGCCAGGTGTCAGCTATTGAGAACCTGATCGCTGCCGGTGCGAAAGGCATCCTGATCACACCCAACGACTCCCGCGCTATCGTTCCGGCCGTCGAGAAGGCGCGGGCGGCGGGCATTTTGGTCATTGCCCTCGACACCCCGCTTGATCCGGCGAATGCGGCGGATGCGACCTTTGCCACCGACAACTTTCTGGCTGGTCAACTGATCGGCCAGTGGGCCGCCAAAACGCTGGGCGCCAAGGCAGCGTCTGCAAAGATCGCGCTACTGGACCTCAACGTGAACCAGATCTCGGTCGATGTCGCCCGCGATCAGGGCTTTCTGAAAGGCTTTGGCATTGATCTCGGCAACCCCGCCAAGATCGGCGACGAAAAGGATGCGCGCATCGTTGGCCATGATGTGACGCTCGGCAGCGAGGAGGGCGGTCGCAAGGCGATGGAAAACTTGCTGCAAAAGGATCCCGGCATCTCGCTCGTTTATACCATCAACGAGCCGGCGGCAGCGGGAGCATATGAGGCCCTGCGCTCGGTCGGTCGCGACAAGGACGTGCTGATCGTCTCCGTTGACGGCGGTTGCCCCGGCGTGCGCAACGTGAAGGACGGCGTCATCGGCGCCACTTCCATGCAATTCCCGCTACTGATGGCGGCGAAAGGTGTTGAAGCAGTGAAGACCTTCGCTTCTGGTGGCGGCAAGCCGCAGGCGTCACCAGGCCTGGAGTTCGTCAACACCGGTGTCGAGCTCGTCTCGGACAAGCCGGCCGCGGATCTGCCATCGATCGACAGCGCCGCCGCATTGAAGAAGTGCTGGGGCTGATCGCACCCCGGACTTGTTGCCCCTGGCAAGGACAGGCGCCTGCGATCCGGGCGCCAGAAAAGCCAGGGACGTTCGCCCGAGATTGGAACCGCAGGTTCCAGATGCAACGAGGAAAACGGTCATGACCGATATTGGCAGTAGCCAACCCGCTGCCCAGGCCTTCGAGCTTGTGCCCGACAAGGCCGAGAGCCGCGTCGCCGAATTCGAAGTCCGTGCAAGATCGCCGCTTCAGAAGCTTCAACACTTTCTGCACGCCAATCCGACGGCAGTGCCGGCGATCGTGCTCCTGCTCAGCGTTGCGGCCTTCGGCTTCACCGTCGGCTCGCGCTTTCTCTCGATGTTTAACCTGTCGCTGATCATCCAGCAGGTCACGATCATCGGCGTAATCGGGGCGGCGCAGACGTTGATCGTGATCACCGCCGGCATTGATTTGTCGGTTGGGGCCATCATGGTGATGTGCTCCGTCATCATGGGCAAGCTCGCGGTCACCATGGGACTGCCAGCTCCAATCGCACTCGTCGTGGGTGTCACCGCGGGCGCGGGTTGTGGCGTGCTCAACGGTGCGCTCGTAACCCGACTCAAGCTGCCGCCTTTCATCGTGACGCTTGGGACATGGTCGATCTTTTTCGCTCTCAACCTTTGGTATTCGGCATCCGAAACCATCCGTTCGCAGGATGTGGCGAAAATCGCCCCGTTGCTCCAGGCATTGGGAACGCCGGTGAACATCTTTGGCGCCCGTTTTACTTACGGCTCCTTCTTCATGCTCGGACTCGTGGCATTTCTCTGGTTCGTGCTGAATCGTACCGCCTTCGGGCGCCATCTCTATGCGGTGGGCGACGATTCCGATGCGGCGCGGCTTGCAGGGATCCGAACCGACCGCATCCTCTTCGGCGTCTATGTGATCGCTGGCGTAATTTGCGCGCTCGGTGCGTGGGCATTGATCGGGCGCATTGGTTCGATCAGCCCTCAGGCTGGCCAGACGGCCAATTTGGACAGCATCACGGCGGTGGTCGTCGGTGGTGCCAGCCTATTCGGCGGCCGTGGTTCGATTGTCGGCACGCTGATCGGCGCCCTTATCGTCGGTGTGTTTCGCAACGGGCTCGCCTTGTCCGATGTCGACGTGCTCTGGCAGGAATTCGCCGTCGGCTGGCTGATCATCATCGCGGTAGCCCTCGATCAATGGATTCGCAAGGTGTCGGCATGAGCATTCAATCCAACACTCCCCAGCCGCTTCTGCAGGCGCGCGGCCTCGTCAAGCGCTATGGTCGCGTGACGGCGCTCGATCACGCTGATTTCGATCTCTTTCCCGGCGAAATACTCGCCGTCATTGGAGACAATGGTGCGGGAAAGTCCTCGCTGATCCGCGCGCTTTCCGGAGCACTCGTTCCCAACGCGGGCGAGATCAGGCTTGATGGAAAGCCTGTCGCCTTCCGCTCGCCTCTCGACGCGCAGGCTGCAGGCATCGAGACTGTGTATCAGACGCTTGCGCTCTCCCCGAGTCTATCGATCGCCGACAACATGTTTCTCGGTCGCGAATTGCGCCGCGCGGGGCCTTTCGGCTCGATCTGCCGCATGCTCGATCGTAAGGCCATGCAGCGCATCGCGCGCGAGAAACTCACAGAGCTTGGCCTCATGACCGTGCAGAACATCAATCAGCGCGTCGAGACGCTATCAGGCGGTCAGCGCCAGGGCGTGGCAGTGGCACGGGCTGCGGCCTTTGGCTCGCGAGTGGTGATCCTGGACGAACCTACTGCGGCGCTCGGGGTCAAGGAATCCCGTCGTGTGCTCGAGTTGATCCTGGACGTTCGGGGGCGAGGTCTGGCGGTTGTCTTGATCAGCCATAACATGCCGCACGTTTTCGAAATTGCCGATCGTATCCACATCCATCGGCTCGGCCGGCGGCTCACCGTGATCGATCCCAAGTCGTATACGATGTCGGATGCGGTTGCCTTCATGACCGGCGCGCGGGCGCCGGTCGAAGCCGCAGCCTGATCGGCTTACGACAATGCGAAGCTCCTCAAACTAGATGCGGTAATGGGCCCGGCTCCGGAGCAAGGGGTCATGATGGTGGCTGTCCCCCGATAGATGATGAAACGGGGTCACGACTTGAGTCGGCCCCAAGCATCTGGAGACGGAGGACAGCCGTGGAGAATTATGCCGGAATCGACGTGTCATTGGAACTGTCGAGCGTGTGTGTTGTGGACGCCCAGGGTAAGATCCTGAAGGAAGCGAAGGTCGCAAGCGAACCCGACGCCTTAGTTGAGTTTTTTGAGACGCTCGGCTTTGCAGTGAAGCGGATCGGGCTGGAGGCTGGGCCGCTGTCGCAATGGCTGCATGCAGGCCTGAAAGGTGCAGGATTTGAAACAGTTCTGCTGGAAACGCGGCACGTGAAGGCCGCATTATCTGCAATGACGGTCAAGACGGATCGCAAGGATGCCCGCGGGATCGCCCAGTTGATCCGGATGGGATGGTTTCGGCAGGTACACGCAAAGTCGGTTGATGCGCAAGAGATCCGGGCACTCCTGATCGCACGCAAACAGCTTCTCGGGCGGCTGATCGATGTAGAATTAAGTATCCGAGGGATTTTGCGCGGCTTCGGTCTGAAGGTTGGCCCGGTGACGCGAAGGAATTTCGAAGCGCGGATTCGAGAGTTGGTTGCAGGCCAGGCGACATTGGAGCGCATTGCTGGTGCGATGCTTTCGGCACGATCGGCCCTGAAGGCAGAATACGGAAGACTACACAAGGCTGTGCTGGCAATTGTGCGTGATGATGCAGTCTGGCGCCAGCTTATGACAGTACCAGGCGTTGGTCCCCTGGTGGCCATCACCTACAAATCGGCGATTGATGATCCTCATCGCATTGTAAAGTCAAAGGCAGCAGGCGCGCTGTTCGGGCTCACGCCAAAGAAATATCAATCGGGAGAAAAGGACGTCACGGGCGGAATCACGCTGGCCGGCGATGAGACGGTGCGGACGGCCTTGTATGAAGCCGCCAACGTTCTGCTATCGCGCATCACGCGGTTCTCAAAACTCAAACGCTGGGGGATGGACGTCGCCAAGCGGAGAGGCTCGAAGCGCGCAAAGGTCGCCTTGGCACGCAAGCTCGCAGTGATCCTGCATCGGATCTGGGTCGATGGCACGACTTACCGATGGGCCGAAGCGGGCTCAATCGCAGCATAGAAGACGTGGAGGAGATCAAGAACGCAACCGGGATGAACTGAAGCCCGGTGCCCGAAGTCCCGTCGCCGGGACGGTGGATGCGGTGAAGCCGTTACACGCCCAGTGGCCGTCGTCCGACGAACCACGCGTATCTAGATAGGCTCACCGCTCCCTCTGACAGCATGATGTGGCGGCCAGGCGTCGACCACGAACAGAAGCATGAGCTCGGCGGCGTGGCGTTCACTCGGGAGGCTTGACATCATCGGGCCCATTACAGAAGGGCGAGTACTCATAGAGGCACAGATTCACGAGTATATGCCCAGTCCATCGACGTTGGAGCGGCTCCTCGGGCCGCCAACGCCGAGTCGTTCTCACAGCCCAGTAGAGGAGCGCGCTATGTCATGGAAGTGGATGCCGAGTTGCCACATCGTGGCCAATAGGGACCGCGCCGCCCAACCGGAGCTTCAACGTTTTATCGCAGAACGCATAGGCGCCACCGCCTTTGAGACCGACAGCAGACGTCCCCATCCTTTCCCAACCCGACCTCGTACCCGATGTGATCCGCAAGGCTCCACACCCCGTTCAGCATCTAAGGGAGCGTAAAGTGCATCGCTCCTGTTTCAACGAACCAGATGGAAGTCTTGGCGAAGCGTCCTTGCAAACCTCCGCGGAATTTGTGCGCACCTATAGTGCCATCGTCGACGCGCTCACAGCGACGGTCCTTAATGCAGATGCCGGGTTAAACTGGCTGAGCGCTGAACCGCCAGATCTGGAAGAAGCCCGACTAGCTCTCAATGCGATCGCTAACGACGCTAAGCGAGTAAGCGAAATCGTCGTTCGACTTCGAGCACGCATGAAAAGTTCCCCCACACCGGATGACGCTCTTGATCCTTGAGCTGATACCTCCAGGTTGCCGGAGCAACGCCGCCTTTTGGCCCGTCTCAGGCCTCTGGCGATGTCCGCTTTCGCCGCTGTTACGGGCAAAGCCGCCAACAAACGCGCCCTGTACACGCGCTAGCATGGGTGGCGAGTCAGGTGCCATCAGTTGAGTGCCACTGAGAGAGTGTGTGCCGGACATCTCTCTGACGATCGGTCGATAGGATGTGCGTCAAGATCGGCGAGAGGCAAGACGACGAACTGCCCGACGACTTGGCGATACCGTTGGGGTCATGCCGCCCCGCTTATGCGGAGTAGGGAGAACCTGATGAGCAGCGACGATAACAATATTATCGACTTTCGAGAGTACCACGAGCGGCGTAAGCGAGTGGGTCGCAGTGCTTTTGTGCCCTCCAGAGAATCATTCGTGGTGCTGAGAGCTGGGCCGATGCAGCTGGTATTCGTCCCCCTTCCGCTGCCATTTCCGGTCCCGTTTGTGATGCTTTGGCTTCCGTCCTGGTAAGGCAGATCTATTACTACGACCAGTCAACTACGCCTCGCCGTCGACCGGACGCGTCGAGGATTGGGAATGGGGGCGGCGAAGTCCGGATGATGCCTGACGCGTCACCGTCAACAGCGCCGAAGCTGTCGCTACAGTGATCCGCGCTGAATTGGCTTACCCGATTTCGATTCAGTCAAATTCAATTGTTCGCATGTGCTGCTGGTCGGCTGCCAAAATGCGGGGATGTATAAGCCGTTGGTCAAATCTGTGATCGTCACTCGAGTAACCCAGGCATCTACGGTCGAAATAAGCCTAGAGCACCAGGCGATCAAGGTTAAAGCATGCCGCGCTAGCTCACGTAAGCCTTCAGCAGGCGATCCACCTGTTCGTCGAGCGGCCAACTGCTGGGCGCTTCCATGCTGACCAACAGGCGGAAGTACAGTGGTGCCACCAGCGTTTCGAGAAAAATGATCGGGTCGGCGTCGGCAGGAAACTCGCCGCGTTTGATCGCGCGATCAAACACTGGCCGCAGCCGCGAGAACCGTTCGCGCCAGTAGGCGCGCTTCAAACGCTGCATGTTGTCGTCGCGCAATTCCACCAGCGCAAGCATCGCTTGGCCGCGTGGTGTGCCGAGCAGTCGGATCGCGCTCTGCATGATCTCCATCAGGTCTGTCTTCAGTACGCCGGTGTCGGGAATGGCGATCGCGTCGTCGGCGAAATGCAGGCTCGCGTCGAGCGCCAGCGCTTCGCGTGAGCCCCAGCGCCGGTAAATCGAGGTTTCATGTACGCCGGCCCGCGCCGCGACGTCGGCGATGCTGAAATCCCTGAAACCGCTCTTGGAAAGCTCCTCGAAGGCGGACTTCAAAACTGCTTGGTGTATGCGGGCACTCCGACCGCCCGGCCGCTTCTTCGGTGCACCCTCTTCAGCCATCAGCGTCTCCAGTTTCGAATCATCCTCATCATAAACGCAATTCGGCTTGCATTAATGTGAGCCTTCGGCATCTTAACGCAAGAAATATTGCGTTAACGGCGGAGACGGCGCGTATGACCCTGAAGTGGATCGTGATCGTGCTGACAGTGCTTGGGGCGGGAGCAGGGACCTATGCGTGGATCGGAGCGGCCGATGTCGGTCAGGGGCGGTTCTTCGCGGACCAGAGCTATCATTTTCAAACATTGCGGGCTTTGACCGACATCGCCGCCGACGGCGCCGATACGTCGGAGGTGTTGGAAACGATCAAGCACATCCGCTCCGGCGACGCGCAGGGCTGGTTCGCAGCCTGGACCGCGACCGCCGATCGCGTCAGCGCTCGCGCCGAGACGATCAAGGATCCGCTCGGGCGGGGCCGGGCGCTGTTGCGCGCCCACAACTATTACCGCACGGCCGAGTTCTTCCTTCCGCCCGATGACCCGAAGCGTCCGTCGGCCGCGGGGAAGAACCGGCGCGCATTCTATGCCGGCCTCGACGCGCTCGGCGTGCGCTACCAGAGGATCGTAGTGCCCTACGGCGAAGCGCATCACCTCGACGCAGTCTACTATCCGGCCGCCGACGGCCCATCGAAGAAGCGATCCCTGATCGTGTTCGGCGGCGGTTTCGACTCGACGATTGAGGAACTCTATTTCGCGCTGGTCAAGGATGCGAACGAGCACGGCTATGATGTCTTGACCTACGACGGACCCGGACAGGGCGCGATGCTGCGCGAACAGGGCCTCACGTTCACGCACGAGTGGGAGAAGCCGGTGCGTGCGGTGATCGACAGCTTTCTCGGCGGCCATCCGCGGCCCGCCAAGATGGTGCTGGTCGGCATGAGTATGGGGGGGTACTTCGCGCCGCGTGCCGCCGCGTTCGATCAGCGCTTCGACGGTGTCGCCGCCTATGATGTGATGTTCGACGCGGGTCAGTCGGCGACGCGTTTCGTGCCGCCGGCTGTCACCTGGCTGCGCGCGCACGGTCTCGGTGCCGCAGTCGATCTCATGGTTCGCCTCAAGGCGGCGTGGTCTCCCGGATTCCGTTGGGCGATCGCGAGCGGCATGTGGACCCTCGGCACCAAACATCCGCTCGATAGCGCCATCGAGTTGCGCAAGTACACGCTTGACGGCGTCGCTCCACGCATCACCGCCGACCTTCTCATCCTCGCTGGTACTGAAGATCACTTCGTCCCGATTGAGCAGGTCACCCAGTTCGAAAAAGCGCTCACGGGCGCGCGCAGCATTACAACAAGGGTGTACGATCGCGCTTCAGGCGGCGCCGAGCATTGTCAACTCGGCGCGCAGACACTGTGGCACGCGGATTTCTTCGATTGGATGGACGCGAAGTTCGAGGCCGACTCATGAGATCGAGGCAACCGAGCATCGCGGCGAACGGCAGAGCCAAAGATCAGCTCATTATGATACAGCGATTTGCGAGCCGGGTGCCGGATTCGGGGTCGTGGGTCGGCAGGTAGATGGTTGAACGACTCTTTGCATAGGTGCCGATTGTCTCCAACGTCGCAGTCGATATTTTTTCGTTTGCACTGACGCCGTCCGCCGTGCCGGCTACCATCAAGGCCTGATTGTAAGAGGCGTCGCCGGCAAGAAATACGGTCATGTCACCGTCCTGGACAAGGACTGAGACATGATCAGCGGTGTGGCCGGGTGTGCCGACGACAATGATGTCTCCGGCATCGGTCAGGCGACGGCTGCGCATGAAGGGTCCAAACGGCTCAGCTGCAAGATCGAGCGGAAGCGGATCGAACCACGTAGGCCACCGATGAGGTAGATATCCGCGTATGCGCCCCATCCATCCGCTCGCCGCGCGCATCTCGTCCCGAGCAACGAAGATTTCGCTGTTCGGGAAATGGACCAGTCCGCCGTCGTGATCCATGTGCAAGTGGGTTAGAACAACCTTCTTCACGTCTCGCGCCCCAATGCCGAGGGCACGCAACTGCGGACCGATCTCCTGCTCACGCTCAATTCGGAACGCTACTTCCCACCTCACATAAGGATGGCACGACTGTGCACTTTCCAGCAGGTGTGTCCCCTGGCCGGTGTCGACGACGATGACGCCCTCCTGGTGCTCGATTGCCCAGGCATAGGTAGGCAGCCAATCGGTCCAGTTGGGGTCAGTGAACATCGCGAGCTGGCGCCGAAATCCGTGGCCGCGGCCCGCGACCTGGGCCGTTTTGATCCTGACGGTTCCGGTTTGGATAGCATGTACGCGCATGAGGACCTCGAGTGCCGGTGGTTGTTGTCCGGATCAAGATGGTCAACGCGGCGTCTAAATGGAATTGTAGAAAGGCGTCGAACCGATATACAGGAATTTATGGAGAAGGATCCTGGTTGGGAGCTCTACCGCTCATTCCTCGCCGTATTGCGGGAAGGAAGCTTGTCGGGGGCGGCACGGACGCTGGGGCTTACCCAGCCTACGATCAGTCGGCATGTCAAGGAGCTCGAGATCACTCTCGGCACCTCGCTGTTTACGCGCGCGCAGGATGGTCTCAGACCGACCACTGCAGGGCGCGCGATCGAACCTCACGCGCAGGCGATGGCCGCCGCAGCGGCAACTCTCGTCCGAACAATCTCCAGCAACGAAGCCCTGCCTCGCGCGGTCGTGCGGATTGCAGCGAGCGAGATCGTGGCTACGGAAGTGCTGCCTCCGATTCTCACCGAATTTCGCGCCGGTCACCCGGAGATCATCATCGAGCTATCCGTTTCCGACCGCGCGGAAGACTTGCTCCGGCGAGATTCCGACATCGCCGTGCGGATGACAAGGCCCAAGCAGGCAACTCTCGTTGCGCGCCGAATAGGTCAGGTCACGTTGGGGCTTTATGCCCATCGACGCTATCTGGGTGAACATGGCCGACCCCACAGCATGCACGACTTGACCCAGCACGCGCTGATAGGATTCGATCGGGAAGGCGTATCAATCCGCGCCTTGCGGCAGCTGGGAATGAACCTGAGGCGCGACGACTTCGCGTTGCGAACGGACAGCCATGTTGCACAGCTTGCCGCGATCCGAGCCGGATTCGGGATTGGGATCTGCCAAACGGCGGTTGCACGAAGGGATCCTGCGCTCGTTCGCTTATTGCCGAACGAATTTTCGTTGAGCTTGCAAGTCTGGATTGCCATGCACGAAGACCTGCGCTCAAGCTCGCCGATGCGTGCAGTCTTTGAACACCTGGCGGCGGCGCTGTCCGGTTATGTGCGCGCAAGGGGGCTCGCGCAACAGTCGCCGATCTGATCCGGATTGCCAGATGATGAACGCCTGTGCATATCGACGCCGAACACGAGCTACCCGTTGTGTGGCGGTGGAAGGAAGAAGCTGGACCTTCGCCAGCTCCGATGAGGGCGCCGGCGTGCCCCGGCCATTCGTTCAACCGGCTTTTCGATAGCGTGACGATCAGCGAGAGCCGATCAAATCTCCCTCATATTCCTGCACTGGTTTTGAGCTGAACGATGCGGTGCCGGACGCTGCAGACGGCACGCGGTGTCGTTGACCGGGCCGAGTTGCGCCCATATGTCCGGCAGTGCCGCCAGCCAGATCTTCGCGACCGTTCCCGAACTGCTGGCCGGCGAGCCCGAGCTGCATCCGAGTGCGGTGATCGCGTCGAAGCCGGTGGCCTGAGCGAGACGGGAGTTCAAAGGGCCCCGTCGACCTGAACCGCTGTTCGCGGTCGGACAGCGGAATGCGTCGTCGGTTCCTGAAGCGGCTGCGTGGTCGTCCCGCAGCCAATTCAACGCGCAGAAGGCCGCTGACAAAAATCCTCCGAAGCAGAGTGACCTCGGAGGACGTCACAACGAACCACCTTACAGGCGCGCCGAAACAGCCGCCATCCCGCCAGCCGCAATCGATGTGCTGGCTTAACTTTCAGGAGAATCCAACATGTCCGATCGTCTGATGTCTACGCTGGTGGCGGGTGCCTTCGCTGCTGCCTTCGGCACGCTCGCCTCGGTGCCCGCGAATGCTCAGGAGTTCACGGCGCAGCAGAAGAAAATCCAGGCCGACAACACTGTGAAGGTGAAGTCCGGCAAGGTCGAGCCCTGCTTCGGCACCGCCCTCAAGGGACAGAACGATTGCTACGCGGGTGCAGGCACGACCTGCGCGGGCACCAGCACCGCCGACTACCAGGGTAACGCCTTCAAGCTGGTACCGACCGGTACCTGCACGACGATCTCCACCCCCAACGGATCAGGCAGCTTGAAGCCTAAGGTCTAGTCCCCATTCCGGCCGGGCCGCCTCCCACGGCCCGGCCATCCCTGAAACGCCTGAGGTGAAAACCATGCCGAAACTGACCATCAAGCCGTCCCAGGCACCGTTGCCGAAGAGTGCCGGCGTCGGCCTGAAGGCCGAGCATTACCGCACGATCATGGAAACCTCCCCCGACATTGGCTTCTTCGAGGTTCATGCCGAGAACTACATGGGCGCGGGCGGGCCGCCGCATCGCTACCTCACAGCGGTCCGCGAACGTTATCCGCTGTCGCTCCATGGCGTCGGCCTGTCGATTGGCGCGGATCGTGCTTTGGACAAGGATCATCTCACGCGTCTGAGCCAAATGATCGACCGCTATTCCCCCGCGCTGTTCTCGGAGCATCTCGCCTGGTCGACCCACGACGTCGGCTTCCTGAACGACCTGCTTCCGCTGCCCTACACGGACGAGACGCTCGCGCGGGTCGTGGAGCATGTCGACCAGGTGCAGGACGCTCTCGATCGCCAGATGCTGCTGGAGAACCCGTCCACCTATCTGGCCTTCGCCGAGAGCACCTGGTCGGAGACGGACTTCATCGCAGAGATCGTGAGACGGACAGGGTGCGGTCTGTTGTTGGACGTGAACAACGTCTATGTCGCCTGCACCAATCAGAATTGGAACCAAATCGCCTATCTCGATGCCTACCCGCTTTCTAATGTGCAGGAGATCCATTTGGCCGGCTTCGCGCCCGACGTCGATGAAGAAGGCCGTCCCCTGCTGATCGACGCCCACGACCGACCGATCGAAGAGATCGTCTGGGGTTTGTTCGCCCATACGATCGAGCGCATCGGCCCGGTTCCAACTCTGATCGAGTGGGACGCAAATGTGCCCGATTGGCCGACGCTGAAGGCCGAGACGGAGCGCGCCGAACTCATAATGGCTGACATCGACCGCGCACAGCGGCGGACACCCGCCCTGATCCACGCACACTAATTCTCGGAGGAGCTCATATGCCGGCGCGGAGAGTTGCTATCTATTATGCCTGGAGCCGGCCGGATGAGGCTGGAGCTCCCCTCGACATCATCGAGAGCCGGTTTCCAGCGCTCTTCGAGAGCTGCCGCATGCTCTTTCCCCGCTTCGAGGAGCGGAGCGATCCCTCCCGATACGACCAGGGTATAGCAGGTTTTCTCGATCACATCGTGAGGCAGAACTTCGCTGCGTTCGTGAAGCTGGGAGAAGCGATCACAGGGCTTCCGGTTGTCGAGATCGAACGTGTCGTTGACGATGGCAGGCTCACCCCGCTCGGATCCGAAGCCCTTGAGGGCATCGATACGCTCATCGTAATCAGCTTCGACTCGCTGCGAACCCATCAGCAGGCGAGCGCGGCGGAAATCGATTTCGTCCGCTCGTTTCTTTCCAAGCCGGATCATCTCGTATTCGTTGGCCCGCATCACGACATCGGAGAAGAAGAGCCTGGCTCGCATGTGGAGATGATCGGACGGCAGGTCGCGGACTTTTTGCATCATGGCGACAAGACCATTCCGCCGAGACAGGGGTTTGGCGGCTTCGGGCGTTCGCTGCTCGCCGAGTTGGGCGTTCCGGCCGAAAATCGGTTTGGATTGCGCCCGGCCTCCGAGGCCGATGGCACGCCATCGCTGATCGACGCCGATGCCTCGCTCGACCGCCTTCATCTGCTCTCGGGCGTGCGCACCTTCAATCTTCACCCCCACCTGCCGCACTTCGAGCGCGTGGGTGAAGCCCTCACGAAACTCGACGTATTGGTGCGCCAGAAGATCGATCTCGCGGCTCCGCCCCATCCCTTCACGGCTAACGGCCGCACCACCTTCGACGCGCTGCTGCAGTCGAAGCCGGACATCTTCGCGGGCACGCTGCTGGTCGGGGATGCAACCTTATGGAGTTCGACGGCCGGCGGCGTCGACAGCCTCCAAACCTTCTGGACCAACGTCGTTCAGCGTGCTCGTCGTGGTGATCGCCCATGATCGGATCAACTGGCATCTCGGCTTCGATTCTTGAAGGCCCCGAGCAAGATTCCGTCATGCACGGGTTCGCCGACCGACAGGCTGACTTCGCCCGTGCGATCCTTGATCCGCAGAAGCTGGCTCCTTCGGGGCTGGTCGGCCCCGACGGACGGCCGAGCGCAAAGCGCTTCGCCGTCTATCGCAACAATGTCGTCGTCGGGTTGATCGAGACCCTGAAGGCGGCCTATCCGGTGGTTCATCGTCTTGTCGGCGAGGAATTCTTCATTGCCATGGCGCGCCTCTATGTGATGGCGGAACCGCCGGCCTCTCCGATAATGCTCGACTATGGGGCCGGCTTTCCCGCCTTCATCGCGCGCTTCGAGCCCGCCACCGTGCTTGCCTATCTCCCCGATGTCGCGCGTTTCGAGCGGGCGTGGGTGGAAGCCTACCACGCAGCCGAAGCATCCCCGCTGCCACCGTCAGCCCTCGGCCATGTGCCGCCGGGCGATGTCCCGACGATACGGCTCGTCCTGCACCCGTCCGTCCGCATCGTGAGGTCTGCCTTTCCGATCGTCGGCATCTGGCAGGCGAACATTGACGGCATCGAAGCTGTGCAAATCGATCTCGATGACAGAGGAGAGGATGCGCTGGTCGCACGCCCCGAAGCGGAGGTCGAGATTCGGCGTCTGCCGGGAGGCGCCGCTGCATTCATAGAAGCGCTTCGGGCAGGATCGCCCATCGTCGATGCCATGAAGGAAGGGCTGTTAGTCAATCCACGTTTTGATCTTGCCAGTACGCTTCGAGGCATGATCGAGGCAGGCGTCATTGTCGGCTATGACATGCAGTCAGCCCCATCGATGGAGGCCGCATGAGCCCGCAGCCGACATCGTTGAGCAGCACGAGCGCAACGGTCCGTCATGTGCTCCTCCGGATCGAAGCGACCGCGCAATGGCTCGCACCTCCGGTAGTGCGCATTGCCCTGGCGCTTCCCTTCCTTCGCTCCGGCCTCACGCGGTGGGACGGTTTCCTGTCGCTCTCGCTTGGGACCTTGTTCCTGTTCGAGGAGCAGTTCAAGCTGCATGTCTTCGGGGGAGAGTATGCGCTTCCCGCACCTGACCAGTTGGCCCTGATGACTGCAATTGCCGAAATCGCGCTGCCCATTCAACTGATAGTCGGTCTCGGAACGCGATTTGCCGCACTCGGCCTGCTGGTCATGACGGGCGTCATCCAGCTGGTGTTTCCGAATGGTTGGGCTAACTTCCACCTGTACTGGGCAGCTTTGGCCATGGCCATCATAGCCATCGGCCCAGGTCCAGTCTCGCTCGACCATTGGATCAACAAAGGTGGTGCTCGATCTGGTTCGCCGGAGGCAAGGTGATGCAGCACGGCTGCCTCCATACCGGTCCCCAGGGCCATTGCTGGCTTACAGCTGCTGTCTCTGGGAGTTGGCGCAATGCAGGATGACGGGCGGCGGCGTCTGACGCTGGCGGCCTCGGATGGCGAGGCGACACGAGAAAAGGCGACGGCTACGCCGGGGGATCCAGAGGCCGCTGCGTCCCGCGATCTCGACTGGACAATTCTCATGGCGCGGGCGCAGGACGGCGATACGGTCGCCTACCTGCGCCTGCTCCAGGAGATCACACCCTATCTCAGATCATTGGTCAGGCGATGGAACAAGGACCATTGGGACATCGAAGATACCGTGCAGGACATATTGCTGACCCTACATTCGATCCGGCACACCTACGATCCCTCACGGCCATTCGGTCCCTGGCTGGTCGGCATCGCCAATCGTCGCGCCATTGATCGGCTGCGTCGACGTGGTCGGCAGATATCGCGCGAGGCGCCACTCACCGCCGTGCACGAGGCAACTGCCGCAGCGTCCGACAACAGCGACGACGTGTTTGACAAGCGTCGCCTGACAGAGGCTCTCGGCGGCCTGCCGCCGATCCAGCGAACGGCTGTCGATCTCCTCAAGCTGAAGGAAATGTCGCTAAGGGAGGCATCCGATGCGACCGGGCTCTCCATCGCTTCGCTGAAAATGGCGACGCATCGGGCGCTCCGGAACCTTCGGACCTTGCTCTCGGATCGGAGGGATTCGTGATGGACACGGCCGATCTGATCCGCTCGCTCGCCACCAACGCTCCGCCGGTCAAACGCCTTCGTCCGCCGCTGGTTCGAGCTGTTGGATGGCTCCTGCTTGCCGCCGCGATCATGGGCCTCATGACGATCAGCCATGGCGTGCGGCCGCAATTCGCCGAACGCATGCAGGATGCGGTATTCGCCATCAATATGATCTCGTCGCTCATGACGGGTGTCCTTGCCACCATCGCTACTTTCTTCATAAGCCTGCCGGACCGGTCCCGCTGGTGGCTTCTCCTACCCGCCCCGGCGCTCGTCGTCTGGCTGTCGACCATCGGCTATCAGTGCTTCGCTGGCTGGGTCCCGGTACCGCCAGGCGCGATTACCATCGAGGCGGCGTCCGGTTGTCTCGCGACGTTGGTCCTGACCAGCCTGCCTCTGTCGCTGCTGATGCTGGCTATGCTGCGCTACGCCGCCACGCTCCGACCAACATCGGTCATCCTGATGGGGAGTCTTGCCGTTTCGGCTATCACCGCAACCGCATTGTCGATGTTCCATCCGCTGGATGCGACCGCGATGATCCTCGGATGGAATCTCGGTACGGCCGTTCTATTCCTCACGGGCGCCGCGATCTTTTGTCGGAAAGGGGCCTAGATGGCGCGGAGTTCAAGCAGACCTTCTAAGCTCTAGGAGCGTTTCACGATGGAAGCACGAAGAGTAGGCAGATATGGGATCTTGTTCCGCTCGAGCTCGGACACGCCCGGCTTACGGATACTTTGGGAGTAAGCCCTCAATCTCTTGATCTCGATAAGCCTCCTCCGCGGGTCTGCCGAAGGACAGCGTCCAGACGTCGTTCAAGGTCGCCACGACCTTGGCGCGAGACAGTCAATGGACTGTGAGGGATCTGCTGAATACCAGCGAGGTGGCACTCACCACCGCATCATTGTTCGCTCCCCCGAGCAGATCGCCGACTCCATCGAATGCTGGTTTCAATCTGGAGCCGCCAATGGCTTCAATACGATGCTGGATATTTTGCCATCAGGCTCGAAGCCTTCGTCGACCACGTGATCCCGGACGACGCCGGGGTGCCTTCCGAACTCAATAAAGTGGCGCGACGCTGCGTGAGCACCTGGGATTACCGCCAATCTGGAAAGTCCCGAGCATTTTGCGGACTGATCGAAACGCGAGGGGACCTCTAAAGCGCACCGGTCTCGTGAATTAAAGTCAAATCTGGTTTGAGTTCAGGATCCCGTATCGTTGAGGTTAGGATAGCAAGATGAAAAAATCGGCTCTCTTTACGCTCAGGGTCACGGCTGAAATCTTGGTGGCGCAGTACCTACTCGCAGAATCCAAGCACTCTGTCGCGGCAGAGAGCCCGTCGACGATCGGGAGCGCCATGGTCGTCGATAGCTGATGCATCTTGGTGAGAGAGCCCGCGCCGTTCGATGCTGAAGGGCTCGCAGCCTGCCGTATCGAGCCCGGTCCGATGGGCGATGTCTGTACGTTGGTCGGTTGAACCGCGCATCGAGACAAAATGGTTGGGCGATGCGTAAGAGACTGCGAGGCGTCAAGTTACGGGCTGACCTGCCGCCCGTTGGTGCGATTGCGATGGCGCCGAATGGTTATCTCCGTCAAGGGGCGCAGGATCGACGGGCAGAGAGAGAGGCCTTTATCCGCGATCCGCGTCTTCAATTGGCGGACGCGCCTTACCTCGACGCGGCATCGGCCCGTTTATCGGTTCCGACCGATCGGATCGCGGCCACTTTCAGCGGCTGGAAGAGCTGATTGTAGGTTGCGAGCCGATAATGTTCTCGAAACATTTCGCGCGGGTGCCGGGTGAGCTTGAGATATCCGAACGGAGGGTTCGGCTATCAACGTGCAGAAACAGTATTGAAGATCCATGGAGGATGTTTTGACTTTGGCAAAGCTAGACGTCGGGCTGGTTCACAGAGAGACCATGGAGGTCACGCCGACCATCACGGTGCCCGGCATGGGTTCAATCTTCCCGGGATTTTCGGCAATGCCGGCCGTATTCGCGACGGCGTATCTGGTCGGCTTCTCTGAGTGGACATGCATGCGGGCGTTGGTGCCGTTTCTTGCGATAGATCAGAAAACGGTAGGCCTACATATTGCTCTTGATCACATTGCCGCGACGCCTGTCGGGATGCACGTTACGGCCGAGGTCGAACTGACCGCCATCGAGGGACGAAAATTGCGCTTTAGGATTGATTGCCGGGACGATCGGGAGACGATTGGTACCGGAATCCATGACCGCTTCATTATCGATGGATCTCGCTTCGACAGCAGTCTCAATCGTAAGCTTAGCGCCTGGCGTCAAGGAACCTGATGATCAGCTGTTGCGTGTGGCCCAGCGTCCCCAGGAATGGCTCGACCTCTGATATCCGATGAGGAAAAGAACTGACTACTATGAGGGCTTTAGCGCAGCCATGTTCGGTCAATTCTGCGCCATGATGAGTAATTTTCTGCGCTGGTGTGATTCAAGCCATCCGAAACGAACTGGAGTTGGCCCGGATTTTGCTCTGTCGTAGGTCTAATTGGAGGTGCTGGCATGACACACGTCAGTCTTCGGCAGTTGGATGTCTTTATCCAGGTCGCTCGCGCTGGCTCTCTATCCAAGGCGGCGGCTCTGCTGGAACTGGCTCCGTCGCTCATCAGTCGCACTATCGGGCAAATTGAAGAGAGCTGGGGCGGCGCGCTCTTTCATAGGACGGGCCGGGGCTTCGTGCTCTCCGAGTTCGGAATCCAGATGCTACCGAACGCCATCACGCTGCTGGATCAATCGGCGGAGCTCAATAACTTGGCGCGCCAGTCCTCAAAAGTGCCGTCGGGTGTCGTCCGCCTTGGCATAATTCCGTCGCTGGCCACGAACGTCATGTCTATGTTGAGGGCTGACCTGCAGTCGAGCGCGCCTGAGATTAGGTTGATCGTTCGCGAGGGGCTGAATGGCCACATCGACGAATGGTTGACTGCGGGCAGCATCGACATGGCTGTAATCAACCGTTTCTCGATCGCCAGAAATCAGGATGAATACTCGTTGGGCGAGCTTGAGACATTTGTGGTCTGCTCGCCGACAAATCGCCTAGCGCTGTCCAGTACGGTCAACTTTGCGGAGTTGGCTGGTGTGCCACTTGTTCTTCCGCACTTCCAGAACGGGCTTCGGTCTGTCCTGGACTATCATGCGCGCAAGCAGGACATATCGCTGACAGTCGCAATCGAGGCAGAATCTATCTCTGTGATGAAGCATGTCGCCATGTTGGGAGACGCGGTCGCGATTCTTCCAGTATGTAGCGTTTGGGAAGAAGTGAAGGCTGGAAAGCTGTCTATTGTGAAGATTACCAATCCTGCGATTTGCCGGCAGATCAATCTCGCATCCGCTCAACCCAAGTCGATGTCGCTGGCCACCAAGTTTATATTGTCAAGGCTGCGTGAGCTGATTCCTCCGCTCGTCAAGCAGCTAGCGCTGCATTGATATTTTGATGTCTTGTTGCCATGCGATGTTGGCTCCGTTGACCGAGCAGCCGATCCCGGACGAAATTATCGGCGAGGAAGTGCGTATCGTCGGAGCGGCGCCGAACACCGGCAGCACCATCACTTAAATCGAAATCAGCTTTCCTTGCCAACGTCTTGTTCTGTTCGAAAGGCGATGACATCCTTTTGTCACTCGACAACGGGATGCTTTCATGCGCTCACGACGCTCGATCATAAAGCTACTGCTCTGCGCACCGATTCTGCTTACGCCGAATCTCGCGCAGGCTAGCGATTATCCTGAACGGCCCATTCGTCTCATCGTACCGTTTCCTCCCGGCGGAGGTACTGACGTGATGGCCCGCCTCGTCGGGCAATATCTCGGTCAGCAGCTCGGTCAATCGGTCATCATCGACAATCGCGGCGGGGCTGGCGGCAATATCGCGATGCATGCCGCCGCGACATCCTCGCCGGACGGTTACACGCTGTTCTTCGCCACGACCGGCACGATGACCGTCAATCCCGCGCTCTACAAGGACAAGATGCAGGTCAAGCCGCTTGTGGACTTCGAGCCGATCGGCACGGCAGTGCTGTCATCCCATGTGGTGATCGTGAATAAAGATTTGCCCGTGGCGAACATCACAGATCTGATCGCCCTCGCGAAACAGAGGCCGGGCGCTCTGACCTTCGGGTCGAGCGGAAACGGGGGTGTTGTTCATTTGACGGGCGAACTTTTCAAGCGCACCTCGCAAATCGACATTCTTCACGTGCCTTACCGCGGATCCGCGCCTGCCTTGACGGACCTTATGGGCGGCCGCATCAGCATGATGTTCGACATAACGCCTGGCGATTTGCCTTACATAACTTCGGGGGACGTCAAGGCGCTTGCTGTCACGACTGCTAATCGGATTCCGGCTCTTCCGGATGTACCAACGGTGAGCGAAGCTGGCTTGCCAGGATTTGTATCGACAAGTTGGTTCGGCATCGTTGTTCCGAAAGGTACGTCGCCTGAAATCAAGAACCGGCTAGCGTCCGCGCTTGCCGCGGCGTTGTCCAGCGACGATCTGAAGAAGCGTCTTGTATCTCTTGGGGCGGAAGCGTTCCACACCACCCCCGACGAGTTCAACAAGCTGTTGCAGGCCGATACTGCAAAATGGTCAACCTTGGTGGAGAGCTCCGGTGCAACGATCGAATGATCTGGCGGCGGCGTCGCTGGATGCTGCAAAGCTTTTACTCAATCCCAAATCAGTGGCGGTGATTGGTGCCTCGCAGAACCCCGATAAGGTCGGTGGGCGTCCGATTGCTTTCCTGCAACGTTTCAGATTCAAGGGTGAAATCGACCCTGTCAATCCGGTTCGCGACACTGTTCAGGGGTTGCGGTGCTACAAGGACATCCTTGACATCAAGGCTGCTCCAGATGCCGCGATCGTTGCGGTTGATGGCCGTAGTGCGGTCGAGCAGATCGCCAGGTGCGCGACAGCTGGTGTGAAAGCCGCCGTTGTGATGAGCGCGGGTTTTGGAGAACTCGGCGTTGAAGGTCGGCAACGAGAGCTGCAGATGCTAGCGTGCGCCGAGGAGCGTGGCATGCGGATAGTCGGGCCAAATGCACAGGGAGCCGCTAATTTTGCGAATGGCGCGGTTCTCAATTTCAGCACGGTTTTTACCGACATCGAGCCCAAAGATGGTCCTATCGCAATCATAGGGCAGAGCGGCGCAGCAAGTGTCATGCCGTTCGCTCTACTTCGCGAAGCCGGCTATGGCGTGCGCTACGTAATCGCGACGGGAAACGACATTGATCTGACGGCTTGTGCGATGGCGGAGGCGGTCGCGGCAGATGAGCAGATTCGAGTGATTTTACTGTATCTCGAAAGCCTGCAAGACCCCGCGCGGCTGGCCAGCGCCGCCGCAATCGCGCGGCGACGCGGAGCCTACCTCCTTGTTCTCAAGGGCGGCGAAAGCAGGAAGGGGGCGACCGCAGCAGCGTCGCACACGGGAGCCCTCGTTGGCGACGACGCGGCGGTGGATGTATTTCTTGCTCGGAACGGAATCTACCGAGCAAGGGATGTCGCCGATCTCGTACGTGCGACGGCGCTTTACCTCGACAATCGGCCGCCAGGCGCGGCACGCACAGTCTCTGTCAGTTATAGCGGCGCCGTCGCAGTGATGACAGCTGATCTGGCTGAGCGGGTAGGTCTCGAACTCACGGATTTGAACGAAGTGACCACGGCTGCTCTAAGGAAAATCCTCCCCGAGATAGCAACCCCAAACAATCCGCTCGATATGACAGCCGCGATTCTTGGAAATCCGGAGATCTTCCCGGCCGCTCTCAACGCAATGGGTGATGATCCGAAGGCGGACGCAGTCATGGTGACTATACCCGTGGCGGGAAGGGGATATGATATCGATCGTTTTGCACGCTCGGCAGCAGACTTCGCCCGGACCCGCAATAAGCCGGTCGTTGCGAGCGCAGCGCAAAGCAGCGTGCGACGAACCTTCGAGGCAAACGGCGTTCCGACATTCAGCACGGAAGCAGACGCTGTTCTTGCGCTTCGCCAGTATGCGCGCCATCACGAGCTGCTTCGGGCGCCCGAACCGCCGCCGCTTCCCGAGCTGATTGATCTGAATATCTCAGGTCTTCTGAACGAGGGCGACAGCCTGGCTCTGCTGGCCAATCATGGGATTCCCATCGTTCGACATGTGATTTGTAGAACTCCGGAGGACGCCGCCGCAGCGTTCCGCGCGCTCGGAGGAGGAAGCGTCGTGGTAAAGGGCTGCGCAGCCAATGTGCCGCATAAGTCTGATCTCGGGCTAGTATACCTCCGGGTAGCGACAGAGGAAGCGGCAGCATTGGCCGCCCACGAATGCCTCAGCTCCCTGCGTCGCATCGGCACCGAAGATCCAAAGGTGATTGTAGCGATCATGGTTAGGGGCGGTCATGAATTCGCCCTCGGAGTTTCTGTTGATCCGAAGCTGGGACCGGTGGTTTTGATAGGCGACGGTGGGACACTTATCGAACTACGCAAAGACGTTTCATCGCTTCTGGCGCCTTTCACGCTGGAGGAGGCAATCGAGGCCTGCATGAGGCTAAGATTGAGCCCGCTGTTTCAGGGTTACCGCGGTGCGCCATCTTTGAATGTACAGGACCTGGCGGGCGCTGCAGTCGCGCTGGGAGACTTCGCGACGCGATCGCGCACGTCTCTGAAGTCTGTCGACATCAATCCCATCATATTGCTGCCAGGTGGGGGAGCGGTTGCCGTTGATGCGGTGATTGAGTTCAAGTGAGGAATAGCTATGACCATGACTTCGATATCACCGCCAGACGTCATCGTTAATATCAAGGATAGCGTCGGGATCATTTCGCTGAATCGCCCCGAGCGGATGAACTCATTCACCGCGTCCGCGAGGAGCGCTATCATCGCGAGCTTAAAAGCCTTGGATGCCAATAGCGAGGTGAATGCCATCATCCTTAGAGGTGCCGATGCGACATCGTTCTCGTCAGGCCAGAATCTAGACGAGGCGCGTGCCGTGACCGTCAGCGGTATCGCGCCATGGCAGGAACACCAGCGTGCCATGTATCAGGCGATCCGCGATCTCGAGAAGCCCTGTGTGGCCGCTGTCGATGGGATTTGCGTCGGGGGGGCATGCACGTTGCCCTTTGCTCTGATTGGCGGATTGCCACGCCGAACAGCAAATGGGGGCAACCGGAAGTAAAGGTTGGAGTAGCAAGTGTTGTGGGCCCGTATCTGATCGGTCTCCACGTGGGCTGGACCCAGAATGTTCAGCTCTGCGTATCAGGCGAGACGATCTCTGGTCAGCGGGCATACGAGATCGGCCTCGTCACCCAACTTGCTGAACCTTCGGAGCTATACGAGCAAGCCATGGAGCGCGCGAAGCGTCTTAGCAGTCTCCCGCGATCGGCTGTTCGTCTCAAAAAGAAGCGCCTACGTGACGTGACGCAGGCCGGATTCGACGAAGCGTGCGCCGCCGGGATACGAGCGCAGACCGAGTGCTATGAGCTCGGTGAGCCGCAAGCTATGATGGCGCGTTTCATCGAGCGTAGAAGCGCGGCTCGGGACAAGACGGTTTAATGCTCGCACTACAAGTGGAACGTGTCCGCTCGATAGAGCGTGGCCGTTAGAACGAGCCGCTGACGCGGCCGTCCCGGTCGGGGCATACGCGGCGCGGAATTTAATTTCAGGATAAGGGTTGAATGAGGTGCGTGACAGCAATCGCCAAGATGTGGCCGCCGGCGCAATCTTCATGGCGCTGGGAGCCGTGTTCGCTTGGAATTCGCACGGTCTCGCGTTTGGCACCGGGGCGAGGATGGGGCCGGGATACTTTCCGACGGTGCTGTCGTGGCTGCTGCTCATTCTCGGCGCAGCGATATTCTTGAATGGTCGGCGCTCAGACAAACGGAGCGAAGTCCAGATTCCCTGGAAGTTGCTGGCGATCGTTGTCATCAGCCCCGTCGCATTCGGATTGCTGTTATACCCGCTCGGCTTTCCGATCGCGATCACGTCTGCCGTGTTTCTATCGACGCTGGCGAGCAAACGCCTCGCGTTGAAAACCGCCGTAGCGACGTCCGTGGGGCTGGCGGTCTTGTGTTGGGCCATCTTCGTTCGCGAGCTAGGACTCCAGCTGCCTCTCTGGGGCTATTGGATTGGCTGATAGGAGGCATTTTTGGATACACTTCACAATCTCGGTCTTGGACTTTCCGTCGCTCTGTCGCTTCACAATATTTGGTACTGCTTTATCGGTTGCGTGCTCGGTACGCTCGTCGGGGTGTTGCCTGGTCTCGGCCCGATTGCAACGATTGCGATGCTGCTCCCGCTCACCTTCGGGCTGGCGCCCGTTTCGGCCCTTATCATGCTTGCTGGGAGTTATTATGGCGCTCAGTATGGCGGATCGACTACGGCTATCCTCATCAATCTGCCTGGAGAATCGTCGTCGGTCGTGACTGCCATCGATGGCTATCAGATGGCACGGCAGGGACGAGCTGGAGCAGCCTTGGCAACTGCGGCCATCGGATCCTTCATCGCAGGAACAATCGCAACATTTCTCCTGGCGCTGTTTGCCCCTCCGCTCGCGCATGTGGCGCTTCAGTTTGGTGCGCCCGAATACTTTGCACTAATGGTCCTTGGATTGGTGGCATCAATTATTCTCGCGTCGGGATCGGTTCTTAAGGCGCTTGCAATGATCGTACTGGGGCTTCTACTCGGCCTCGCTGGGCAGGATATCTACACCAATACCCTGCGTCTTACCTTTGGAATTCCGGAATGGTCCGATGGCTTCGAATTCGTCGCAGTAGCGATGGGGACATTCGGGTTGAGTGAGGTAATCAGGAATCTAGAATCGGGTGCGGATCGTAGCATGGTGGCGACTAAGGTGAGCGGTTTGGTCCTCTCGTTCAAGGATCTGAAACTCATCCTTCCTCCAATACTCCGCGGTACGTTTCTCGGAGCCGTGCTTGGGATCCTTCCGGGAGGAGGCGCGATGCTGTCGTCGTTTGCATCCTATTCGATCGAGAAAAAACTAGCGGCAGATCCCGGACGATTTGGAAAAGGTGCAATCGAGGGAGTCGCCGGACCGGAGAGCGCTAATAATGCCGGCGCCCAAACATCGTTCATTCCGATGCTGACGCTCGGTCTGCCGTCGAACCCTGTCATGGCATTGATGATCGGCGCTCTTATCGTTCAGGGCATCACGCCGGGGCCTGATGTCGTCAATCAGAAGCCGGAGCTGTTCTGGGGCGTCATCGCATCGATGTGGCTCGGCAATGTTCTACTTGTTCTGCTGAACTTGCCGCTGGTCGGAATTTGGGTTCGGCTTCTCACCATTCCCTATCATATTCTCTTTCCAGCCATCATTGCATTCTGTTCGATCGGAGTCTTCAGCGTTAGCAACAACGTCGCTGATGTGTACACAATGGCGGTTTTCGCTTTCGGTGGGTTTCTTCTAGTCAAGCTCGGGTGCGAGCCGGCACCGTTTCTGTTGGGATTTGTGATCGGACCGATGATGGAGGAGCATCTGCGACGCGCGCTTTTGCTCTCCCGTGGCGACGTGACAGTGTTCCTAACACGGCCGCTTTCCGTAACGATCTTGGTCGTCGCGTTGATCGCGTTGGTTGTCACACTGCTCCCGTCGGTAGGCAAGAAGCGGGAAGAGGCCTTTGCTGAGGAGAGCTAGTGGCGTTGGCCGGTGACGTAGCAAATAGCCTGCGGCAGCGAAATAGTTTGAAGAATCTCCGGGGGTAGATATGCCGATAATGCGCTCGACAGACGCCTAGAGACCGAACGATAGTGTGTCTCCCCCGGTCGCAAGCTTGCTCGAGTTTTGCGAAGGCGATCTCGTTAACGTTAAGGTCGGGTCTGAAGGGCAGGGCCCCTCGCGCCGGCGGCTTCGATCATCTGACGGATGCCAGGCTCGTTGTTGCCGGACAGGTTGCCTGTGATCACGATGGCATCGGTTCGAAGATTGGAGATGGGCGCCCCTTCGACCTAGGTCTCGAAGGTCTGGCGATCGACGAGGCCATGAGCACCCAGGATCCGATGATGCCGCGCGTGGTCGGATTGGCCGCGCAGGTGGTTGTCTTCAGTTGCGGTGAGCGCCGGCAGAGCAGGGGCGTTGATCGCGCCCCCCAGCGTTCAGCCAGATAGGATAACGCTCTAGAGGCCGTCAGTCCGTTTGGTTGCGAGCGCGACGCACTCGATCTCGACCAGAACGTCACGCGGCAGGCGGCTGACTTCTATGGTCGAGCGGGCAGGCGCTGAGGAGCCGAAGACATCCGCGTAAATCGTATTCATTACGCCGAAGTCGCTCATGTTCTTTAGGAAGACCGTTGTCTTCACGACGGAGGCTACATCAGAGCCTGCGGCATCGAGCACCGCAAGAAGATTTCGTAGAGATTGACGGGTCTGGGCTTCGATACCATCTGGCACGTTGCCCCCGACCGCGTCGATCGGTAGCTGACCAGAGACATAGACTAGGCCCTGAGCGGAAATGGCTTGCGAGTAGGGTCCGACGGGCGCCGGGGCGGATGGGCTAACGATGATATGACGGGTGGACACGATTCTAGCTCCGAGAAAACGGTCCAAAGATCTTAGGAAGCGGATTGCTCGTCCGGAAGTACGTATTTTGTGTATTCTGCTTTCCATCTGAGGGGGCTCGCTGAGAATGTCCGTCGCAATAATCGGATTCCCCACGAGATAGAGTGAACTTGAGCGCGGGGTCCCAGACCAGGACGCGATCTCGCCCTGGTTGATACGCGTAAGGATCATCAGACCCTGGTGTCGGGCCATTGCGCCGATCGCAGCCCGTGTCTCTTCCCAAGATGCCCTTTCAGCCACGAGCTGCGCACCCACGGCCGCGTCCCAGTGACTGATTTTCTTTTCAAAGCCAATCACAAGCGCCCAGTAAGAGAGTGCTGTCCTACCGTGACAGGCCTGATGGTGCTGGTCGATGATGTGGCGCCCATCACGGGCAACGAATCGTGCATCCGGTTGATCCTCCTGATTGGGGGGGCGCGAAGCGGCCATCTGCCGCTCTGATGTTCGGTTCGAAGCGCACTCAAGGCGGGCCGTCCCGATGAGTACATCACACGTCAACGCACACTAATCCCGATTGAACTAGTCGCGACAATTATGCGGAGGGGTGAGGGCCGGTGTGCTCGCGACGATGAGCCGCGGGTCTATAAGCAGATACGCACGCGGTCAGAGTGCAACCCTTATTGCGGCCATCAGCGCGCTGTCATCAAATGGCTTACGTAGGCAGGCAGCCGCGCCGCCAGCAAGAGCCCGGGCTACGATGTCCTCCTCGTGGTGCGCGGTAATCATGATCATCGGCGTGTTGATGCCACGTTCAACGAGCCTTGTCTGAAGATCCAGTCCGCTCATTCCCCGCATCTGAATGTCGCAGATGATGAGGCGGACGCTGAAAACCAGAGGATCTTGCAAGAATGCCTCCGCCGACGGGCATTGAACCGTTATGAAGCCGATCGATCGCAGAAGATTATCGATAGCGCCGCGCAGCGGCGCGTCATCATCAACGATCGCGACTAGATACTCGTTGTTCAATGGTTGATCCGAGGTGAGCGAAGACAACAGTCAAGCATGGCTACGTCGCAGAACACTATACGAAGATATCATTACGGCCAAAGGCTGCAACGTCAGACGCGTGCGTGCCGCGCACCTGCTTCCCAACCAAAGGAACGCGGTACACCTCCGTATAGTTGCGGTTCTTGTTTGTATGGCCGATGCGAGGGGCTGGCGTTCGAGCTCACCGCTCAACGCACCCGAAACAGGAGCCTCGACATGCCGATCGGAAATTCCATTCGAGCGATCCCGAAATCCCGCCGCGACGTACTCGTAGCCGCCGGTGGGATCGCAGCTGCAGCCAGCTTGCCCAAAGCGGCGTCTGCAGCCAATCGATCCAACAACGTTACGCAAGGAAAAGAGACCATGACAACAGTCACTGCAAAAGATGGCACCAAGATCTTCTACAAGGACTGGGGTACGGGTAAACCCGTTGTTTTTTCGCACGGCTGGCCGCTGACTGCGGATGCCTGGGACAACCAGATGCTATTTCTATCTGCTCAGGGCTACCGCGTCATCGCGCACGATCGCCGCGGACACGGGCGTTCTGGCCAGCCTTCTAAAGGCAACGACATGGATACTTACGCGGACGACATGGCGGCGATGATTGAAGCGCTCGATCTAAAGGGCGTAACGCTGGTCGGACATTCCACTGGCGGCGGCGAAGTCGCGAGATATATTGGTCGCCACGGAACTGGGAGGGTTGCGAAAGCAGTCCTGATCTCGTCGGTGCCACCGCATATGCTGAAAACTGCCGATAATCCAGAAGCTGCGCCTATGGAGGTCTTCGACGGTCTTCGGGCTGGGATGTCTTCAGATCGCTCTACCTTTTTCAAGGGATTGGCGATGCCGTTCTTTGGATTCAATCGGCCAAATGCAAAAGTGTCCCAGGGCGCGATCGAATCGTTCTGGATGCAGGGCATGCTGGGCGGCATCAAAGGCCAGTACGAATGCATCAAGGCATTTTCAGAGACCGATTTCACCAATGATCTGAAAAAGATGACCATTCCAACCCTGATCATTCAGGGCGACGACGACCAGATCGTGCCAATCGGCATTGCTTCACTCAAGTCCGCGAAGATCGTGCCGAAGGCGACTCTTAAAATATACCCGGGTGCTCCCCACGGTCTCTGCGTCACCCTTGCCGAAAAGATTAATGCCGATTTGCTCGAGTTCTTGAAGAGTTAATTAGCCTTTGCAGGCTCGCGATGCCCGGCTTTACAGCTGCGGCGCGCGATGGTCGGCCATCGATGCCCCGCCCCACCGTCGATGGTCGACCAGGCACTTCGCTGCCTCTCGATGGTGCTTGGAACGTCATTCTATCAATAGGAAGCGCTCCCTTGGAGCGCTCTTTATGGTGCCGATATCCGAAAGAATGTGAATGAGTATTCTGGTTGAGCGCGCAGATCAAGTATTTCCAGCGCTGGTTACTGAGCAAATTGAAATTGTAAGGCGCTTTTGCGGAGGTGAGGCTCGGATATTTGCCGCCGGTGACGTCGTTTTTCGGGTTGGTGATCTGCACGCGCCGGCTTGGTTCGTGATTGATGGTTGGATGGAAGTATCTAGACGCGACGGTCTTAGCAGAGAGGCTGCGGTCGGCACTTACAAAACAGGTCAGTTCTCCGGAGAACTCAGCCAGTTGGCGGGACGCCCATCGCTGACATCCGGTCGAGCAGGTCCGCAAGGGTGTTCGGCCATTTCCCTCGACGCCATTCATCTGCGGGCACTCGTGATCGGATCAGCGGACGTCGGCGAGCTGGTCATGCGCGCGTTTATCCTGCGACGTGTCGCCTTAATCACGGAGGGCGGCGCGGGCACGGTCTTGATCGGTCGATTTGGCACGCCAGAGTTGGTGAGGCTTCAAGGATTTCTGACACGCAACGGCTACCCTCACATTGTCATGGATCCCTCTTCCGACGATGAGGCGCAGGCGCTTATCGACCGTCTGGGGATAGCGCCAAGCGAGTTGCCCTTGATGGTGTGCCCGAATGGAACAGTTCTGAGGGCGCCGACCGACGTGGAGACTGCGGCATGTCTGGGGATTACCCCGACCCTCGATCCGGAAATTATTTACGATATTGCGGTGGTCGGCGCAGGTCCGGCCGGTCTCGCGACTGCTGTCTATGCCGCTTCTGAGGGACTCACGGTTCTAGTGCTCGACCAGAGGGCCGCGGGTGGACAGGCTGGCGCCTCGGCGCGCATTGAGAATTATCTCGGATTCCCGACCGGCATTTCCGGGCGGGCTTTGGCTGGACGGGCTATCAGTCAGGCTATGAAGTTTGGGGCCGCTATCGCGGTCCCACTGCAGGTCGCGCGGTTGATCAGCGATCCAGATCCCACTTCGCATGGACCGATGACGCTCGAGCTTTCGGACGGGAGGGCCGTTCGCGCCTTAGCCACCGTTGCCGCATCGGGTGCACGCTATCGCCGACCCGACATTCCTGGATTGGAGACGTTTGAAGGAGCAGGCGTCTCATACTGGGCCTCACCCATCGAAGCAAGACTATGTGAGGGGGAGGAGGTCGCGGTCATCGGCGGCGGAAATTCAGCAGGGCAGGCGGTTGTGTTTTTGTCGCCAACCGTGAAGAGACTTCATTGGGTGATTCGTGGCGAGGGGTTAAGCGCGACGATGTCGCGTTACTTGATCGATCGGATTGCAGCGCTCGACAACATCGAGTTGTACGTGGAGACCGAAGTCTTCGCGCTTGAAGGTGACCAGTCGGGAGGACTCACCGGAATTAGAATGAAACGTCGTTCAACTGGAGCGGTTCACTTGCAACGACTTCGCCATTTATTTCTCTTCATCGGCGCCGATCCCAATTCAGCTTGGCTGGAGAAGACTGCCCTCCTCGACGAGAAGGGCTTTCTGCGGACTGGAGAAGTCTTTCGGGGGGATGCTAGACGTTGTGGCCGCGCCTCGCTGCCTCTTGAGACCAGTATTCCGCGCGTCTTCGCAGTCGGCGACGTGAGATCTGGCTCGACGAAGCGAGTTGCTGCCGCCGTCGGAGAGGGCGCTGCAGTGGTCGCGTCAATTCACCAAGTCCGGGCCTTCGAGCAGGCGCATCACGGCACGAAGGCGGACGTCGGACCAAAAAACTGAGACAAGCACCGCCCTGGATCTTGAACCCGAAATCGGAGGTGCGATTGCGCCGTTTAGGGGCTTCATTTGGTCTGTGGGCTTCCACTGTTCAATATTGTCTTAAGCGTCGGCCGAAAGCCTGCGATGGACCGGATGTAGGGTTCGGACTTTAGGACGAAGCGATTGGCGCTGCATATGTTTATTGCATCTCATGTCCGAAAACGGGGGCTATTCGACCTTTAGGTCGCTTCTGCAACGACGTAGGTTGCGGAAGCAAATGCGCAATGCGTGATCCAAAAACAGGGGAGTGGGCGCCTAAGGTGGTTCTTTCCAGACTTTGCTTCGGCCGTTCGGTTGCAGCAATCAGAAGGGATGTTCAAGCCTTTGTCCGCACATCAACACCGAAAATCTTACTCGGGACATCTGCCGCCAAACCCGGGGCCGGCTCTCTTGGAAAACCGCCGTCAGGCATTGGCTTCCTCACCTGAGCAGAGGCAGGCGCCGACAACGCTTCCAGTCGTCCACGTGATCGATGACGATCCCGCCGTTCGCGATGGATTGGTGAATCTGGTCCAGTCGATGGGGTTTCGCGCAGTGGCTTTCGAAGCGCCTCAACACTTTATTGAAGCGTGGCAACCGGCGGACTCTGGCTGCGTCATCCTCGATATCCGTTTCCCTGACGCCAGCGGTTTGGACTTCCAGACGCAGCTGCAAGCGTTATCCATTCCGTTGCCGGTCATTTTAATGACTGGACATGCCGACGTTCCATCTTCGGTGCGTGGGATGAAAGCGGGTGCCATCGATTTTCTGATAAAGCCCATTGATGATCAATTAATTCTGGAAGCCGTACAGGAAGCGTTTCGGCTCGACGAATCTCGGATGACAGAAAAAGCTCAGATATCGAGCCTGATGCAGCGATATCAGAGTCTTACTTGTCGCGAAAAGGAAGTGCTCGAGCTTGTGGCCCGCGGGTTGATGAACAAGCAAGTTGCAGGTGAGCTGGGGCTTAGCGAAATCACGGTGAAAGTTCATCGTGGTTCCATGATGCGAAAGATGAAGTTGAGGACGTTGCCAGATCTCGTCCGTGCAGCAGAAGCCCTCAGCATTTCCGCTCCTCTGAAGGAGGTTGCCCGCAGCCCGACAGATTATCCTCCAACGAGAATCAAAGCGTCGGCCAGTCGGTAGATTATTGCGTCTATCCCTCAGCGAGTTTTCGGCGGTAATTTCATCGGTCATAGTCCCGTCGTTTTCGGCACCGGCGCTGGCGGATCGACGTTTGCGTTTAAGGCGGTTTGAAATTGAGGGCCATGAGTTGAAGACAAGCAATTATACTCAGATATCTCTTTGAACGCGTCGACCTGACTGATCTATCGTTGCCGTTCGCTACCTATACGAACAATGTTGGAAGCGCTGCAATTCGGAACGATGTGATGATCGATGGCTCCCGGCACTTCCTCCTGTCTAGGCGCTCGCTGCTGATTTCGACCGCGGCCCTGCTTGTTGCGGGCACTGCGGCGCGCGCGCGCACCATCACTCAGGGCATGCCGTGGGAACCGGGCACCGCATCGCCGCCGCTGCAGGTCCGCGCCGGCCCATGGATGTTTTTCACGTTCGATGAAGCTGCCACGATCGAAGCGGCTGTCGATCGGTTGATTCCGCCGGACGAACGCGGGCCCGGCGGCAAGGACACCGGCTGCGCCGTCTATATCGATCGGCAATTGGCGGGCGCTTTTGGCAAAGCATTCGGGCTTTACATGGGGCCACCCTTCATGCCTGGCGCCGCCACCCAAGGTTATCAGGCGCCCGACGCGCCCGCGACGCGCTATCGCAAGGGGCTGAAGGCGCTGACTGACTATGTCAAGGCGACCTTCACCGGAAAATCGTTTCGCGATCTCGCGCTGACCGATCAAGACAAGGTATTGTCCGGGCTCGAGACCGGATCGATCGAGCTTGCCAACGTCAGCAGTGTCGAGTTCTTCTCGCTGTTGCTGCAGAACACCCAGGAAGGTTTCTTCGCTGATCCCGTTTATGGCGGCAACCGCGACATGGCGGGCTGGAAACTCGTGGGCTTTCCCGGCACGCGCTACGACTATCGCGACTGGGTTGAACGTCACAACGAAGTCTACCCGCTGCCGCCCGTCAGTATCATGGGCCGATCCGACTGGACAGTGAAGGACTGAGCATGGCGCGTAAACTTCCCCGCAAAAACGTCGTCATTGTCGGTCTTGGCTGGACTGGATCGATTCTCGCTTATGAGCTGGCAAAATCCGGGCTGGATGTGATCGCGATCGAGCGAGGCCCATGGCGCGACACCGCCACCGATTTCCCGCCGTCCTATTCGCAGGATGAGTTGCGCTACGCCGTGAAGCTCGATCTGTTTCTGCGGCCCGAACAGGAAACCCTGACCTTCCGCAACAACGGCACTCAGACCGCGCTGCCGATTCGCAGCTTCTCTGGATTTCTTCCGGGTAACGGCGTCGGCGGCGCAGGCGTGCACTGGAACGGACAGACCTGGCGGTTCCTGCCCACTGATTTCAAGCTGCGCAGCCATCTCGAAGGCCGCTATGGCAAGGGGGCACTGCCGGCTGACATGACGATCCAGGATTGGCCGGTCAGCTACGACGAGATGGAGCCGTATTACGACCGCTTCGAAAAACTCTGCGGCACCTCCGGCAAGGCCGGCAACCTGAGAGGCGAGAAGCAGCTCGGCGGAAATCCCTTTGAGGGCTGGCGCTCGTCGGAATATCCGACGCCGCCGCTGAAGCAGGGTCTGGGCGCCACGCTGTTTGCCGAGGCCGCCCGTAAGACCGGGCACTCACCGTTTCCACAACCAGCGTCGAATCTCAGCGAGGCCTACACAAATCCGCTTGGCATCAAAATGGGCCAGTGCACTTATTGCGGATTCTGCGAGCGCTTCGGTTGCGGCAACTATGCCAAGTCCAGCCCGCAGACCTGCGTGCTGCCGGCGCTGCTGCGCTTTCCGAACTTCTCTGCGCAGACCGAATCCGAGGTGACAAAGATCAATTTGGATTCCTCCGGCAAGCGCGCCACCGGCGTCACTTACGTCGATTCCTCCGGTGAGGAATTTGAGCAGCCTGCCGATATCGTACTGGTCTGTACCTTCGCGCTGTTCAACGTCCGCCTGATGCTGTTATCGGGCATCGGCAAGCCGTATGACGGCGTTACCGGCAAGGGCGTGGTCGGACGCAACTACGCCTATCAGACGACCTCCAGCGTTTCCGTGATCCTGAAGGACAAGACCCTCAACCCGTTCATCGCAACCGGCGCCCATGGCATGATGATCGACGATTTCAACGGCGACAACTTCGACCACACCGGGCTTGGCTTCTTTGGCGGCGGCTACATGGGCTTCGGCCAGACAGGCGCACGCCCGATCCAGACCCGGCCTGTGCCGGCGGGCACGCCGAAATGGGGAGCCCAGTGGAAAAAGGCGACGGCGGAGACCTATCAGCGCGCGTGCAGCCTCGCGACTCATGGCAGTTCCTATAGCTACAAGGACTGCTATCTCGATCTTGATCCGACCTACAAGGATCGCCTTGGCCGCCCGCTGATGCGAATGACCTTCGATTTCCATAATAACGAGTTGAAGATGTCCGCGTTCCTCACTGAGCGCCTCGCCGCTATCGGACGCGCGATGGACCCTGCGGAAATCGCGCTCAGCCCACGCAAAGGTCCCTACAACAGCACGATTTACCAGACGACACACAACACTGGCGGGACGGTGATGGGCGCGGATCCTGAGACAAGCGTGGTCAACCGTTACTGCCAGAGCTGGGATGTCCATAATGTTTTTGTACCCGGCGGAGCGTCGGTATTCCCACAAAACCACGGCTACAATCCGACTGACACGGTCGGCGCGCTGGCGTATTGGACTGCCGACGCCATCAAGAACCGCTATCTGAAGAATCCCGGTCCGCTGGTTTGAGGAGAGGATGATGCAACGTTCTCTCGCCGCTGCGGGGCTTCTCGTTTCGATCGCGGCATCTGCCGCCGCGCAGGACAGCCAAGATTTCGGTCGCGCCGAACGCGGGCGTTATCTGTCGGTGCTGGGCGATTGCGCGGGCTGTCACACCGCGCCGGGCGGAGCACCATTCGCCGGCGGGCTGGCGCTGGATACTTCGTTCGGCAAGCTGGTGGCGCCGAACATCACGCCGGATCGCGAAACTGGCATAGGCAACCTTACGGATGATGAGTTCATCGCCGCGTTGCACGAGGGTCGCAGCCACAACGGCCGGCGGCTTTATCCGGCGATGCCCTATCCGGCTTATACAAAACTCACCGACGACGACGTGATGGCGATCCGTTCATATTTCAAGACGGTCGCACCGGTGAAGAACGCGGTGGTGGCCAACCAGCTGCCGTTCCCGTTCAATATCCGCCTGGCGATGGTATTCTGGAACTGGCTCAACTTTGCGCCGGGCCGCTATCAGCCGAATCTGCAAAAATCCGCTGAGTGGAATCGCGGCGCCTATATCGTCGAAGGCGCCGCCCATTGCGGTACCTGCCACACGCCAAAGACGCTGCTAGGGGGCGACAGGATGGGCACGCCGCTCGCGGGTGCGACCCTGCAGGGCTGGTTTGCGCCGAACGTCACCCTTGATAATCACAAGGGCATCGGCAATTGGTCGAAGGAGGACCTCGCGCAGTACCTCAAGACCGGAGCAAACGATTTCACGTTAGCTTCGGGCCCGATGTCAGAGGCCGTCTCGCATTCGACGTCGCAGATGACCGATGAAGATATCGCGGCGATCGCCACTTATCTGAAGGACAGTGGCACGGGCGGCACCGCCACGAAGCCGACCCCGGTGGCGGCGAATGACAACGCGATGCGCGTGGGCGCCGCGATCTACAAGGATAGCTGCGCCGCCTGCCACAGGGACAGCGGTGCCGGCGAGGCCCGGTTGTTTCCGAAACTCGCCGGCAGCGCCCTGGTGCAGTCCGATGACCCAACCACACTCGCCCATGTCGTGCTGAGTGGCACTCGCGGGGTGTCCACCGTAGGTGCGCCGACGGGCCCGGCGATGCCAGCCTTCGACTGGCGCCTCAGCGACGGCCAGGTTGCCGCTGTGCTAACCTACATTCGCAACAGCTGGGGCAACGCTGCAGCACCGATCTCTGTCAGCGCGGTGGCCAGCCAGCGCGCTTCATTGGCGAAGACGCCGTAGCTTGCTTAAGCTTGTGCCCGACGATGCATCTCCGAGCGATGCGAGACTGCGGCCCGTGCGAGGCGACATCCAGGCGCACGAAACCAACCAAAGCGAGCGTGACGATGGGAAGCCAGTCGCTCCTTGAGCCTTGGCCCGCCGCTCTGTGTGGCCTTAGCCGCCACGATAAGCTATCGCGATTATCGCCTTCGAACGTCGCTTCCCTGATGGCTGACGAGCGCTGCCGCAATGCATCGGGCGCCAACCGTTTCTTCTTAAGGGCACGCTTCAATCTGCGACACGATACGAGGGCTAGTCGGCGGATCCTGTCGTCCGCGACTGCACCTTCGTATAATTGCAAGGAGAGCCCAGACGTCCGAGCGTGAATTTAAGTGCCACAATGTCAGCGCCCACTTTTGTGTGCGCGCGTACTTCGGTCCGAAGTGTAGCGCCAAAAAAGCGCTCGGCGGATCTGTACTTCACAAGGAAACGGCCAATGGCACAAAGGTGCAGTCGAAGGTGAACAATTGAGTGAAGCCGCTCTGTCTGGCGAAGCGACTGCCTCGACCCTGCGTGACACCTGGCGACGCTTGACCATTCCGCTGTTGGCGGTGACTGCGGTCCTCGCTCTTATCGTGATCGCCACGCTGCGCTGGGATGCATGGGTCAGCGGATTGTCAGTGCAGACTACGGACGACGCCTATGTGCGCGCCCAAACGACCCGGTTGAGCACGAGGGTCGCCGGCGCGGTATTGGCTCTCGGGGTCAATGACTTTCAACGGGTACGGGCTGGCGATCTCCTGGTACAAGTCGATCCAGCGGATTATGAAACGCAAGTCGCGCAGGGGGAGGCGGGCGTTACTGGCGCCAAGGCCGCCTTGGACAATCTCGAGAATCAGATAGAGCTGCAATACGCGACGATCGCGCAAACTGAGGCGCAACGAACCTCCACTCTGGCCCTCGAAGTCGAAGCTCGACAAGAGCAGGAACGCCAGAAATCATTATCGCAAACTGATTCGGGCACCCGGCAAAGGCTCGAACAGGCCGTTGCGGCCTACGCCAAGGCCCAAGCGGACGTCACAGCAAATGCCGCCTTGATTGCTGCCCAACGACACCAACTCGACGTGCTCGCGGGTACCAAGCAGCAACGCGCTGCGGATCTTCTGGCCGCGAAGGCAGGCCTTGCAGCTGCAAACCTGCGTCTTGGCTACACCAAAATCGTCGCGCCGTTTGACGGCGTCGCCAGCGAGCGCCAGGTGCAAGCCGGTGACTACGTGAACATCGGCAGCAACCTCATCAGCGTTGTGCCTTTGCCGCAGGTTTACTTGATAGCCAACTATAAGGAGACGCAACTCACTCGGGTGAAGGAAGGGCAGCCCGTTGAAGTCATCGTCGATACCTTCTCTGACCAGAAACTGCGCGGGCGCGTCGGGCGAATATCCCCCGCAAGCGGCTCTCAATTTGCGTTACTTCCTCCCGATAACGCGACGGGCAATTTTACCAAGGTCGTGCAGCGGATCCCCGTGAGGATCGAACTCGATCCGGGACAGCCTTTGGTCGAGCGTCTGTTACCGGGGATGTCGGCGACAACCCGCATCCATGTCACCGAAGCCCCCACCGCGACAGGCGGAACGGGACGCAATGACAGCAAGTAAGATGATTGAGAGTGGCCCGGTTTCCACGGGCGGCATATCGCACAGGCCGCTCTTCGCAGTCGGCGCGGTTCTGCTGGGTTCGTTTCTGGCCAATTTCGATACCCGGCTGTTCTCGGTCGCGCTTCCCGACCTCCGCGGGGTGTACTCGTTGAGCTTCGATGAAGGCGCGTGGCTCAGCACCGCAGCGACGGCGTCGCAGATTGCGATCGCGCCTGCGGTCGCCTGGCTATCGACGGCCTTTGGACTACGACGCGTGTTGGGAATCCCGAGTCTGATCTATGCGGTGATTTCCCTACTCATGCCGCTTGCGCATGACTACAGTACCCTGCTCGTGCTGAGTGTCATTCACGGGTTGATGTTGGGCACATTCGTTCCAGCGACACTGCTCATCGTCTTTCGTAACCTGCCGATGAAATGGTGGGTGCTCGCGATAGCGATCTATTCGATACGTGTGGGATTCTCGCTAAACTCGGGCATTTCGCTGGTCGGCTTCTACGTCGATCAGATCGGATGGCAATGGATGTTCTGGCAGGATGTCTTCATTGCCCCGTTGATGGGATTGTGCGTCTACCTCGGGACGCCGCATGAGCCGATAAATCATTCCGTTGTCACAGACGCGGACTGGGGTGGAATGCTGTTGCTCGGCGCCGGCATGGCAATAGTCTATGCCGGCCTGGACCAGGGTAACCGACTGGACTGGTTTGGATCCGGGACCGTCATGGCGCTGCTTTGCGGCGGGTTGCTGCTGGCGGTCGGCTTCTTCGTCAATGAATCCCTGGTGCGCCGACCATGGGCAGACGTCGATGTCATTCTCTCTCGCAACATCGGCCTCTCGCTGGCGGTCATCCTACTCTACACGCTGACCGGCCTGTCAAATTCCACGCTGGCTCCCAACTTTCTCATTGTCGTGGGGCAGTTGAGGCCCGAACAGTCAGGCTGGTTGTTTCTGACCTGGGCGATCCTTCCCATGATCATTTTGTTTCCTCTCTCTATCTACCTGATTAAATACTATGATCCCAGGCTGACACTAATCATTGGGCTGTCGGCTTTTGCCGCAGCAGGCTTGTTGGGTACGCAGCTCACGCACGATTGGTCGTTGGACGATTTTATCCCGGTGGTCCTTTTACAATCTGTTGGACAATCGTTCTCCTTGCTGCCGCTAGTGATGATCGCATTGGCCAATTCGGATCCGACTCGCGCCACCGCGTTTGCCGCATATGTTCAAGTCATGAGGCTCGGAGGCGCGGAAATCGGGGTTGCGTTGATGACCACTTGGTTGCGCATACGCGAACAGTTTCATTCCAACCTCCTAGGCCAGCATGTTGGCAGTGGAGACGCCGACGTCGTCGGTGTTCTCTCTCGATTGACGGCGCTGTTTTCCAGTCATGGGACCGGTACAGCGCAGGCCCGAGGCGTGGGTACACTTGCCGCGCTCGTGCAGCGTGAAGCAAATACACTGTCCTATATCGATGGGTTTTGGCTAACGGTTCTGTTCGCGCTGCTAGGGCTACTGTGCGTGGCACTCATGACGGCGTCGCCGCCAGGTCCGTTCTCGCCGAAGCCGAGATGAGATATAGCGGCCTGGCATCAGTGGATGGATGGCTGACATTCGTTGCGATACGCCTTTGAATAGTTGCTCAAAAGACGCGCATGATCGCCAGATGCGCTTTAACTATCGTGAACCTTCTGACAGCTGGAGACTTTGGTCCGTTCGCGAAAGCTCTCGAAAATGTGGTTGGCATCTGCTGTTTTCAGTCAATTCAGTGTTCTCAGGTGGGCGAGCTCTTCGGGCCCGATCTGCGACCGGGCGGAGCCAAACCGCGAAGTTACATAGTCCGCGACGGCTGCCGATCTCGGCGTCTGTTTAAGCGGCGTCGAATCTTGGCACGAATGGCTGTCCTGCCGGAGCTCGCCCCGTGCCGGAAAGTCATCTGAACGATGTTGATTGCACTCGGGTCATTGATTGCGCGCGAGCCGGTCAACTCGGCTGCGGAAACGAGTGCGCCCGATCCATTCCAGGCATGGCATCCCGCGCAGGCGCCAGCGAAGATCATTTGCCCTTCACATTGCTGGGAGGAGCCCCGTTCGGTGCCTGTGACGCGGCACCGACGATTTCGCCAGGCAACGCCCTGCTTTGGATCGCCGGCAGGATTGTCAGGTAGCCGACCATCGCACGCACGTCTCGGGGCGTAAGATACTGCGTGCTCGCAGCGATGACTTCCGCCCTTGGGCCCGACGCGTTGTCATGACCTTGGCTATGGCCGCTGAAAAGATATTGAAATAGATCTCTCTGGCTCCAGGCGCTGAGTCCGGTCTTCGCATCGCTAGTAAATTTCTAAGCGGTCCAGCCTTGTGCGGCGCCGCTGGCAAATTTTCGCCGGTTGTCGATCGCTTGCATCAAATTTCGGGGCTAGTGATATTTGCCGTAGCGGCCGGACGCTTCGCTTCCTCGACGTTTCTTCGGCGCGGCCCAGCGCGTCATGAAATCCGACCGCATTTTTCTCCGATTGCAAATATTCTTTGCTAAATGTCCGCTCGAGCGTCCCAAGGCGTTTCTGCAGCAGCGCGGCGTCTCCGCATCGTGATGAACATTCTTTTCCGCAGGTTAGCCGACGGGCAATATGTCGGATATAGCTCTCTTTCGGACACGGGGTGCTCAGCCATGCGGCCCGCCGCAATGGAGCGATGCGTATAATGCAGACTATCGGTTTCGTCGTTTTTCCGGGCTTCGGGGTAATGAGCTTCGCGGCCGCTTCGGTTTTCGAGACTGCCAATACGATGGCGGGCGAGGCTCATTACGATGTGCACCTGCTTTCCGAGACGGGCGGACCGGTGCGCAGCTCAATCGGCGTTGTCGTTGAAACGAAGGCATTCGACAGCATCGCCGTCGATACGCTGATCATCGGCGGCGGCGGCGATATGAGCTTTACTCCGGGCCTCTTGGCCTTTCTGAAGGCCTCCGTCCGGTGCTCCCGCCGGGTCGCCGCGACCTGCACCGGCGCATTCTATTTGGCCGAAGCGGGGCTTTTAAATGATCGGGAAGCAACGACTCATTGGTTCTATGCCGACAACTTTCGATCTCGGTATCCAAATGTCAGGTTGAAGGCCGACCGTTTGTTTGTCGTGGATGGCACGATCTGGACTTCGGCGGGAATGACGGCTGGTGTCGATCAGGCGTTGGCAATGGTTGAAGAAGACCTTGGCACCGATGTAGTTAGAGCGACAGCAAGAAACCTCGTCGTCCACCATCAACGCGCTGGCGGACAACCCCAGTCTTCCGCGATGCTGGAGATGAATCCAAAATCGGACCGCATACAAGACGCACTAGCCTTTGCCAGGAGAAACCTGGACAAGCCCCTGACGGTGGAGCTGCTCGCGGAAAATGTGAAGCTAAGTCCGCGTCAGTTCAGCCGCATCTTCCGAGCGGAGACGGGTCGACCGCCAGCGAAAGCAGTCGAGCAGTTGCGCGTGGAAGCCGCGCGAAACCTGTTGGAGCAGAGCGTGCTTTCTGTAGATATCATTGCACGCCAAACCGGCTTTAGCGATCGGGAGCGCATGCGCCGCGCCTTTGTGAGGGCTTTTGGGGAGCCACCGCAAGCCATCCAACGCCGAAGACGCGAGTCTACCAATAAGATGGTCAAATTTGGCGGCCAGTGAGTGGCGGCGCTTGTAGAAATCGTCATCGCAGCTGCTCGCATCGGCCGTCCACGGGCGGAATTGCGACAGCGGACGAGGCGATGTTGGACGTTGCATTGCCGCTGTTCGAAGCGAGACGTTAAGTTGGCCCTACAGGGTGCGGTTGAGTTGGTTTTGGCCGGTAAGCCGCGGCGTCGTTTGCCTTCAAGGGACGATGAGATTTTCCTCGTCTCTGGACTGGTCTGCCCAGCCGGATCGGCTCGCAATAGCCGCACCGCTACTTTTCAAGGCGAAGCGGCGATCCTACTTGTAACCTCGGTGGCGCCGACGGAAGCTTGCGTTGCTTTGCCCCAGGATTGGCGGACGGCATGGCGCTGGCGCGTTCGAAGAACTTTGCGCCGCCATCTGCGCTCGGCCGGATGATAAAGTCTTCGTCGCCAATCCATGAATGGGCCTATCAGACGTAGAGCGGAACAGGATGTTCCGCTCTACGTCTGGATCGGGTCGCCGAGGCTGTGTTAAGAAGTGGATCTGCTCGTTGAAACGCTATACTCGTCGCGTCGACCGGCTATTTTTGCTGAGGCGTCACAGCGAGTTTGCGGTCCAAGGGAACGTAAATGACTGCGAAGGGAGTTCCGGCATCGTCTCCGACGATTGGCATCGAACCGAACGCATTGCCGCCAAGCATGGAGTTCTCGAAATAGGGAGCATAGACCATCATGTGCGGATGCCAACCGTGACCTAGCTCAACGCCCTCCTGATCGGCTCCAGAGTTGAGATGCTGATCCGCCGACCACATGTACGCGAACGTAACCTCATCTCTCTTCGGAAGTTTGCCTGTGGCATAGGCGACCTGTACCGCTTCGGCGATCTGGTCGGGCGTCTTGCCCTGCATGCCGAGCGTGTCCTTCATTTCGACGTAGGGAAGGATAGTTCGCGCGGCGCTTGGAATAAAGCAGGCGGGCGCGCGTATCGTTGCATCATACCCAAGATTTCGAAATGCTATCGGAGTATAGGTCCCAGAATTGGCCCAGCCGCGCATGACTAGGCAGACAAAACCGCTGTCGCCCTCATGCGCAGTTTCATAACCGTTTGCAGTGAGGATCTTTATCGTTGCTCGATCGGAGATGTGCGCGGGCGCCGCGCTTTTCGCGAGCGCAATTTCGGCCTCGCGTGGCATCAAGTAGGCACTTTGCGGCGGATATTGTCGGCCCTGTGCCAGGGCCATCCCCCATCCGGAGCTTGCTAACAGAGAGGTCAGAGTGACAATCGCGGCTCTCAGGGCAGATGTCGACGTTGCTCGCGATGCCGCCGGGGCTTTGGTTTGCGCGCCAATATTCGTCGCTAGAGCGGAATCTCTGTCCTTAATCCCGTCGTGCCGAAAGGCCGTTCGATGGACACTCAATGCATTGAAACGCTTATTGGACATGAAGGCTCCCGGATTTGCTCGTATGTCGTCTGAGCTTTCGCTCTGGAGCGAGACTATCGGTGTCCGATAAGACGATACACTATACAGGTGTATCCATCGATTGAAGACGAGGACATTTGTAGGAAATGGTTGAAATTTGCGGCTCAGGCTTGACGAAGACTTTGAAGGCCGGTTCCGCCTTGGGCGGACCCCAAATTATCGGCGTCTTGACTACTTGAGACGAGCAGCCATTTCGATGCAGATCGAACGCCGCAAAAGGGCAATCCTTAGCGCCATCTCAGTTTCTGACCATCGTTATAGAAACTTGTCTGATATCGCCTTGTGAGATGATGAAAATCGACTGCCGATTACCCCTCGTTGCGACCGTCAGATTTGCGGAAAATGTAGGAGCTTCGACGGCCGCCGAGATGTGCCCTCCGCTCGCGCGGCCTTGGAGGCTGCCGCTGACGCCGCGGCTCGATTCACTCCAGGTCCCTGAGATGCGGCCACCTTCGCTGACGACGTCGCTGTTGAGATCGAACCTGTAGCTATCGCTGGCGCATCTCAAAACCTGCTGCAGCGCGGGTTCCGTGCCATTTACGCGGTACGTCGCGCGGCACTTCAATCGCTCTCTCGATCCGTCTGAAAGGGAGATCGAACCGGAGCCGGCCCACGCGCCAGCCAATCCCGCAAAGATCGCGGATTGTGCAGAAGCGGGGGAAGAAACTAATTGTGGGGCGAGAATGACCAAGGCCACAATTGTTTGACGCGTTCTTTGCACGACGACCCTCTCTCGTTGAATGACTCGGCTCTTACCGAGAGACTAACTTTTCGGTCGATGGAACAATTATACGTCTGTGTAGGTTCATAATATCGGAATCGATGTCATCGATAGACGGCTTTTAACTACGTACAACAGCGGCCGCTCCCCTGAGTTCTGCTCTGAGTCTTGGTGGCATGTTGCCAAACTTTGTGGATCGAACCGTGAAGGCCAGTGGTGAGCTAATCCATTCGCCGGGTTGTTAGACCTCGGTTCGGAAGTTCGGAGGCAGCTGCCAATGGCATTCCATCGGGCGTTTCGCCGAAGGCGCGCAAGTCGGCTATCGAGACAAGCTTAGAGATTCGAGCTGGCCGTCATTGCCGCACACCGAACGGCAGGTCGGCGGTTAAGCTACTAACAGAAACGTCAAAGGTAGGGCGTACACGACGTCCGAATTGTCTTAGGACGCTGTGGAGATTGTCTTATTCGCCACGTCGAACGCGGGGTGCGCGCTGGGGCGACGCGGAGATGGTGCAAGAGGTGATCCTCGACCAGGAATTCTCAAAACTCATTCTCGTCTTCGTGAATAGGAAGGCTAAAGGTAAACACAGCACCATTTTCGTCATTAGAGTCCGCTGATATCCGTCCGCCCTGACGTGCGATGATCGACGCACATATCGAAAGGCCTAATCCCATTCCGTTGATCTTGGTCGTGGTAAATGCCGTAAAGAGACGGCTGCGTACGTTGGAATCGATGCCTGGGCCAGTATCGCTAATCTTAACTGTTCCTGCTGACCCGTCAGTTGAGGTTGATATGCGAAGCCGACGCAATCCGTCGTGGGTATCGGACATCGCCTGAGCTGCGTTCACCACCAAATTAATTATAACCTGCTGAACTTGGATGCGATCTGCACGCACATGGGGACGTGAGCTCGTCAGATCGAGAAAAAGCTCGATACTGCAGCGCTTAAGATCGCCGTCCAGCAACACAAGGCTTTCCCTCACGATGTCGTTTAGGTCGAGGCGGACTTGCTTTGGCGCTTCGTTTCGCGCAAGTGCCTGTATGCCACCGATTACGCTGCTGGCACGCTTTGCGTCACCGACGAGTTTTTCAAGGGAAACGATCGCAGCCTCTATGTCAGGCGTATCTCTCCGCAACCAGCGGAGCCCAGCCTGTCCATTTGCCAAAATTCCAGCAAGCGGCTGATTCACTTCATGTGCGATGGACGCTGTGAGCTCGTCAAGACTTGTTAAGCGGGTCGCGTGGGCCAGATCGGCTTGGGCTGACTGAAGCGCCAATCGGGCTCGGTTGGACGAGGTAATATCGACCAGCGAGAGAAAAATGGTTTCACGGGATGCTGCCTCTGGCGGAAGTGCAGTCGTAAAAAGAACATCCAGGCGTAAGCCATCGATTGTCTGGAGGGTCGCCTCCGTTTCGAAAATCGGCTGATTTTCGCAGACGGCGAGCATAGCTTCCGCGAACGCTTGCTCGCCAACGACGGGCCAAACTGGGCCCATGGGTCCGAGCAGATCCCATTTTGTCCGGGCACCGAACATTCGAATTGTAGCGTCATTGACGTCAACGACCCGAGTCAGGTCGATAGCTTCACGGACAAAGTTGGGATTTTCAAGCAAGTACTTCCGAAGGTCGACCACCCCTTCATAATAGAGATCCGAAATCCGGCGCCTGACGGCAGAGATGTCACATTCCCAGATGGAGACACCTGTCGTCTGAAAAATAGTGCGATACCGTGTTTCACTCCGCCGAACTGCCTCGTCTGCTTCTTCGCGATGGGTGATGTCGTTCGACGTTTTTAGAATGCCCTTCGGCCGGGAACGCTCATCTCGCAATAATGACCAGCGGCTGTTTAATGTGAGCGCCTTGCCGTCCTTGGAGCGACTGAGCAGCTCACCTTCCCAATACCCGTTCTCAAGGAGGATGGCGGTCAAGTCGTCGCGAGAAACTGGCAGGTCTGTTTTGAGTAGGTCCTGGGAGATTGCGCCGCAGGCTTCCTCACTGGACCAGCCAAAAAGTAGCTCGGCGCCTCGATTCCATGAAGTTATCACACCGTTCAAATCACACACGCAAACGCTGTCGTGGGTTTGGTCAAGCAAGCGGGCTTGCTCGCTTAAGAACCTGCTTGCTGCCAGGTTTCGGAGGATCAAGAATGTCACGATGCCAATTGCTACAATTCGGATTGCGAAACGGGGTCCATCGTTTTGCGCGATATAGCTCAGAAGAGTGAGGATTACCGAAAGCAGTGAGGTCCAGATCACCCACTCGCGACGGCCAGAACGCGCAGCGACAAGCAGGACGGCCGCATACAGGACGGCAACCGGCTGCGGTGTTTGGGTATCTATGACGAAGATAATTATCGCCAGCAGAAGGACAACAACTGCAAGCCAAGGACTCTCTATCGACCGCCGGAATGTGACGGCCAGCCAAGAAGTCCACACGCCCACATGCTGTTGTGGCCCTTTAAAAAAATGTGTCGAGTCAATCAACGCAATGTCCAATCGTCGTTAAAGCCTTCCGACAGGTAATCTCCACGGAGTTGCTCCCTTGAGCAGCCGTCCGTTTACAAGAGAACGACCGCTTACGCGGACGGTCGGAACGCATCTAAGCCTGAAGTATCAAACCTGGTAAAACAAAAAAACTTGCGGCGGAACAGTCAGAGGAATGCGCTCTTCACTTGCTAAAGAAACGTCGGAATTCGAAAGTCGATATCGCGTTTCCAGGCGGGGCGTTGATCTACGCTCCTGCGCCGCACTCTCGCTGGTAACTGGGCGCCACGCATGCCAGATCTCGTCGGCTCGTGCTGTTGCATCCTCAGGCGATCTTGGGGGCCCAGGGGGCGGTCCCGATGCCGTGCTGCCGCGCCCAAACATACGTCGCGCAAATTGCTATCAAATTATACGCCTGTATCGTTGAGCTGCTCGCCGTTGCCAAAGCATAGTTAGGGATCGCACCACGGCGTTTCAATCAAGACGGTTCGTCAATTAACCGGTGGAACGGGCAGCGCGGGTTCACTCGAATGCGATCCCGTAGATCATTGGGGGAGGCCACAGCACGGTGGTCGGTCAAAATAGCATGAGCCAGTTCTACCCACCGTTGCTCCCGAAAAGGAATTCAGAGATGACACTGCGTCCGACAAGTCCAAGTTTCAATTCCCGACGTGAATTCCTGTTCGCAGCCGCCGGTGGCGTGGCGCTCGCCGGCGCCGCCCCGGCCCTGGGCTTTGCGAGTGAAAGCGCTACCCACAGCAATGCGCCGATCGCGTCGACCGTGCCCTTTGTCGAACATCGCATTCCGCATGACGGTCACATGATCTACGCCCAGGAATATCCGGGGCGGGGCCCGGCTTATGTGCTGCTGCACGGTTTTCCCGACAATCTCCACATCTACGACTATGTGGTGCCCTATCTGACGGCGGCGGGTCGGCGGGTCGTGGCGTTCGACTTCCTCGGGTTCGGGCAATCGGAAAAGATGGCGCCGGGTAGCTATCAATACAATTTCGATCAACAGGTTGGAGATCTTTCCGCGGTTGTCGATGCTCTGAAGATAGAGAAGTTCATTCCCGTCGGTCACGATTCCGGCGGGCCGTGCGCCGCCAACTACGCTCTGGATAATCCGGGTCGCGTGGCCTGGCTTTGTCTGATGAACACCTACTACGCCGACTCCCCAACGCTGAGATTTCCCGAACTAATCGAACTGTTCGGCGATCCTTCACTAAAAGCACTCGCAAGGGCGTTTACCGCGAGCCCCGACAAGATGGCGTGGCTGTTGAAGTTCCAGAACCAAGGGTTTCAGGTGAACATGCCGCCCAACCTCAGGGAACGCTTCGATGGCATCTTGCAGCCGATCATCGATGCCAACTTTGCCGGTGGGGCTGGGCCGGCCTTCACGCAGATGACCTCCCATTTGCGGGAAAGCGTAGCCTACAACACGAAACGGCTCCCAGAGGCGGGTCGATTTACGCCGAAGGTGAACCTGATCTGGGGTGTCCTCGACCCGTACCTAACTCCCGGAGCAGCGGACGCGATCGCTTCGATCTTTCCCCACACAACGGTCAAACCGGTGCAAACGGGCCATTGGCTCATGATCGATGCACCCGAGGAGGTTGCGAACCTCTTGCTGGCTGGTGGTGCCTAGTCTCCGCGCCTCTTCCTGCGTGCGCTGGCCCGCACACGCAGGCGGCGGCGAGAGTTCTGCTGAATACCTGCAACGCAATTCCGGTGAGAAAACACATGCATCGACGCGATTTCATTACGGCAATTGCTGGTTCGCTGTCGTTGCCACTCGCCGCGCGCGCACAGCAGCCCGTCAGAGCGGCGGCAGAGACAACAGCAACGAGGAGTGTACCAATAATGCTGACCACCGCGACGAAAAAGCTGGTTGAACGGGTCGAGGTGGAGACTCCGTTTAATTTCGGAGGTCTTGTAGCTGCCTTCGAGAGGCAACTCGGTCATTATGACAAAGCCATTGGCGAGGAGCTCGTGCGCAGGCACGCCTCATGGGCCGAGGTCACCGCGGCAATGGACCGGATAAGCGGTCCCCACGGCCTTATGATAATGGCTCACTTGGAGCTCGGACGGACTGTTTCCCTTACGGGATCTTTAGTCGAGTGCTCCCTTTACCTTGTCGGCAATCCGCTAATAATTTCGGAAATCACTGACGTTAAGGCGGGCATGCTCGTTCCGTTCCGCGTCGAGCTCTATGCGGACGCTGGCAAATCGGTCATCTCCTACGATCGACCGTCATCTTCGCTCGATACACTCGATAATCGTGCACTTGATGCGCTAGGCAGCTCCTTAGACGCGAAGATGCAAAGCTTGATCGGCGCACTTGCCAGTCCAGTCGACACTACAGTCAAATGACACAACAGCTCCCTGCCGGGCCGGCCTCGCGTGGCAGAATTTGACGAGCCGCAATTGGGCGTCGTTTCTGTTGGCGTGACTTGAGCTGTCGCGCGAGCGGGGTAGTGAGAGTGAGAGAATATTTTTTCGTGGCGTTCGGCTGATGAGGGCAGCGCAGCAGGCATCACGAGAACTGGGATGGTGCCCTTCTAGACGCACTTAAAGAGCTATTTCAATGAGATGGTTTCTTTGATTCCAAATTGGTAGCCGGATATTGCGGATGGCGGAAAGGAACCTAAATACATTTGTTCAGACGAGAATGGTGGCGGATGCAGCGTGTTGGCTTCTTGCTCTCTCCAGGCTTTCAAGTGACGACTTTAGCAGTACTGTCGGTCTTTGAAGGCGCAGACTTCCGGGCCGGAGAGCTGCGCTATAACGTGCGCATGATTTCCAAGGATGGAGGACCCGTCCGGTCGTCGTCCGGACTAATGGTCGAGACTGAGAAGTTTCGGGATCCGAAATTCGACACGCTTATCGTTTGTGGCAACATATTGCTTGAGATGAGGGGGAGCGATCCAGCGGTCGTTGAGTTTGTTCGGTCCGCAGCAAAGGTGTCGCGTCGCACGGCGTCTGTTTGTACGGGGGCATTCATACTCGGCGATGCAGGCCTCCTGGATGGCCGCCGTGCGACAACTCACTGGGGTCACGCGCAGAATTTCAAAGCCAGGTTTCCCAATGTTACGCTTGACGAAGATCGCATCTTCATCGTCGACGGAAATATATGGACCTCGGCTGGAGGAACCGCTGGCATCGATCTCGCATTGGCGATGGTCGAGGAGGATGCCGGGGCAGATGTTGCCCGCTACGTTGCAAAACTGCTGGTTGTCTATCACCGCCGCTCGGGTGGCCAATTTCAACGCTCCGCGTTGTTGGAATTAGAGCCAAAATCCGACCGCATTCAAAGCGCCTTGGCCTTCGTCAAGAAAAACCTCAATTCGACTATTTCGGTCGAGCAGCTTGCGTCAGTCGCGAACCTAAGTACACGGCACTTCAGTCGAGCCTTCCAATCGGAGACAGGCCTTTCGCCGGCCAAGGCGATCGAAAAATTGCGAATTGAGGCCGCTCGTCTGATGATCGAGGAGGGCCGTCATTCTATTGAGACCGTGGCGAAAGAAACGGGCTTTGCCGATCGCGAACGGATGCGGCGGGCGTTTGTTCGTGCGCTCGGTCAGTCGCCGCAGGAGTTCAGGCGGCGCACTCGCTCTGAAACATCCGCATAATTCCCGTGCCATGCCGATGGTGCACTTTCCAAGTGCGTTACAGCTCATCGCTCTAACATTGAGTTGACCCTGCCATTCTTTCCGAAAACGGTGGTGCCGTAACTGCGCTGGCAAGGCATGTTTGGGAGATTATCGATTGTGAAAAGATTACCATTGCGGCGACCGTTCCGACCAACGTGGCGGCCATAGCGTCCGCATTTTCGGTTGGTCTCTGGAAAACGCCTCGTTAAGCGCCGTCGGCGCTCACCTTGGCCAACGATTTTTGAAGCTCGGTTTGGCGTGAAAATCTGCGAGCTTTTCCGAACGACCGAAGCGGCATGCATCGCTGCGATGACACCAAGACAAAAACTGCGTCGGAGCGGCGCAGCTGGGATGTGTCTTCCCTGCGAGACAATCGAAATTAGAAACCCAAACCAACAAAATCTCACCGGCCGGCAAAAAGATCGGATCATCCGGAGAGGGCATAGTATCGATCCAGGCACCGTCGAAGATGCTTGCTTCAGCCATCCCGGCATAAGCCTTTGCGCACCCGTGGGACAGATCGATGTCAACGAAGGAGAGATCCCCGTTGCGTTCGTGGTAATGAAGCCCGGATACAATCCCAGGCACAGAGGTCGCCGCACTTTCGCTCCAGCTGTTCGCTGTGAAAAAATCCATCAAATCGACGGCGCCGCGCTCCGTCGAAGGCGGCGCGGATCAAATGGCCTCGCCGGAGGCACCAGTTCGATGCTCAACCGACGACACCGAGCATTGTTGGTGCCGAGCGCTTTGGTCCCGCTGCTGCGCTGTTCGGGAGTGGGGGTACACCTTGGTATAATTTCGAAAATGCAGGGCGGCCGATTTGCTTGCTTCTTTTCCAAGCGCTTATTGCGGCTTGTTTCAAGATAAGGGGAATAGGATGCGGCAGTCCAGAATGGCTTTGCGGAGTAGGGGAGTGATCGTCGCCGTCGCGTTGGCGGGCGATATTTTGATCGCGTTAATGAAGTTTGGCGCCGCATATGCGACCGGCAGTTCAGCAATGTCGGCCGAAGGTATCCATTCCGTCATGGATGCGGCGACCGAGGTCGCTCTGCTCTACGGCATCGTCGCGGCACACCGTCCAGCGACGGCGCTCCATCAACTCGGATTCGGCCGCGAGATCTTTTTCTGGGGCTTCGTTGCGGCGCTACTTATCTTTGCGGCAGGCTCCGGCAGCGCGCTGCACGACGGCGTAAGCCAAATCATGAATCCTCAACCGATCCGTGACATCAAGATCAGTTATTGTGTATTGTTCGTAGCGTTTCTTGTCGAGCTCGCATGCACCGCCTACGCGCTGAACCGCGTCGCCGGAGTCAAGACTTGGAGCGGCGTCGTCAGATTCGTCCGCGCGACCCGCGATACCGCGTCACTGACAATTCTCTTGGGTGGGTTGGCCGGCGTCATGGGTTTGATCCTGGCAGCGACCGGTATTGGCCTCGGAGTAATCCTGGACCAGCCGTCATTCGACGGGTTCGCGTCTATTGGGATCGCGGTTATTCTCGCGCTGACCGCTTCCTTTCTGGCAGCCCAGGGGAAATCGCTTCTGATCGGAAAATCTGCATCCGCCGCGAAGGTCAACGCTATAAAGGAGGTCGCGGCTGCTATTGTCGGTGTCAGGTCCATCAACGGCGCTGTAACTGTGCAGCTTTCGCCGGATCAAATTCTGGTGGCACTCAGCGTTGCGTTCGCTCCGGAACTACTCACCAGCGAGATCGAGAATATCGTCGCGGCGATTGATGTTGCAATCAAGGCTGACCATCCGGAAATAACGACCTTCCTCGTTAAGCCGCAGAGTAGGCAGCTTTATGCCAAGCTCAGCGCAAGCCGTGGCTGGTAAGATATCGCGGCCTCGACTCTATCTTTCACTCTATGAACCGAATCGCGAGGCGTCACTAACTGCATGTTCGGTTGCGGCGTGTCTGCCGCAGCTATCCGAAATTCCTGTCGATTTGAGTTCGAAAGGGTAGCGGCCCCCTGGGTGAAAACGGCCGGAGTTGCCGGCGCGCGTCAGGTACACCTACGTATAATTGTGAGTGGGAGGAAAACCCCCGACCGTTGGCGCACGGAACACGGCGATACGGCTTCGAAAGCGGCCCCCGTCGGATCCAACTGCAACCTCGCTTCGAGTGGCGTCGGCTGCGTCGATTCACTGGTTTTAAGGAACGCGCGATGAACGACCTACTTGCTTTTGCGATCGAAGCGCATGGCGGGCTTGACCGTTGGAATGAGTTTACGAAGCTCCGCGCCGAAGTCTCTCTCTCCGGGGCCATTTGGGATTTCAAGCAACAGACTGGGGCGTTGATCGACAAGGTCTTCGAGATCAAGACCCACGAGGAACATCTGTCGATTACACCGTTCCCGGCGCCTGGTCAGCGAAGTCTGTTTGTTCCTCATCGACTCGTTTTCGAGACGTTGGACGGCAAGATCGTCGAGGCTCGGGACAATCCAAAATCCGCGTTCGACGGCCAGATATTCGCGGACCCGTGGGAAAAGCTCCACGTCGCATATTTCTCAAGTGAGGCCCTTTGGACCTACCTGACCTCACCTTTCCTCTATACCTATCCTGGTTTCGAGAGCGAGGAAATCGAGCCCTGGCATGAGAACGGCGAAGAGTGGCGGCGACTGAGGGTCACCTTCCCCGACCATATCGAAAGCCATACCAAGACCCAGATCACTCACTTCGGCTCGGACGGGTTAATGCGACGGCACGACTACACCGTGGACATTCTGGGGGGGAATTCCGGCGCCAACTACACAACCAACTATCGCGATTTTCAGGGCATCATGATGCCGACGACGCGTCGAATCTATGCCTACGACGACGCGATGAAGAAGATTCCAGAGCCCCTGCTGGTCGCCCTCGACTTCGGCAAGCTCATCTTCAGCTGAACGCGCCCGCCGCTCTGTGCTGCCATCATTTCAAGAGGAAAACTCCGTGTCCATCGATACCCTATTTTCGCCGGCAAAATTCGGCGCACTTTCCCTGCCGAACCGAATCGTGATGCCGGCTCTGACGAGAATGCGCGCGGTACCCGACGGAGTTCCGCAGCAGATAAGCGCCAAGTACTACGCGCAACGCGCGTCAGCCGGACTGATCATCACGGAGGCCACGGCGATCAGTGTCCAGGGACACGGTTATCCGCAAATGCCGGGTATTCATACGCCGGAGCAAATCGCCGGCTGGCGAAGGGTCACCGACGCGGTCCACGCCCGTGACGGCCGCATCGTCCTCCAGATCGTCCATCACGGCCGCTGGTCACACTCTAGCTACAATCCTGACGGCAGCCTGCCGGTGGCGCCATCGGCGATAGCGCCGCCAGGCTCAGCCTATACGCCGAGCTTCACCCAGGCGCCTTATGAAGTGCCGCGCGCGCTTGAGACTAACGAGCTTCCGTTGATCGTCGCGTCCTTCCGACAGGCGGCAAGGAATGCGAGGGACGCGGGGTTCGACGGTGTCGAGATTCACGGCGCGAACGGGTTCCTGCTCGACCAGTTCCTGCAGGATGGCAGCAACCACCGGACCGATGCCTATGGCGGAACGATCGAGAACCGGGCACGGCTGCTGCTTGAAGTTGTCGACGGTATCGCCACCGATATCGGCGCGGAGCGTACGGCGGTTCGCCTCTCACCACACGGCAATCTCGGCGGGCTGAGCGATAGCGATACCGTTCCGCATTTCAGTTACGTCATCGGGGAACTAGGCACGCGCAACCTGGCCTATCTGCACATGATCGAACCACGCGCGTCGTCGATCGGACTAGCCGACGACGCGAGCATCGACAGCGCCAACAATGCCATGCTGTTCAGGCGCCTGTTCGCCGGACCGCTAATCACCGCCGGCGGGTACACGACACAGATGGGCGTCGATGTCGTCACGGCCGGGTTGGCCGACGCGGTCGCCTTCGGCCGCATGTTCATCGCCAACCCGGACCTGCCCGAACGCATTCGCACCGGCGCCGGTCTCAACGCGTTCGACCGCTCGACCGCCTATGGCGGCGGCGCTCACGGGTACACCGACTACCCGACCCTGCCGCTCGACCGTGAGGTGGCGATAGCATGAGCGACAACCAAGCCAACGCGCCAGGCCAAGGTTGGCTCGATATCATCAGGCGGCCGAGCCTAGAGGCTTTCGCGTCGGCCTTCGCCGAGGACGTCGCGCTCGTGACGTCCGTCGCGAGCGGGCCGATCGTCGGGCCGGTCGGTGTGCGGCATTTCTTCGACGCCACCCGCGCGATGTACGACCCGATCGCCTTTGTCCATGAAACAAGCGCGGGCTCGCGGACGTGCCTCGAATGGAAGGGCAAGTTCCAGGGCCAGGACGTCGCCGGGATCACGATCCTGTGCCGGAATCCTCAAGGCCGGATCGAGGGCATCCAGCTCTATCACAGCCCCTACGAGCAGGTGCTCGCCTTCTCCGCAGAGTTGGCGCGCCGTCTCGAAGGCAAGCTCATTCCGCTGCCCTTTCCGGGTCATTGACCATGCGTCTCCCCTTGATCGATCCCGCCGATTTCAATCCTTTCCAGCAGGCCCTCTACGATGACATGCGCGCCGGCATTGCCACCGGCTTCAGCGCGTTCAAGACGTCGGACGACAACGGCAAGATGATCGGGCCCTGGAACGTCTCGCTCCACCATCCCGCCGTCGGCAAGGGCTCATGGGAGCTCACCAAGGCGGTTAATGCGATCGGCGCGCTCCCGGCCAATGTGAAAGAGGTAGCGATCCTGGTTGTTGGCGGTCACTATCGGGCCGCATACGAAATCTACGCCCATGTCGCGGTCGCCGAGCGGGTCGGCATGCCGCTGGCGCGGATTTCCGCATTGGTTTCGAATATCAAGCCGGCTGATCTCGCCGCCGACGAAAGCGCGGCCTTCGACATGGTACTGGCGCTTTGCGGCGGCGGGCCGGTTCCTGAGCCGATCTGGCGGCTGGCCGTCGAGACCTTGGGCGATCTCGGCGCGGCCCAACTTGTCTTCCTCGTCGGCGTCTACGCGTTCGTCGCGACGACCCTAAATGGCTTCGACGTTCCCGCACCTAGTCGGGAGACCGGAGCATGACCAGTTCGGAGATCGCACCGCAGCCGTTGACGATCGAGCAGCATAATGTCGCGTTCGTCGCCGAGCCTGGTGTCGTGCTTCGCGGCTGGCTTTTCCGCCCAGCCGGGGCCGAATCTCCGTTGCCCACCATCACCATGGCGCATGGCTATGCCGGCACTGCGCATCATGGCCTATTTCGATTTGCACGTGCTTTCGCGCAGGCCGGATTCGTCGTCCTGCTGCACGATCATCGCAATTTCGGCGGGAGCGACGCACCTGACCCGTGCGACATCGATCCATGGCAGCAAATTGCCGACTGGCGTTCGGCGATCTCGTTCCTGGAGAGCCGACCCGAGGTCGACGCGACCCGTATCGGCCTTTGGGGCACTAGCTATGCTGGGGGTCACGCGATCGTGCTTGGTGCCACAGAGCGGCGGCTCAAGGCGGTGGTCGCGCAGGTCCCGACCATTAGCGGTTACGAGCAGGGCCTGCGCCGCGTGGCGCCAGACGCCGTGTCGAGCCTGGAGGCGGCCTTCATCGAGGATGACCGGCGCAGGTTCCGCGGCGAGCCTGGACAGCGGATCTCGGTCGTCGGCGATGGTCATGACCAGCCTGCCGCCTATCGTTCGCAGGACGCCATCGACTTTTATCTTCAGGATTTGCCAGCAAATTCGTGGCGCAACGAAGTGACACTGCGCTCGGGTCGTGCCGCCCGGATGTATGAGCCAGGAGCCTGGGTCGCGCGCGTGTCGCCAACGCCGCTGATGCTGGTCGTGGCGATGACGGACACCATCACCCTGACTGGTCTGGCCCTTGCCGCCTACGAACGCGCCCTTCAGCCGAAGAAGCTCGTGATGGTGCAGGGTGGCCACTTCGACCCTTATCTGTCGCAGTTTTACACCGCGAGTGAAGCGGCGGTCGCCTGGTTCCACGAGCATCTTCGCCGATCACCGGAAGACCAGCCATGACGCACATCCGCCTCACCCTTGTTGATGAGCTCGCAACATTGATCCTCGCACATCCGCCACAGAACCGTATCGGTTCTCAGATGGTAGACGAACTGGCGGCGGCACTGGACGAGATTGAACGTAGCGAGGCTCGCGCCGTGCTGGTTTACGCCGAAGGACCGGACTTTAGCTTCGGCGGTGACATCGTGCGCTGGCCACAGATGACCAATCGGGAACTCCGGACCTCCTTTGAAACCTATATGGTGACGTTCAACCATTTCGAACGCCTTCCCATACCCACGATCGTTGCCGTGCAAGGGTTGTGTTTTGGCGGCGGCCTTGAACTGGCCGTTCGCGCCGACGTGATCTTTGCCGGCGAGACAGCCCGCTTCGGCCATCCGGAGCAATCGATCGGCATCGTGACGTTGCTCGGCGGCGTCTATCGCATCGCCGAGCGGGCCGGACGGTCACGCGCGATCGAGTGGGCCTTCACGTCCGAGCAAGTGCCGGCAACCGTGATGCGCGACCGCGGGGTCGTCAATCGGGTGGTCGCTGATGCGGACCTGATGGCCCAGGCGAAGGCGTTTGCCCGCAAGGTGGCGAACGGTCCAACCCGAGCCCACGCGGCCCATAAGGCGCTGCTGCGCATTTGGGCGACTGGAGGAATAACCGCCGCTGACGAGGCCATAATGGACATCGCCATGCCGCTCTTCGAGACCGACGACGTGAAGATGGCTCTACAAACCTCGGTCGATGCGTTCCTGGAAGCAAAACCGCGGCCGGCCTTCTCGTTCAAAGGCCGATGACTACGCAATCCTGCGGCACCGCGATTGCGCAGGTCAATTCGAACCAAGATCGGAAGTGCGGTCCATGCCCAGCAAAAATTTCAAGGCGTTGGTCCTTCGTCGACCCGCCGAGCGTATCGAGGCCTCGGTAGAAACGCTCACCGATGACGACCTGCCGGCAGGTGATGTTCTTGTCCGGGTCCACTATTCTGATGTGGGCTACAAGGACGGTCTTGCGATCACCGGCGCTGGACATCGCCAACTCGTTCAGAGCTTCCCCTTCGTGCCCGGAGTCGATTTCGCGGGTGTGGTTGAGCTGTCCGACTCGGTTAGGTTCAAGCCCGGCGACGAGGTGATCGTCACCGGATGGGGCGTCGGCGAAAGGCATTGGGGCGGCTACGCCAAAAAGGCGCGGGTTAAGGCCGAATGGTTGGTGCCTGTCCCGGCGGGCATGACGATGCGGCAGGCGATGACCTACGGCAGCGCCGGCCTGTCGGCCATGCTATGCGTCACCGCATTGGAGCGCCACGGCGTCGTCGCCGGGAGCGACATCCTGGTGACGGGCGCAACCGGAGGAGTCGGCAGCGTCGCGGTCATGCTGCTGCACAGATTGGGTTATCGCGTTCACGGCTCAACCTCTCGAGCCGAGGAGGAAATCTATCTCCGCGCGCTCGGAGCGGATGAGATCGTGGCAGCGAAAGACATCAGCGAGCTGCCCGCGCAGCCGTTGCTTCCCGAGCGCTGGACCGGCGCTATCGACAATGTGGGCGGTGCAACGCTGGCGAACGTCCTTGCCAGCACCGCTTATGGGGGCGCCGTCGCAGCGCTCGGTCTGGTCGGCGGCACCGATCTCCAGACGACGGTACTTCCCTTCATCAAGCGCGGCGTTGCACTTCTTGGCGTGGATTCGGAGAAATGCCCGAACGAAACCCGGGGCGCGGCCTGGCGACGGCTGGTGGAGATTCTTCCAGAAGGCCTGCCGGACGACGTGATCGAGGAAATCGGGCTTGAGGCGCTTCCCGCCCGCGCGGAGGCGATCATGCGGGGAAAGGTTCGCGGCCGCACGCTGGTGGCCCTGTGATGGACTTGTCGCGATGGCGACCGGCCCCACGGCGCCACCAGGCCGCCGCAACTGGTTAGGTTCGGAACCTTAAATACACCATGTCGATTTGGAGGGATTCACAATGACCAAGACACTTTCCGGCAAGGTCGCGCTCGTGACGGGCGGTTCGCGCGGTATCGGAGCGGCTTCGGCGCTGGCGCTTGCCGAGCTCGGCGCGGACGTCGCGATCAGCTTCTCCGCAAGCGGAGATAGGGCCACGTCCGTTGTATCCGACATGGAACGGAAGGCCGTTCGCGCAAAGGCCTTCAAGGCCGATCAGGCTGATCCGGCGAAGGTGGCGGCGCTTGTCACCGACGTCCACCGGGACTTCGGACGGCTCGATATTCTGGTCGCGAACGCCGGCGTCTTTGCAGCCGCCCCGATCGACGCCGATGACACGGTCGCGCTCGATCGCATGCATGCCATCAACGTCATCGGCGTCATCGCGGCCATACGAGCGGCCTCGCGATTCATCGGAGATGGTGGACGCATCATTGCTATGTCGTCTGCCTCAGCAACGCGGGCCGGCGCTGCGGGATTGGCCGACTATGCGTCCACTAAAGCGGCGGTGGCCGGCTATATCAAAGGCGCTGCGCGCGACCTCGGGCCGAAGGGGATCACCGTCAACGCGCTGGCCATAGGCCCGGTCGAAACGGAGATGAACCCGGACAGCGGCCCGTTCGCCGATTGGCTGAAGTCGGCCACTGCGCTGGGCCGCTATGCCAAACCTGAAGAGATCGCTGCAGTGGTCGCATTCCTTGCCTCCCCAGCTGCGAGCTTCGTCACGGGTTCGCTGCTGGTCGTCGATGGCGGCATCGGCGCTTGATGAAATCCCGGCATCACCGTTGATCGAGCGACCAGTTCGTGGGCACGAAGTCGTAGCCTCGACCCTTGGCTCGCAGATGCCCCGTCCCCGGAAGGGGGAGATGCGCGCCGACTACCCAATACCCTCCCCCCGCCGCCTCCCGAAAGGTGGCATCGCAGGTCGCACGTGCGCCGCGCTCGTCGGAATCGAAGGCGATCGTGACTTCGCGGTCAGCGAACTGGACGGATGCGGAGTGCACGACGTCGCCCCAAAGGAGCAGGCGCTCTCGACGGAGTAGAAGCTGTGTCCGGGCGTGCGCCCATATGCCGGAACGGAGCCTATGTCGAAGGCACCGAGCGTCCAGCGGAAGAAAGGAGGTGCCTCCTTGCGCGCGAAAGGAATATATGGGGGCGCCGCGATGGCAGCTATCGCAAGAGGGAGAGAGGCTGCAAGACCGAGCGCTGCGGAAAGGTACCTCATCATTGGCTTCTCCCTGACGGGGGCGTTTTGCTCAGCCGAGCGGCTATGCCGCACGGGCCGGCGTCCACCCGGTCCCGATGCGAACTATGAGTCACGAAAGCTGCGGATGGTCTGGCGTGTAGGAACTGGCTCTCGAGATCGGCCGGTCGATCGAGTCGGCTTCCGCCAGTGAGTGAAAGTTCAGGGACAAAATTTGCATGAAAGGCCTCGTTGCACCGAGGGGGTTCGAGCATCCGGACCGGTTGATGTACCTACTAAAACGCGGCGCCGATCGGCTCCGCGGCTCCGCGAGGCGATCCGCACAGCGAAGGGCGATAGGGCGATGAAGGAAAGCGATATCGAGATTTCGGCCGGCAGCGCTGCCGTCGACGCCGACGTTCACAAGATCGTAGTGGTGCTTCGAGAGGACCTCGAACCGTGGAAGCGGCTCAACGTAACGGCCTTCACCATCAGCGGCGTCGCTGCTGTCCACGACGTCGTAGGTGCTCGCTATAGGGATGCTTCCGGCTCGACCTATCTGCCGATGTTTACGGAGCCGGTGGTCATTTTCGGCGCCACTGCAGACGAAATGAAGCGGACCGCCGATCGCGCCCGTTCGCGGCACGTGCCGTTCTCGATCTTCACCGAGCAATTGTTCTACACGTTTAACGACGAGGACAACCGAGCCGCGGTGGCGGCTGTCGCGACAGCCGATCTGCCAATCGTCGGCCTTGCGTTCCGGCGCGAGCGCAAGATCGCCGACAAGATCCTCAAAGGCCTGAAGCTGCTCCGCTGAATCCTCGCGGCGGCCGCGCGAGCGTAGTTCGATCGGTCTCCAGCCTCTTCGCCAGCTTAAGCAAGGCATGGAGGGGACGGCACCAGCTTTTCCTGGGGCGTAGGACCGCGCGGTGTCCCGGATCAGCCGCTCGGTGAGTTAGTCGTCAAGCAGGAACGGTCGTCCCACCGGAAGCTCGCCTGCTGAGGGTTGGTCTCACTCCAGAGGCGTCGAGGGGCGCGACCTCTGATTTCCGAAGATCCGTTCCCGAATTCTCTCGCGGAAACGTTTCACCACTTTTCGCCGAACGGCCGGATATCGAGCTCAAAGGTCCACGCGCTGCGGAGCTCGCTGCCGCGTGCACTTCATGCGCAACGTGCTCGCGCACGCCGGCAAGAGCGGGCGGTTCGTCGTCTCTGCCTTCATCGCCATGGCGTTTTGCCCTGGACGATGCCGAGTCCGCCCGCACCCAATGGCGGAAGGTCGCCGACCAGCTCCGCCCCAAGCTGCCCAAGCTCGCCGCCTTTCTCGACGATGCCGACACCGACGTGCTCGCCTACATGAGCTCCCCGCCTCGGCATCGGACCTAGTACCCGGAATCAGAGCTGAGTGATACGGCGGCCTTTGAAGGGGCGTTGACGAACCTTTTTCTTGGTCCAGACGAAGGGCTCGGCTTTGTCA
>NZ_JBEPQI010000028.1:0-145565 GCF_040547725.1 Bradyrhizobium sp. LA2.1
CGTCCGCTTGACCGCCATCGCTACCCTCCAAGGCTTTGCCCTAGGGAATCACAATTGACGAATTACGCAACAGGCCCCTTGCGGGAGAAGGTGGCTTCGCGCAGCGAAGCCGGGTGAGGGGTCTCTCTCCGCGAGTCTCGCTGACAGTTATACTCGGGGATAGATACCCCTCATCCGGCGCCATAGCCGATGCAAAGCATCGGCGTTCTTAAGAACGGCGGCCGAAGGCCGCCTACGCCACCTTCTCCCACAAGGGGAGAAGGGAAGGCGGTCACTCCCCCTTCACGAACTTCGCGAACGCGTCGGCATAGTCCGGGTGCCAGCGCGACAGCGGCGGGCGGTTCTCGACGATGTCTCCCGCCGCCCACAGCATCCGCTTCTCGTCGAGCGCGCGCGGCACGTCGTTGTCCGGGCAGAGGATGTAGAAGTCGCCGGCTTCCAGCCGCGCCAGCATGAAATCCACGGTCTGCTCAGCCGTCCAGGCCCCGGCCGGCTTCTCGGTGCGGCCCTTCGCGGTCAGGCCGGTGAAGACGAAGCCGGGGATCAGCAGATGCGCGGTGATGCGGCAGTCCTTCGTGTTGCGCAGCTCGTGTTGGAGCGCTTCCGTAAAAGCCTTCACGCCGGCCTTGGAGACGTTGTAGGCGGGATCGCCGGGCGGCGTGGTGATGCCCTGCTTCGAGCCGGTGTTGATGATCAGCCCGGCCTTGCCGCGCGCGATCATGCCGGGTGCGAAGATGCGCGAGCCGCTGATGATGCCCCACATGTTGACGCCGATGATCCGCTGCCAGTTGTCGGGCTCGCCGAACAGCGTGCTGCCGGGCTGGATGCCGGCATTGTTCATGAGGATGTCGGTGCCGCCGAAGCGCTCGCGCACGCCGCGTTCCAGTTCCGTCACGCTCTCGGCCTTGCTGACATCGACCGCGAACGTCATCACATGTGTGGCAGGCGTGACGGATGACAGTTTTGTTGCAGCTTCCGCCAGCCGCGCCTGATCCACATCTGCGATGCACACCTTCATGCCGGCGCGCGCGAAGGCCAGCGCGGTGGCCAATCCGATACCGGATGCGCCGCCCGTGATCACGGCGACATTGTCTTTGACGATGGCGGAATGTGGCATGGTTGGTCTCCGGGGAAGGGCTCGGTCGAGCTATAACATGGCACTCGCGCGACCCTGCACAAGTCGGCATGGGAGGTCTTCGTTCCACGCCGCCTTTACGCCTTTCCGGCGGCGCTGTATTCTATTCGACCTAACGATCCCGCCCAGATCGAACCAATCAATCATTTGACAGGGAGTGCAGCCATGGCTGTGTCGCAGGCTATTCCGATCACGCGCCATCCGTTCGCCAACGGGTCCTACAAGCAGATGCTGATCGACGGGAAGTGGGTCGATGCTGCCTCAGGCAAGCGCTTCGAGACCCACAACCCGGCCACCGGCGAATTGCTGGCGACGGTCGCCGAGGGCGACAAGGAAGACATCGACCGTGCAGTCGCCGCGGCTCGCCGTGCCTTCGAAGGCCCCTGGAGCAAAGTCAAACCGTTCGAGCGGCAGAACCTGCTGCTCAAGCTCGCCGACCTCGTCGAGAAGAATTTCGACGAATTGTCGCAGCTCGACACGCTCGACATGGGCGCGCCGCTCAGCCGCACCCGCGCCTATCGTCTGCGCGCCGTGGGCATGCTGCGCTATTACGCCGGCCAGACCACCGCGATCCACGGCGAGACCATCGAGAACTCGCTGCCCGGTGAAATCTTCTCCTACACCCTGAAGGAGCCGATCGGCGTCGTCGGCGCCATCATTCCCTGGAACGGCCCGCTGACCGCGACCATCTGGAAGATCGGCCCGGCCATCGCGACCGGCTGCACCGTGGTGCTGAAGCCCGCCGAAGAGGCGCCGCTCACCTCGCTGCGCATCGCCGAGCTCGCGATGGAGGCCGGCGTGCCGCCGGGCGTCATCAACGTCGTGCCCGGCTATGGCGAGACCGCGGGCGCTGCGCTTGCCTCGCATCATGATGTCGACAAGGTCGCCTTCACCGGCTCGCATGTCACGGGACAATCGATCATCCGCGCCTCGGCCGGCAACCTCAAGCGCGTCTCGCTCGAGCTCGGCGGCAAGTCGCCGGACATCGTGTTTGCCGATGCCGATCTCGATGCCGCCGTCCCCGGCGCCGCGATGGCGGTGTTCGCCAATTCCGGCCAGATCTGCAGCGCCGGCACGCGCCTGTTCGTCGAGCAGTCGGTCTACGAAGAGTTCGTCGGCCGCGTCGCCGAGTTCGGCAAGAAGCTGCAGGTCGGCAACGGCCTTGATCCCAATGTGCAGATCGGCCCGCTCGTGTCCGAGGAGCAACTCAAGCGCGTCACCGGCTATCTCGACATCGGCCAGAAGGAAGGCGCGCGTGCGCTCGCCGGCGGTGGCCGTGTCACCGAAGGCGCGCTGTCGAAGGGCTTCTTCGTCTCGCCGACGGTGTTCGCGGGCGTGCAGGACAACATGCGCATCGCGCAGGAGGAGATTTTTGGTCCCGTCATCTCCGCGATCGCGTTCAAGGACATGGACGAGCTGGTCAAGCGCGCCAACAACACCACCTTCGGCCTCGGCTCCGGCCTGTGGACGCGCGACGTCAGCAAGGCCCATGCGGTCGCGAAGAGCTTGCGCGCCGGCTCGGTGTGGGTGAATTGCTACCAGGCGATGGACCCGGCCGTGCCCTTCGGCGGCTACAAGATGAGCGGCTACGGCCGCGAATCCGGCAAGCAGCATGTCGAGGAATATCTCAACGTGAAGGCCGTCTGGATCAAGACGGCGTAGGGCGTTTCTGCTGCCGCGTCCGGGTTTCAGCGGCTGATCTTGCTTGCGGCGACGAGAGGCTGCTTGCGACGACCAGAAGTTGTTGCCCGGACGCTACAAGCGTTTCTGAAACGGCTGTTGTCCGCGATCTCGCAAGGATTGTTATCCCATTTCGAACGTCGGCCCGTTACTGCTGGTCAACGTCAATGCTCGGGTTGGGATATCGAGAATGCTTCGCTTCACTTCGATCATGCTTGTGGCTTTGGGCGTCGCCTCGGCGCAGCCCGCGGTTGCAGCCGATATCGCCGCGCGTGCGCCGCTCTACAAGGCGCCGCAATTGCCCGTCGCCTACAACTGGTCGGGCTTCTACGCCGGCGTGAATGTCGGATATGGCTGGAGCGATGATGCGATCAAGCTCGCGCCGCACGACCCGGTTTTCACCGCGGGTGTGCTCGACGTGGCCCTCGCGGGTGGCCTTGTCCCGCCGTCATTGGCAACAAGCCCGCGTGGTGTGCTGGGCGGCGTGCAGGCCGGCTACAATGTGCAGACGGGCTCCCTGGTATGGGGCGTCGAAGCCGATATCGCGGCCGCCGGCATCAAGGGCAGTGCGACGGTCTCCCGAACCCTGCCGGTCTTTCCGGACATCATGACCAGGCAAGAGCAGAAGGTCGACTGGTTGGGGACCGTGCGCGGCCGGATCGGTGCCACCGTTACACCCGACCTGATGCTCTACGCGACCGGCGGTCTTGCCTATGGACATGTCAAGGCGTCGACGTCGATCGTGGATCCCACGCTTGCGGCCGGCACGCCCTGCCTCAACGTGATCTGTGGCGCGGGGGCGTCGGAAAGCTGGCGCGCGGGCTGGGCCGTCGGCGGTGGCGGCGAGTACCGCTTTGCGTCGAACTGGAGCGTCAAGCTCGAATATCTCTATTATGATCTCGGCAGCGAGAAATACACTTTCTTCAATCCGCTGTTCCCGTTCACTCCGGGCCCTGCGCGTGGCTTTGACGCAACCGCGGATTTCACCGGCCACATCGCGCGGGTCGGCTTGAACTACAAGTTCGGCTCGGGCCCGGTCGTCGCGAAATACTGATCCGCCGTTCTGGACGGACAGCAAGCCCCGGGCCCGGCCCGGGGCTTTTTGCTTCTGCCGCATCTTTCGGCTGGCCAGCCATCCACCCAAGCGGCTTCCGGGCTGCCACGCTTTCTCATATGATCCCCGTCCTCTCATCGATCATTCCGGGGATCACATGAAATTCGAGGCGTTGTTCAAACCGTTGCAGGTTGGTCCGTACAAGCTGGCGCATCGCGTCGCGTTGGCGCCGCTGACGCGCATGCGCGCCGAGCGCGAGAGCTTCTCGCCGCGGCCGCTCAACGCCGAATATTACGGCCAGCGCGCCACACAAGGCGGCTTGATCATCGCTGAAGCGTCCCCCGTGCTCTCGCATGGCCGCGGCAACCCCGCGACGCCCGGCATCTATTCGGAGGCGCAGATCGCCGGCTGGCGCAAGGTGACGGATGCCGTGCACGCCAAGGGCGGCATCATTTTCCTCCAGCTCTGGCATGTCGGCCGCGTCTCGCATTCGTCCTTCCACGGCGGTGAGCCGCCGGTCTCGGCTTCGGCGATTGCGATCAAGGCCGAAGGCATGAAGGCGATGACCGCCGGCGGCAAGATTTCTGATTACGAGACCCCGCGCGCGCTGGAGACCGGCGAGGTCAAGGGCATCGTCGAGGCCTTCCGGCAGGGCGCCAAGAACGCGCTCGCCGCCGGCTTCGACGGCGTCGAGATCCACGGCGCCAACGGCTATCTGCTCGAGCAGTTCCTGCAGTCGCGCAGCAACCAGCGCACCGATCAATATGGTGGCGGAATCGAGAACCGCGCGCGGCTTCTGCTCGAAGTCACGCAGGCGGCGATCGACGTCTGGGGCGCGAACCGCGTCGGCGTGCGGCTGTCGCCCCACGGCATCGCCAATGATTCCGGTGAGCCCGATCCGATGCCGCTTTACACGCACGTTGTGAAAGCGATCGACAAGCTCGGCCTTGCCTATCTTCACTTCATCGAGCCGCGCTCCAGCGGCGCCGGCCGTGCCGACGTCCACTGGGAGAACGTGCCGTCGGCGATGGTACTGTTCCGCCCGCTCTACAGCGGCGTGCTGATGACAGCCGGCGGCTTCACCGGCGAGACCGCGAATGCGGCGATCGCCGACGGCCACGCCGACATCATCGCCTTCGGCCGCATCTTCATCTCCAACCCCGATTTGCCGCGCCGCCTTCGGCACGACTATCCGATCACGCCGTATAACCGTGCGACGTTCTACGGCGGCGAGGAGAAGGGGTATACGGATTACCCGGTGTATGACGAGCTCGCGACGGCGTAGTCTCCCTCAGTCATTCCGGGGCTCGCGACTTTGTCGCGCCCCGGAATGACGATCGTGTATTGTCGTCTTTGCGACGACGACGGAGAGAGACCATGGCCAAAGCTGCAGTCGCCGCAGGAACCGCCACCGGCCAATGCCTCTGCGGCAAGGTCACCTTCGAGATCGACGTCCCCGCGCGTTGGGCCTGGCATGATCATTCGGCCGCCAGCCGCCGCGCGCACGGCGCGGCCTATGCGACCTATGTCGGGAGCTGGAAGAAGCGCTTTCGCATCACCTCAGGGAAAACCGCGCTGGCCCGCTACGAGGACAAGGCCACCAGCACTGCGCGCAGCTTCTGCGCCCATTGCGGCACGCCGATCGCCTATGAGCGTCCGCGTGGGCCGCATATGGTCAACATCCCTCGCGCGCTGTTCAAGGAGCGTACCGGCCGCCAGCCGCTCTATCACATCGCGATCGAAGAGCTTCAGGAATGGGCCTATACCGGCGAGCCGCTGGTGCCGCTGAAGGGCTTTCCCGGCGTGGTCTGGCAGCGCTCGAAAAAGAAGAAGCGCGCTAGCGGCGAAGACCCTTTCGAGCTCGGTCGCGAGGAGGTGCTTTAGCCTTGGCGGCGACCTTGGTCTTGGCCGCAACAGCCTTCCGCGGCGCCGCTTTGCGTCCCGCGGTAGTCGCCGCCACGAAGTCGAGCCCGCGCTTGACCCAATTTTTCAGATCGGCATCGCTCTGATAGCCGTCCGGCGCGACGCGCACGAAGCCGGTCATGATGCGCCCGCGCATTTCCATCGGGCTGGTGTGCGGCTCCTGCAGCATGCGGGCATGCGCGTCCGGGCCGACACGGATCAGCATGCCGCCGCGCCCGCTTACGGTGCAGCACATGGTGTTGTTCACCATGAAGCAGAGGCCGCCCATCATCTTCTTTTCCGCGACGTCTCGCTGACCCGCCAGCAATTTGCGCACCCGCGCCGCGGTGTTCTCGTCATAGGCCATCGCGTCTCCCCGTGCAGGCTTACGCGCGAGCATGTTCCCAGCTTGCCCGCGCCGACGCAAGTCTGCCATGACGGCGCTTCCTTGCGTGCCTCGGCCAAGTTCGGCCATCATGCCTCACCTTGCGGCAGCGCCCGCGGGGCCTGGAGGAAACATGAAGAACAAGATTACCGGCCGCTCCGCTTTTCTCGCGCTGCTCAAGGACGAGGGCATCACCCATCTGTTCGGCAATCCCGGCACCACCGAGCTGCCGATCATGCATGCGCTGAAGGACCATCCTGATCTCACTTATGTGATGGCAATGCAGGAGAGCCTGGTGGTCGCGATCGCGGATGGCTACAGCCGCGCCTCCGGCAAGCTCGTCGCCTGCAACGTCCATGTCGCGCCGGGGCTCGGCAACGCGATGGGCTCGCTCTACAACGCCCAGTTCACGGGCACGCCGATGATCCTGACCGCCGGCCAGCAGGAGCAGGGCCACGGCCTGATGGAGCCGGTGCTCTATGGCCCGCTGGTGCGGATGGCTGAGCCGCTGGTGAAATGGGCGGTCGAGGTGACGCGGCTGGAAGATCTGCCGCGCATCGTCCGCCGCGCCGCCAAGGTCGCGATGACGCCGCCGACCGGGCCGGTGTTCATCTCGCTGCCGGGCGACATCCTCAACAGCGAGGCCGGCATCGATCTCGGCCGCTCCACCCGCATCGATGCTCGCGTAAAGCCGTCGGACGAGGCACTGAAGGCGTTTGCCGCGCGGCTGCTCAAGGCCGAACGTCCCGTCATCGTCACCATGGACGAGGTGGTCAAGAGCGATGCGCTGAAGGAGGCTGCCGAACTCGCCGAGCTGCTTGGTGCGGCCGCCTATCAGTCCTCGACGCCTTATGGCTCGCATTTCCTCTCGGAAAGCCCGAGCTTCGTCGGCACGCTGGCGCGCGTGCAGAAGGCCGCGCGCGACACGCTTGCGCCGTATGACCTTCTGATCGCACTCGGCGGCGATCCCCTGCGGATGTCAGTCTATAGCGAGGTCGATGCGCTGCCTGACGGACTCGGCATCGTGCAGATCGGCCTCGTCGATTGGGAGATCGCCAAGAACTACGGGGCTGAAATCGCGCTGAAGGCGGATCTGAAGGAAACGCTGCGGGCGCTGATCCCGGTGCTGAAGGAGATGGGCGGCGCTGCGCTGGCAAGCCGTGCAAAGCAGCGCCTCGCCGAACTCGCGCCCAAGAACTGGACCGCGCGGCGTGCCGCGCTGGTCGAGCAGATCGGCAAGAGCGCCGGCCGCAGCCCGATCGATCCGGATTTCCTGGTGCTGCAAATGGTCGAGGCCATGCCCGATCATGCGATCCTCGTCGACGAAGGGCTCACATCGAGCCGCCAGATCACGGCGCTGCGTCCGCACCGCGACCGCTTCGGCTATCATGGGCTTGCCTCCGGTGGCATCGGCTGGGGCCTGCCGGCCTCCGTCGGCGCCAGCATCGCCAATCCGGATCGCCCGGTGGTGTGCTTCTCCGGCGACGGCAGCGCGATGTATTCGATCCAGTCGCTGTGGACGGCGGCGCATCACAAGCTGCCGCTCAACGTCGTCATCGCCAACAATGGCGGCTACCGCATCATCAAGCAGCGCCTGCTCGCCTTCCATGGTGATGACAACTACGTCGGCATGGATTTTGTCGATCCGCCGGTGGATTTCGCAGGGATCGCGAAGGCGCTCGGCTGCGAGGCGATCAAGGTGAGTGATCCCCGTGAGCTGAAGGCGACGCTGTCGTCGGCGTTCAACCGCCCCGGAACGAAGCTGATCGAGGTGACGGTGGACGGGAAGGTGTAGGGGGTCGCTATCGCACTGGCACTTGCCGCGTTCTCAGCTGTCATCGCCCGACTTGATCGGGCGATCCAGTATTCCAGAGACGGCTGTGATTCCTCGATAGGCCGCGGCGTACTGGATGCCCCGGTCCCGGCTCCGCCAAGGCTACGCCGGGGCCACAAGGGTGCTCGGCCGCCGAAGCCATTTGGCGAAGGCGGCAAGCCGGGGCATGACAGCGTGGGTGTGGCAACTACCCCTTCTTCCCCACCCGATACCCCGCCGCCGGATGCGGTGCGTCGAGCCGCGCACGGCCGTCGCCGAACAGCTTCTCCCGCAGGGTGCCCTTTGCGTATTCCGGCTTGTAGCGGCCGCGCTTGGTCAGCTCCGGCACCAGCATGTCGGCGATGTCCTCGAAATCGCCGGGCGAGATCGCAAAGGCGACGTTGAGGCCGTCGACGTCAGTCTTCTCGAACCAATCCTCGATCTTGTCGGCGACGCTCTCGGGCGTGCCGACCACGACCGGGCCGGCGCCACCGATGCCGACATGCTCGATGACGTCGCGGACGGTCCAGACGCGGTCGGGGTCGCCGCGGGTGACGTTATCGAGTGCGCTGCGGCCGGCGTCGTTCTGGACGTGACGCACCTGCTGGTCGAGCTCGTAGCCGGAGAAGTCGATGCCGGTCCATCCCGACATCAGGGCCAGCGCGCCTTCCGGACTGATATGCGACCGGTAGTCGGCATACTTGGCCGTCGCTTCGGCTTCCGTGTTGCCGAGGATGATCGTCATCATGTTGAACATCAGGATCTCCGCCGGATTGCGGCCGAGCGCGGCGGCTTCCTGGCGGATCGCGGAGACGCGCGGCCCGATGATCTTGGCCGACGGTCCCGACATGAACACGCATTCGGCATGCTTCGCCGCGAACTGCCGGCCGCGCGGCGAGGTGCCGGCCTGATACAGCACCGGCGTCCGCTGCGGCGACGGCTCGCTGAGGTGGATGGTGTTGTTGATGCGGTAATTCGCGCTCTCATGATTGATGCGATGAACCTTGCTCGGATCGGTGAAGATGCCGCGCTTGCGGTCACGCAGCACCGCGTCGTCCTCCCAGCTCCCTTCCCAGAGCTTGTAGACCACCTCCATATATTCGTCGGCGATGTCGTAGCGATCGTCGTGTCCGGTCTGCTTGTCCTTGCCGGCGCCGCGCGCGGCGCTGTCGAGATAGCCGGTGACGACGTTCCAGCCGATCCGTCCCTCGGTGAGATGGTCGAGCGTCGACATCCGCCGCGCGAACGGGTAGGGCGGCTCGAAGGACAGATTGCTGGTGACGCCGAAGCCGAGATTCTGCGTCACCGCTGCCATCGCCGAGAGCAGCAGCAGCGGCTCGTTCGACGGCGTCTGCGCTGCGTTGCGCAAGGCCGCGTCAGGGCTGCTGCCATAGACGTCATAGACCCCGAGCACGTCGGCCAGGAACAACCCGTCGAAGCGGCCGCGTTCCAGCGTTTTGGCAAGGTCGATCCAGTAAGGCAGGCGGTTATATTCGGCGGTGCGATCGCGCGGATGGGTCCACAGCCCGGGTGATTGATGCGCGACGCAATTCATCGCAAAGGCGTTGAGCCTGATCTGCTTGGCCATGATGATCCCCCGGCGCCCTGTACCGAGCGCTCTTCGAATGATAAACGTGCGCCTCAACTTGGCGAAGTTCTTGCATATTCTTGGCCCTTGGCAAGGGCCAAGAATAGAAAGGCTTGCGCTTGGCAAGGCCAAAATCAGCGGCGCTCCCGCTCTTGGCAAGCCAATCTCAAGAGAGCAAGAACGAAATCGCAAGAGAACTACAAGAACTGTCCAAGTCCCCGCCACTTTCGAAGGCCAGCCTGTCTCGGGTAGGGTCCTTCGCCTCGAAGTCCGAAAAGCAAATCATGACCAGAGCCGACGCCATCTCCCGCGCCCGTGAGGATTTCAAATCCGGCGCGTTCCTCGCTGAACTCGACCGCCGTGTGGCCTTCAAGACCGAAAGCCAGAACCCGTCGCGCGGCGCCGAGCTGCGTTCCTATCTGGAACAGGAGATGATGCCCTCCTTTGCTGCGCTAGACTTTACCAGCCGCATCGTCGAATCCCCGAGCGGCAAGGCGCCGTTCCTGTTCGCCGAGCATCACGAGAGCGCGTCAGCGCCGACCGTGCTGATCTACGGCCATGGTGACGTCGTCGACGGCATGGAGGGGGAGTGGCGCGACGGCCGCGATCCCTGGCGCACAACGGTTGCGGGCACGCGGCTCTATGGCCGTGGCACCGCCGACAACAAGGGCCAGCACAGCATCAACATGGCGGCACTCCGCGCGGTGCGCGAGGCCCGCGGCGGCAAGCTCGGCTTCAACGCAAAATTCATCGTCGAAATGGGCGAGGAGATCGGCTCGCCCGATCTCGGCAAGGTCTGCGACCTCAATCGCGATACGCTCAAGGCCGATTTGTTCATGGCCTCCGACGGACCGCGCCTGTCGGCCGACCGGCCGACCTTGTTCCTGGGCTGTCGTGGCGGCATCCGCATTCATCTCGACGTCAATCTGCGCGATGGCGGCCATCATTCCGGCAATTGGGGCGGCGTGCTCGCCAACCCCGCGACCATTCTCGTCAACGCGATCTCGACGCTGGTCGACGGCCATGGCCGGCTTCAACTCGACGCGCTGAAGCCGCCGCGGCTCACCAACCAGATCCGCAGCTATCTCGCCGACGTGCAGGTGGTGCCGACCGAGGACGAGCCGGCGCTCGCGGAGAACTGGGGCGAGGAAGGGCTGTCGGCCGCCGAGCGGCTCTATGCCTGGAACACGCTCGAAGTGCTGGCGATGTCGTCCGGAAATATCGAGAAGCCCGCGAATGCCATCCCCGGCCACGCCAATGCCGTGCTGCAACTGCGTTTCGTGGTCGGCACCAAGGTCGACGGCCTGATCGATGCGGTCCGCGCGCATCTGGTGCAAAAGGGCTTTCCGATGGTCGAGGTGCGGGCCGCCCAGAGCTTTGCGGCGTCGCGCACCGATTTCGACAGCCCCTGGATCACGTGGGCGGCGGATTCGGTGAAGGAGACCACCGGCAAGGCGCCGGCCGTTTTGCCGAATTTCGGCGGCTCGCTGCCCAACGACGTGTTTTCCGAGATCCTGGGCCTGCCGACGATCTGGGTCCCGCACTCCTATCCCGGCTGCTCCCAGCATGCGCCCAATGAGCACATCCTGCTGCCATTGACCGAAGAGGCCTTGACGGTGATGGCCGGGCTGTTCTGGGATCTCGGGGAATTGCCCAAGCCACTCGGCTGAGCCATTAACCTGAGCCGCAATCCAGCCGAAAGTCACATTCTAATCCGGCCCAATCTGTGCTTGCATCCGGGCCGCATCATCCTGAAAGGGGAATAAAAAAGTGAGACATTTCCGTAGCATCGGCCTCGCGCTCGCCGCGACCTTCGCCGTCAGCCAGGCCGGGGCCCAGGAGCTGACCGGCACGCTGAAGAACATCAAGGACACCGGCGCCATCACGCTCGGCTTCCGCGATTCCTCGATCCCGTTCTCCTATCTCGACGACAACCAGAAGCCCGTCGGGTTCGCGATGGACATCTGCTACAAGATCGTCGACGCCGTGAAGAAGGAGCTCAAGCTCGACAAGCTCGAGGTCAAGCTCAATCCGGTGACCTCGGCGACCCGTATTCCGCTGATGGCCAACGGCACGATCGACCTCGAATGCGGCTCGACCACCAACAATGCCGACCGCCAGAAGCAGGTGGCCTTCACCAACACGCACTATCTGACTGCCAGCCGCTACGTCTTCAAGAAGTCGAGCGGCCTGAAGTCGATCGACGATCTCAAGGGCAAGACGGTGGTCTCCACCGCCGGCACCACCAACATCAAGCAGCTCACGGAGGCCAATGTCGCGAAGAGCCTGGGTGCCAATATCATCCCGGCCAAAGACCATGCCGAGGCCTTCCTGATGGTCGAGACCGACCGCGCGGTCGCCTTCGTGATGGACGACGTTCTGCTCGCGAGCCTCGTTGCCGGCTCGAAGACGCCGGACGACTATGTCATCTCCAAGGACGCGTTCTCCAAGCCTGAGCCCTACGGCATCATGCTGCGCAAGGACGACGCGCCGTTCAAGAAGGTGGTCGATGCAGCAACCGCTGCGCTCTACACCTCCGGCGAGGGCCTGAAAATCTACGATAAGTGGTTCACGGCCAAGATCCCGCCGAAGGGCCTCAACCTCAACACCCCGATCTCGGCCGAGCTGAAGAACGAGTTCGCGAAACCTTCGGACTCGCCGAACCCGGACGACTACAAGTAAGATATAACCTCGGTCTCCGGATCGGGATCATGTCCGGCCACTCTTGACACCAGGGTGGCCGGACATTTGCATAGGCGCCTGCGACTTCCATGATTGGCGCGTTCGCGCGGGGGACACGTGAACTACCACTGGAACTGGGGAATCTTCTTCGAGCCGAACCCGATGGGGACCGGCACCTATCTCGATATGCTGCTGTCGGGACTGGTGTTGACCCTCAAGACGGCGGCGCTCGCCTGGATCATCGCGCTGATCTTCGGCTCGCTCGTCGGCGTCATGCGCACGCTGCCGTCCAAGGGCGCCTACTGGTTCGGCTTCTGCTGGGTCGAGTTCTTCCGCAACATGCCGCTGCTGGTGCAGCTGTTTCTGTGGTTCTTCGTGCTGCCGGAATTGCTGCCGAAGGCCGCCGGCCTCTGGCTGAAGCAGCTGCCGAACGCGCCGTTCTGGACGGCCGCGATCGGCATCGGCTTCTTCATGTCGGCCCGCGTCGCGATACAATTGCAGGCCGGTATCGGCTCGCTGCCGCGCGGCCAAAAAATGGCGGCGACCGCGCTCGGGCTGACCACCGTGCAAGGCTATCGCTACGTGCTGCTGCCGATGGCGTTCCGCATCATCCTGCCGCCGCTGACCTCCGAGTTCCTCAACACCATCAAGAACACGGCTGTCGCCATCACGATCGGCCTGATCGAGTTGACTGGTCAGGCGCGCTCGATGCAGGAATTCTCGTTCCAGGTGTTCGAGGCTTTCACGGCCGCGACCTTGCTCTATCTCCTTGTCAACGCCATTGTCGTGACGGCGATGCGCTTCCTCGAGCGCTGGGTCGCGATCCCCGGCTACATCACGGGGAAATAGCACCATGTTCAGCAATCTCGATTTCGAGGTCATCCGCCGCTCGCTGCCCTATCTGTTCTACGAGGGCATGACCTTCACGGTGACGCTGACGGCGCTCGCCGCCTTCGGCGGCCTGATCTTCGGCACGGCGATCGCCCTGATGCGGCTGTCCGGCTACAAGACACTCGGGCGCATCGCGGGTGTCTATGTCGACTTCATGCGCTCGCTGCCGCTGGTGCTGGTGATCTTCTGGTTCTATTTCCTGGTGCCCTATATCGGGCAGTGGGTGACCGGCGCCTCGCGTCCGATCAGCGTCGGCGCGTTCGCATCCTCGCTCATCACCTTCATCATGTTCGAGGCGGCGTACTTCTCCGAGATCATGCGCGCCGGGATCCAGTCGATCTCGCGCGGCCAGCCGGCCGCCGCCAACGCGCTCGGCCTGACTTACGCGCAGACCATGCGCTACGTCGTGCTGCCGCAGGCGTTCCGCAACATGCTGCCGGTGTTGCTGACGCAGACCATCGTGCTGTTCCAGGACACCTCGCTGGTCTATGTGCTGTCGATCCCGGACTTCCTCGGCGCGGCCAGCAAGGTCGCGCAGCGCGATGGCCGTCTGGTCGAGATGTATCTGTTTGCCGCCGTCGTCTACTTCACCATTTCCTGCATCGCGTCTTTCGGCGTTCGCCGCCTCCAGTCGCGCATCGCCATCATTCGATAGAGCGCATCGGTCATGATCGAAATCAGCCACGTCAACAAATGGTACACCCCGACCTTCCAGGTGCTGACCGACTGCACCACCAGCGTGACCAAGGGCGAGGTCGTCGTGGTCTGCGGCCCCTCGGGCTCGGGCAAGTCGACGCTGATCAAATGCGTCAATGCGCTGGAGCCGTTCCAGGAGGGCGACATCAGCGTGGACGGCACCAAGGTCAATGACCCCAAGACCAATCTGCCGAAACTGCGTTCGCGCGTCGGCATGGTGTTCCAGCACTTCGAGCTGTTCCCGCATCTGAAGATCATCGACAATCTCTGCCTCGCGCAGCAGAAGGTGCTAGGACGGTCGTCCGACACGGCTGTGGCAAAGGGTATGCAGCTCCTGGACCGCGTCGGCTTGAAGGAGCAGGCGCAGAAATTTCCGGCGCAGCTCTCCGGCGGCCAGCAGCAGCGCGTCGCGATCGCCCGCGCGCTTGCCATGGACCCGATCGTCATGCTGTTCGATGAGCCGACCTCGGCGCTCGACCCCGAGATGGTGAGCGAGGTGCTCGACGTCATGGTCGATCTCGCCCGCGAAGGCATGACCATGATGGTCGTCACCCACGAGATGGGCTTTGCCCGCAAGGTCGCCAACCGCGTCATCTTCATGGACCGCGGCGAGATCGTCGAGGACGCGGCGAAGGAGGACTTCTTCGGCAAGCCGCGCAGCGACCGCGCGCAGAAGTTCCTGTCGAAGATTTTGTCGCATTAACCTCTGCTGTCATTCCGGGGCGCGCCTCTTGGCGCGGGCCCGGAATCCATAACCACCGGCCGGGGTTATGGATTCTCTGATGCGCAATTGCGCATCAAAGCTCGTCGCTTCGCGCCGCCCCGGAATGACGGGTTGAGGGTTTCGTGGCCCCAACAAATCCCGTATACGGGCAGGCAAATCCCCCTTTCCCTCCCCAGGAGACCTGCCTTGGACTCGATCGCCTACGTCAACGGCTCATTCGTCCCGCTCTCGGACGCCAAAATCTCGGTGCTTGATCGCGGCTTCCTGTTCGCCGACGGCATCTACGAGGTCTCGGCGGTGCTCGACGGCAAGCTGGTCGACAACGCTTCGCACCTGACGCGCCTGGAGCGCTCGGTCGGCGAGATCAAGCTGAAGTTGCCGGAGACGGTCGAGCGCATCACCGAGCTCCAGAAGGAGCTGATCGCGCGCAACAAGGTCGAGAACGGCCTCGTCTATCTGCAGGTCACGCGCGGCGCCGACAAGGGCCGCGACTTCGCCTTCCCAAAGGGCGACGTCAAGTCGAGCCTGGTGATGTTCACCTCCGAGAAGGACATCATCAACGCCGCCTCGGCCAAGACCGGCATCAACGTGATCACGGTGCCCGACATCCGCTGGGAGCGGCGCGATATTAAGAGCGTGGCACTGCTCGCGCAGGTTCTGGCGAAGCAGGCTGCGGCCGAAGCCGGCGCCGGCGAGGCCTGGATGCTGGAAGACGGCTACGTCACCGAGGGCGGTTCGTCCTCGGCGTTCATCCTGACCAAGGACGACGTCATCGTGACCCGCAAGAACTCCAACGCGATCCTGCCGGGCTGCACCCGCAAGGCCGTGGTGGCGCTCGCCGAAGAGCGTCAGCTCCGCGTCGAGGAACGTTCCTTCACGGTCGCCGAGGCGCTCGCCGCCAAGGAAGCCTTCGCCACCTCGGCGTCGCTGTTCGTCCAGCCGGTGGTTGCGATCGACGGCAAGAAGGTCGCCGACGGCAAGCCCGGCCCGATGGCCACGCGGCTGCGGGAGATTTATATCGAGTTCGCCAAGGCGACGGCGGTCTGAGCCACACGCTCAGCTATCGTAGGGTGGGCAAAGCGAAGCGTGCCCACCATTCCTTCAGCGGAGGCGTCAGAAGACGTGGGCACGGCGCAAGTGCGCCTTTGCCCACCCTACGAGATTTGCGCGCGAGGCGGCGTTGCGGCCTACGCCACCGACGCCTTCACCTTCACCGGATGCACCGCGCGGAACGCGATCGCGATCCGGTTCCAGGCATTGATGGCCCCGATAAGCATCGTCAGGTTCACCGTCTCCGCGTCGGAGAATTGCGCGCGGACCTGCTCGTAGACGTCGTCCGGCGCGTGGGTCTCGGAGATCAGCGTCACTGATTCCGTCCAGGCCAGCGCGGCACGCTCGCGATCGGTATAGAGCGGGGATTCGCGCCAGGCGTTGAGCAGATAGATGCGCTGTTCGGTCTCGCCGCGCTTGCGGGCGTCCTCGGTGTGCATGTTGATGCAGAAAGCGCAGCCGTTGATCTGCGACGCCCGGATCTTGACGAGCTCGATCAGCGATTTCTCGAGTCCCGTCGATTGGATCTGCTCCTCTAGCGCCATCAGCGCCTTCATCGTGTCGGGGGCGGCCTGGTAGAAGTTCATGCGGGGCTTCATGGTCGTTCTCCTTTGCTTGAGTTAGTCTCTTGGGTTGATCTCAGTGAGCTCCACCGGCCGAGGTCTGGCCGGGTTTCTTCAGGAAGAATACGGCGATCAGGGCCACGATCAGTGCCATGCCGAGCAGATAGAAGGTGTCGCTGAAGGCGAAGATGTAAGCCTGCTTCTGCACGGTATGGCCGATCGCGACATAGGCGCGATGCGCGGCGTCGGCGCGGTCGAGCACGCCGTGATTGATGAAATACTGGGTGAGCTGCTCCAGCCGCGTCCGCGTCGCCTGCTCGAACACCGAGACCGACTGCGTCAGCACGTTGGAGTGATATTGCTCGCGCTTGGTCAGCAACGTCTGAAGCAGCGCGATGCCGACGGCGCCGCCGAGATTACGCATCATGTTGAACAGGCCCGAGGCCGAGCCCGCATTCTCCGCTTCGATGCCGGCGGTCGCCACAGCCGACAACGGGGCCATCACGAGCGCCTGGCCGATCGCACGGACGACATTGGGCCACAACAGCTGGTCGGCAGCGTAATCGTTGGTCATATAAATGTTCAGGAAGTTCGAGGCCGCGAACAGGACGAAGCCGGCGCCGATGATGATCCGCGCGTCGAACTTCTTCATCAGGCGCGGCACCAGCGGGATCAGCACGAGTTGCGGCAGTCCGGTCCAGGCCAGCACCATGCCGATCTGCTCGGCATTGTAGCCCTGGATGCGCGCCAGATACTGCGGCAGGATGAACACCGAACCGTAGAGCGCGACACCGAGCAGGAAGTTCGCGAGCATGCCGAAGCCGAAATTGCGGCGCACCAGCAGGCGCAGATTGAGCAGCGGCTTCTTCGCCGTGAGCTCGATGATCAGGAAGGCGGTCAGCGCGGTGGCGGCGATGACCGACAGCTTGACGATGAAGGGTGAGCCGAACCAATCGTCCTTGTTGCCCTCTTCCAGCACGGTCTGAAGCGCCGACAGGCCGATCGCCATGGTGATGATGCCGGCCCAGTCGCCCTCGCGCAGCAGCGCAAGCTTCATGGGCTTGGCGTCGAGCGCGTACCAGAGCATGCCGACCATGATCGCGCCGGGCACGAGGTTGACGTAGAAGATGTATTGCCAGCCGAAATTCTCGGTGAGATAGCCGCCGATGGTCGGGCCGATCGCCGGTGCGAACGTCGCCGACAGCGCGAACAGCGCAAGGCCGACGGGCTGCTTGGCGCGAGGCAATAGCGTGATGATGAGCGTGAAGGCCATCGGGATCAGCACGCCGCCGGTGAAACCCTGCACCGCGCGCAGCACGATCATTTGCGGCAGGTCCTGCGCCAGCGCGCAGGCCGCGGACAGAACCAGGAACAGGATCGCATTGGTGAGCAGATAGATGCGGATCGAGAACACCTGCGCGAGCCAGCCGGAGAGCGGGATCACCACGATCTCGGCGATCAGATAAGAGGTCGAGATCCAGCCGCCATCGTCGATACCGGCGCCGATCGCGCCCTGGATGTCGGCGAGCGAAGCGTTGACGATCTGGATGTTCAGCACCGCCATGAAGGCGCCGAGGGTCGCGCCGATCACCGCGATCCAGGTTTTTGCGGAAACCGCCGGCGTGGCGGGCGCAGCAGGGGCTGGAATGCTGGCAGCGGAGGCGGTGTCGGCGGTCGGTTGGAGCGTGCTCATGGAAGCCTCGTCTCGGTCACGGAGACAGGATGCATTAGGCGGTTGGTTTCGATAATCGAGGAAGCGTGGGAAGGATCATCCGGCAGGATTTGATAATCCTGCCGGCGTTCCCGGCTTCAGCCGCCGTTCGGGCGGACTGCGTTGTCGGCGAGTCGCTTGGCCGTCTCGCGCTCGGTCAGCACCGTCGCCTTGGTGTCGATGGTCGGCACTGCCGACATGCCGGGCCTGAGTAGGCCGGTCAGGCTGTGGTCGTCGAGCACGATCTTCACCGGCACGCGTTGCACGATCTTGGTGAAATTTCCGGTGGCGTTATCGGGCGGCAGCAGCGCGAATTCAAGTCCGCTGGCCGGCGAAAGGCTGTCGACGTGACCGCGCAGCGTGCGATTGCGAAAACTGTCGACGTGCAGCTCGACCGGCTGGCCCGCACGCACATGCGTGAGCTGCGTCTCCTTGAAGTTCGCAACGACATAGACCGCATCGAGCGGCACCACCGCCATCAATTGCGTGCCGGCCTGCACATACTGGCCGACGCGTAATGAGCGTGCGCCGACCGTGCCGTCCACCGGTGCGGTGATCTCGGTGTAGGACAGGTTCAGCCCTGCCTGCTGTGCGACCGCGCGGGCGCGGTCGAGCTGCGCCGTGGCCTGGGCGCGCTGGGTGGTGAGCACGTCGACCTTGCGCTGTGCGGCCACCAGGCCTGACTTGGCGTGCTGCAATTGCGCGTTGCTGGCGCGCAGCGCCGCGTCGGTCTGCTGCGCACGCTGGATCGTGCCGGAGCCCGACTTCATCAGGTCGTCGTAGCGGGCGCGTTCTTCCTGGGCGAATTTCAGATTGGCGTCGGCCGCGGCCACGTCGGCCGTGCTCTGCTCGATGATCGGCTGCTGCAGCTCGAGCTGGGCGTCGATGTTGCGCACCGAGGCTTCGCCGGCGGCGACGTCGGCGCGGGCCTGGTCGAGCGCGGCTTTGAAGTCGCGGTCGTCGATCTTGGCGAGGAGCTGGCCGGCCCGGACCTTCTCGTTGTCGCCAACCAGCACCTTCGCGATGTAGCCGGAAACCTTGGGGGCGATGATGGTGGAATCCGCCTTCACATAGGCGTCGTCGGTGGATTCGAGGTAACGGCCGGTGCTCAGGTAGTTGTAGCCGAAGTCGCCGGCCGCGGCGATTCCGAGGGCCAGTGCCAAGCCGATGGCCGCCCGCTTGATCGCCTGCCGGGATGGACGAAAGCTGATTTTCTGATTGGTTTCAGTAGCATAAGAAGCGTTCGACATGGCATCCTCGGAATTCCCAACCGCCCCGGTCCGAACGGTGCGCCGTTGATGCCGCCAACATGCGCTGTCTTCCCGCTTGTGATAATCACGGAAGAAATGGAAGCATTATCCACCCATAGCGGATAATCCGGAGCCAGACCGATGGACCGCTTCACCAGTCTCACCGCCTTCGTCCGGGTGGTCGAAAATGGCGGCTTTTCCGCCGCCGCCCGCCGGCTCAACATGTCCACGACCATGGTGAGCAACCACGTGCAGGCGCTGGAGGACCGGCTCGGGGTTCGGCTCCTGAACCGCACTACGCGAAAAGTGAGCCTCACCGAAATCGGCAAGGCCTATTACGACCGCTCGACGCAGATCCTCGCCGATCTGGAACAAGCCGATGACATCGCCGGCGCGCTGCAATCGACGCCGCGCGGCACGCTGCGCATTCACACCGCCACCCACATGGTGCCGTTCGTCGCGCCCGTGATGGCCGAATTCCTCGCGACCTATCCGGAGGTCAAGGTCGATCTGCGCATGGGCGAGACCCATGTCGACCTGATCGAGGAGGGCTTTGACCTCGCGTTGCGCATGATCGCGCCGCCGGACTCCAGCCTGATCGTGCGGAGCCTGGCGACCTGGCGGCACGTGCTGTGCTGCTCGCACGGCTATATCGAGGCGCATGGCCGCGTGCAGACGCTCGAAGAGCTTGCCGGCCACAATTGCGTGCGCCACATCAACTATCCCTTCGACGAGTGGCGCTTCTTCGATCGTAAGGGCACGCCGGCGTCGGTGCGCGTCTCCGGCAATCTCGTCACCAACAGCGGCGAAGCGCTCCGTGAGGCGGCGCTACAGGGCGCCGGCATCAGTCTTGCGGCCGGCTTTCTGGTGGGGGATGACCTTGATGCGGGCCGGCTGGTGCGCCTCCTGCCGGAGTACCGGCCGGTCGAGATGTCGATGAACGCGGTCTATCCGCATCGGCATCATCTGTCGGCGAAGGTCAGGACCTTCATCGACATGCTCGTCCAGCACAGCGCCGAGCAGCAGAAGCTGATCAATCCGTATGCGTGAGACGTGGTCGTTCCTCATCCTGAGGAGCGCGGAACGCGCGTCTCGAAGGATGAAGGCCCCGCCGGTGGCCTCGTCCTTTGAGACGCTTGCTTCGCAAGCTCCTCAGGGTGAGGAGATAGATATATGTTCGCCTCAAGCGGCAGAGCCGTAGGGTGGGCAAAGGCGCGAAGCGCCGTGCCCACCATCCATCAATGATAGCGAAAGGTGGTGGGCACGCTTCGCTTTGCCCACCCTACGAGAGCGTCAACGCGGTGCGGGCAGTCGTCCAAACACACCGTCGAGCGCCATGCCGATCGCAAGCAGCCGACGATCGCTTCCCAGAGGGCCGTCCAGTTCAAGGCCTACAGGCAATTTGCTCGTCGCGCCAAGCGCGATCGGAATCTGGATGCCGGGAATGCCGGCATTGCTGCCGGGATCGGTGTTCTGGATGATCAGGCCGAAATTCTCGAGACTGCTGGCGTCCGGGTTGGAGGCAATTGCAACGCGCGGCGTGGTCGGGAAGGCGACGGCGTCGAGCTTGTTGGCGGCAAACATATTGCTGTAGAGCGCCTGAAGCGCGGGGCGGGCGGTCTTGATTGCGGCGTCATAGATCGGCCTCGCGTCGAACAGCACGTTGTCGGGGCCGGGCAGTTTTCGCGGGATCACCATGCCATCATAGATGCCTTTCACGTCGGCGCTGGAGATCTTCTCAGCCAGCGCCTCGATGCTGAGGCCGGTCCCGGTGTGCTTGAGATAGGCGACCATGTCGTCATAGGCCTCATACAGCGCGACGGGAAAGCTGACCTGGCCGTTGAGCTCGGCGAGCTCAGGCATCTCGATCTCGACGACCGTGACGCCCTGCGCCTTCGCTTTTGCGATCGCCGCGTGGAACGCGGCTTCCGTATCGGTGTCGAGATTGGTCAGCATCGCCTTCGCGATGCCGATCCGCACCTGCTTCAGATCAGCCGGCGCAACCTCGTCGCCGCCGGCGATCACGCGATCGAGCAGCGCGACATCCGCCATCGTCGCGGCCATGGGCCCCGCGGTGTCGCGGGTGTGCGAGATCGGCGCAATACCCTCTTGCGGATAGCGCCCGACCGTCGGGCGCAACGCGGCGCATCCGTTCAGCGCGGCGGGGACACGGACCGATCCGCCGGTGTCGGTTCCGAGCCCGCCCGTGACGATTCGCGCGCCGAGCGCGGCGCCCGTGCCGGACGAGGAGCCGCCGGCGATCAGCGTGCGGTCATAGGCGTTGCGCACGCCGAACTCCGCGCCGGTCTTGAACGCGGTGTTGTAGCCGGAGATGCCGAAGGCGAGCTCATGCATGCTGGTCTTGCCGATGATGACGGCGCCTGCGGCCCGCAGCTTCGCGACTACGGGCGCGTCGGCCTCCGGAACGTAGCCCTTCAGTGCCGGTGTGCCTGCGCTACAGGGCAGTCCCGCGACCTCGATGTTGTCCTTGATCACGATGGGCACGCCGCCGAGCGGCTTTGTCCTGTCGCCCGTCGCGTCGAATGCGGCAGCGGCTTTCAGGGCGCCGGCCTCGTCCAGCGTGACGAAGGCATTGAGCTCGGCATGGGCTTTGGCGCGGCTCAGTGCTTCCGTCGTGAGTGCGGTGCTCGTGACTTTTCCGGCGCGCAGGTCGGCGACGGCCTGACTCAGAGTCAACTGGTCGAAATCCATGATGCGTCATCCGATTGCAGGGGCGCCAACAGGGGGCCACCTAAAGTCCGGAGGCTGAGGCCTCACTGGTGCTGCGTCAACCGTGGGCGTGCATCTTTTGCGTTACCGACGTCGTCAAATTCGTGAGCAGCCGCTCGACCTCGGGCTTCACCTTGGCGATCGCGGTGTCCTTCACTGGTCCGTAGCCGCGGATCTCCATCGGCGCTTTTGCGACGGCGACGAGGTTGGGTAGGTGCGCTGCGTCGAGCTGGCCGAGCATGCGTTCGATCAGGCCTTCATACCAGGCGATCAATTCCCGTTCAGTGCGCCGCTCATCCGTGTAGCCGAACGGATCGAACGGCGTTCCGCGCAATCCCTTCAACCGCGCCAGCATCGCGAGCGGCATCTGGATCCACTGGCCGAAAGCGCGCTTGCGCGGACGGCCGCGTGCGTCAGGTTTTGACGGCAGGAACGGTGGCGCAAGGTGATATTGGACGCGAAAACCATCCTCGAACTCGCGCTTCAGCTCGCCGAGGAAGCCGCTCTGCATGTGCAGACGCGCCACCTCGTACTCGTCCTTGTAGGCCATCAGCTTGAACAGGGAGCGCGCGACCGCCTCGGTCAGCACCTCACTGCTCAGAGCGGCTTCGGCGCTGCGGACCTTTGCGATGATCGCCCGATAGCGTATCGCATAGGCGGCGTCCTGATAGGCGGTGAGGAAATCGGCGCGCCGGGCGATGAGCTGGTCGAGCGTCTCGGCTTCGGGCGCCTCGTCCGACTTCGGCAAAAACTCCGGATCGGCCGCGGCGATCCGGCCCCAAGCAAGGGCCTGCTTGTTGCGTTCGACCGCGACGCCGTTGAGCTCGATCGCGCGCAGCAGCGCTTGCAGCGAGACCGGCACAAGCCCGCGCTGCCAGGCAAAGCCGAGCATGATGATGTTGGCATAGACGGCATCGCCGAGCAGCCGCTCGGCGAGCGCGTTGGCGTTGATGGTGTCGAGATTGTCGTTGCCAATGACTTGTCGGATCGCGCGAAGACGGGCAGGCGAGGCGAGATCGGCGTCGCGGAAGCGGACGACGTCGCCGGTCGGCATCTCCGCGGTGTTGACCGCGCCGCGCATGCCGCGGCGATAGGTGCCGGACGCCTTAGGTGAGGAGCTGACGACGAGGTCGCACCCGATCAGCGCGTCGGCCGCGCCCTGGTCGATGCGGACCTGGTGCAGCGCGTCCGGACTTGACGCAAGGCGGATGAAGCTCAGCACGGGACCAAATTTCTGTGCAAAGCCCGTGAAATCCAGCACGGAGACGCCACGCCGCTCCAGATGCGCGGCCATGCCGATCAGCGCGCCGACCGTGATCACGCCGGTGCCGCCGACGCCGGTCACGAGCAAATCGTAGGGACGGTCGAGCGTGGCGGGAGCAGGCAGGGGAAGCGTAGCCGCGCGACCGACTACGTCGATCTCGCTCGCACTCTTCTTCCGGCGCGTCGCGCCTTCGACGGTGACAAAGCTCGGGCAGAAGCCGTTGAGGCAGGAAAAATCCTTGTTGCAGGACGAGAGGTTGATCTGGCGCTTGCGACCGAACGGCGTCTCCCTTGGCTCGACACTGAGGCAGTTGGACTCGACCGAGCAGTCGCCGCAGCCTTCGCAGACGAGATCGTTGATATAGGCAAAGCGCTTTGGGTCGGCCATCTGTCCGCGTTTGCGCCGGCGACGCTTCTCGGTGGCGCAGGTCTGCTGATAGATCAGGACGGAGACGCCGGAAATGTCTCGCAGCTCGCGCTGCACGGCGTCCATCTCCTCGCGCGGATGGATGGTCACGCCGATCGGCAGGTCTGCCGGCAAGAACTGCGCGGGATCGTCCGACACCAGCGCGATGCGCCCGACGCCTTCGGCGCGAACGCTGTGGGCGATGGCGTGCACGCTGATGGGACCGTCGACTGGCTGGCCGCCGGTCATCGCCACCGCATCGTTGAACAGGATCTTGTAGGTGATGTTGGCCCTGGCGGCGATCGCCTGCCGGATCGCCATCGAGCCGGAGTGGTAGTAGGTGCCTTCGCCGAGGTTCTGGAACACGTGCTTGTGGCCGGTGAAGCGTGACGACGCCGCCCAGTTGACGCCTTCGCCGCCCATCTGGATCAGCGAGGAGGTCTCGCGGTCCATCCAACTCGCCATGAAATGGCAGCCGATGCCGGCCAGTGCCTTGGAGCCTTCCGGCACCTTCGTCGACGTGTTGTGCGGACATCCGGAGCAGAAATACGGCGTGCGCGTCGCACCGCTGACGTTGATCGTGCGCGCGGCCTCGGGCATCAAGCCGGCCGCGCGTGCGGCGAGATTGAGGCCTGGGAACATCGGATCGAGCCGGCGTGCGAGCACGCCAGCAAGCGCACGCGGCGACAATTCGCCGATCCATGAGATCAGCCGCGCCCCTCGCTCGTCGTGCTTGCCGACCATGCGCTCGGGCTTTGAGCCTGGATAGTCGTAAAAATATTCCTTGAACTGGCTCTCGATGATGCCGCGCTTTTCCTCGACCACGAGGATCTCGCGCTTGCCCTTCACGAAGTCCATCGCGTCATGCAGCGCCAGCGGCCAGACCATGCCGACCTTGTAGACGTCGATCCCGATGTTGCGGCAGGCCGCTTCATCGAGGCCCATCAGCCGCAGGGCCTCCATCAGGTCGAGATGCGCCTTGCCCGTCGTGACAATGCCGTAAGTGGCATTGGGAATATCGTAGATGTGGCGATCGATCGGATTGGCTTTTGCAAAGGCGTAAACCGCGTGCTTCTTCGCCTCCAGCCGCTCCTCGATCTGGGGGCCCGGCAGGTCGGGCCAGCGATAGTGCAGTCCGCCCGGCGGCGGCGTGAAGTCAGGCGTCTGGAAGGCGCGCGGCGGGCGCAGCGCGACGGATGCACCTGACTCGACAATCTCCGAGATCGCCTTGAAGCCGACCCACATGCCGGAAAAGCGGCTCAGCGCGTAGCCATATTCGCCGAATTCGAGATATTCGCTGACGCTTGCGGGGTGCAGCGTCGGCATGAACCAGCTCATGAAGGCGACATCGGACTGGTGCGGCATCGAGGAGGACACGCAGCCATGGTCGTCGCCGGCGACGACCAGCACGCCGCCACGCGGCGAGGAGCCGTAGGCGTTGCCGTGCTTGAGGGCATCGCCGGAGCGATCGACGCCTGGGCCCTTGCCGTACCAAAGTCCGAACACGCCATCGACTTCGCGATCTGCCTGCGTTTCGACCTGCTGCGAGCCGAGCACCGCGGTTGCCGCGAGGTCCTCGTTCACCGCAGGGAGAAATTCGATGCGATCCCGCTTGAGCCGCTCCTGGATGCGCCAGAGCTCGAGATCGACGCCGCCGAGCGGCGAGCCGCGATAGCCGGAGATGAAGCCGGCGGTGTTCAGCCCGGCGGCGCGGTCGCGCCGCGCCTGGTCGAGCGCAATGCGGACGATGGCCTGCGTGCCCGTGAGGAAGACGCGGCCCTCCTCGCGGTCGTAGCGGTCTGAGAGCTCGTAGCTGTCGAGTGATGGAACGGCGTCCATGGCGGACCTCGTGCGGCATCCTGCCTGATGACGGAAGGGTATGCCGGGCAGGCTGGTAGGTCTTGCCTATTCGCCCTGTCTTGATCGATAATTCGGTAAAATTTTGCAGAGGATGGCAGAATTCGGTAGAAGTTACCGAATCGGGGGCTTCCATGATTGAAGAGCAGGACGCGCGGATTCTCGCCCATCTCCAGACGGACGGCCGCGCCACCAACCAGCAGCTCGCCGACGAGGTCGGCATGTCCACCTCGGCGTGCTGGCGCCGGGTGCGTGCGCTGGAGGAGGCCGGCGTCATCCAGGGCTATGCCGCGCTGATCGCGCGCGAGCAGGCGGGCTTTGCGATGTCGGCCATCCTGCATGTCTCGCTGGAGCGGCACGATGCCAAATTCGTCGACGAGTTCGTCGCGCGGGTGACCACGCGGCGCGAAGTGCTGGAGTGTTTCGCCACCACGGGCGACGCTGACTATCATTTGCGCGTCGTCGTGCAGGACATGGTGGCCTACAACAGATTCCTCGACGAGTTCATGTTCCGCATTCCCGGCATCCGCTACGTCCGCAGCAATGTGGTGCTGAAGGAGATCAAGACGAGTGTGGCGCTGCCGTTTTGATTGCGCGGGAAGTACCGCGGTGCCGTAGGGTGGGCAAAGGCGCGCTTGCGCCGTGCCCACCATCTCGCCTCCATTACGAATGCGGTGGGCACGCTTCGCTTTGCCCACCCTACGGCACCTCTACTACCGCTGCTCCCGCACAAACCTGTTCCGCAACGTCCCCACGCCGGTGATGTCGATCTCCACCACGTCGCCGTGCCCGATGTCAGGCGAGGCGCCGTCCGTGCCCATCCAGATCACGTCGCCGGGCCACAGCGTGAAGTACTTCGTCAGTTCGACCAGGAACGGCACCACGCCGAAGATCATGTCGTTGGTGTAGAAGCGGTTGGTCTCCCTGCCGTTGACCCGGACGACGGTTTCCATTTTCGCCAGATTGGCCTCGGTTTCGATCCACGGGCCCATCGGCTTGAACGTGTCGGCGTTCTTCGAGCGCCACAGGCTGCGGTCGGCCTTCTGCCAGCTGCGTTCGCTGACGTCGTTGCCGATGGTATAGCCGAACACGCAATCCATCGCATTCTGCCTGGTGAGATGCTTCACCTTCTTGCCGATCACGACGACGAGCTCGCCTTCATAGTGGATCTTGTCCGTCGCAAAGGACGGGATCACGACGTCCTCGTCATGCGCGATCAGCGCGTTCTGGGCGCGGTAGCCGATCTCGGGTCTATCAGGGACGGCCGGCACCTCGCCGCGCTTGTCGGCGGCTTCCTTCAGGTGCTTCAGATAATTCAAGCCGACGCAATAGAAGGTGCGCGGGATCAGCGGCAGCTCGATCCGAACCTGCGCCAGCGGATGCGTGCGCGAGGTGCGCTGCCATTCGCCAAAGGGATCGCCGTCGACCGCGATCACCTGGTCGCCCTCGACAATTCCCCAGGAGGTCTTGTCCGAGACAGTGAATTTCAGCCAGCGCATGCTCTGTCCTCGTTGTTATTCCGCGGCATCGCGCGGCAGCACCTTCCAGGCGCCGGCCGTGGGCCGCTTCAGCCCGAGATTTTCGCGGAGTGTCTTGCCCCGATACTCCTTCTGGAACAAGCCGCGCCGTTGCAGCTCCGGCACGACGTGTTGCACGAAGTCCGCATAGGAGCCGGGCACATAGGTCGCGGCGATGACAAAGCCGTCGCAGCCACGCTCGACGAACATCTCTTCCAGCCTGTCCGCGATCTCCTTGGGACCGCCGACCATGGCGTCGTGGACCTGGCCGCGGCCGGAGAAGGTGACGAAGTCGCGCGCGCTCGGATTGCTCTTGCCGGAATTCTTCAGCACGCCGTCGCGGAGGCCCAGAATGCCCTGCATGCTCTTCAGATCGTCCGTCGTCAACGGCTCGTCGAGGTCTTTGGAGGCGAAATCGTAATTGAGCGCTTCGGCAAGCAGCGACAGCGCGTCGATCTCGAGCGGCAGCTTGTTGATCAGCGCCATCTTGTCCTCAGCCTCGGCCTTGGTCGCGGCGCAGACCGGCGTCGTCAAATTGCAAAGGCGCATCTGATCGGGATCGCGGCCAGCCTTGGCTGCCTCGTTTCGAACGGCGGCGTAACCTTCCTTGGCACCAGCGAGATTGCGCGCGGCCGTGAAGATCACCTCGCCCCAATGGCCGGCAAAGCGCTGGCCGCGGCCGGATGCGCCGGCCTGGATGATGACGGGATGGCCCTGGTCCGAGCGCGGTACCGTGAAGGGACCACGGGACTTGAAGGCCGCCCCCTTGTGATCGAGCCGCTTCACCTTGGCCGGATCGGCAAAACGGCCGCTCTTCTTGTCCATGATGAGCGCGCCGTCTTCCCAGGTGTCCCAATGCCCGAGCACGACCTCCATGAATTCGTCGGCGCGGTCGTAGCGCGAATCATGTTCGGGATGGGAATCGCGGCCCATGTTGAGCGCTTCGCCGTCATTGAGCGAGGTCACGACGTTCCAGCCCGCGCGCCCGCCGGACATCAAATCGAGGGTTGCGAAGCGGCGCGCGACGTCGAACGGTTCGTAATAGGTCGTCGAGCAAGTGGCGCCGAGGCCGAGCTTGTCGGTGACCATGCCCATCGTGGTCAGCACGATCAGCGGATCCATCTTCACGCAGCGGATGCCGTATTCGACGGTGTGGGCATGATCGTTGCCGTAACGATCGGGCATCGCCAGCCGATCGTCGAAGAACGCCATGTGGAATTTGCCGGCTTCGAGGATCTTGGCGATCGCTTGATAATAGTCCGCCGACATCGAATCGTCGCGCGAGTCCGGATGCCGCCACGAGCTCGGCAAATTCGTGCAGTTCTGCGCCTGGAGGAAGCCGACCAGTACCATCTGCCGCGTCATACTGTTCTCCCAAATTCCGTCAGGCCAGATCGAGGACGGTATCGAGCCGGTACTCGCGCGCCAGCGCGCGCAGCTTTTCCCAGGTCGCATCCTCGATCTCGATGCCGTCGCGCAAGCGTTGCTGCTCGCGCAACCCCTCGATCTCGCCGGGATAGTACACGCCCTTGCTCCCTTCGGAGGGTGGCGTCGATTTCAGATAGCGCGCGAATTCGGCGACCTCGCGCTTGAAATCCTTCAGCGGACGGAACGCGGCGACGTTGAACACGGCCATGAAGCAGCCGTCATTGTGACGTCCGGTCGGTTCGACGCCGAAGCCGAGACCGGTCAGCAGGCCGCACAGCACCTCGACCATCGCGGCGAGGCCGCTGCCCTTGTAGCCCTCGGTGCCGCCGAGCGGCAGCAGCGCGCCGCCCTTGCGATATTGCGTGGGGTCGGTGGTGTGCCGTCCCTCGGCATCGATGATCCACCCCGTCGGAATCTCCTCGCCGCGGGCGACCGCGAGCTGGATCTTGCCGGCCGCAACCGCCGAGGTCGCCATGTCCAGATAGAACGGCGCATCGAGATCGGACGGCACCGCGATCGAGATCGGGTTGGTGCCGAGCCGCGCTTCCTTGCCGCCGAACGGCGCCACATGCTTCGGTGAGCGGCCGGAATCCGCTGTCGCAATCCCGATCATGCCTTCGCGCATCGCCATCAGAGGATAGGCGGCGAGGCGGCCGACATGGCTTTGCCGGAACACGGTGCAGGCGGCGACGTTCACCGTCTTCGCCTTCTCGATCGTCAGCGCCATCGCCTTGGCGTTGACGTGGAAGCCGAACCCCCACTGGCCGTCGATCACCGTCGTGGTCGGCGATTCCTGGACGATGGTCCATTTGGCGCCGGGCACGATGTGGCCAGCCTTGATGCGGTCGATGTAGGTCGGAACCGCGATCACGCCGTGGGAGTCGTGACCTGCGAGGTTGGCGTTGACGCAGCCCGTGGCCACCGCGTCGGCCTCGTCGTCGGAAGCTCCGGCGGCACGGAGCAGCGCGGCGCTGATGAGCGTGAGGCGGTCGGTCTTGACGACGGGCATGGCGTTCCCTCGGCATTGTGCCCTTAACGGGCTGCTTGTTGGGAGCCATCGTCTCAAAGCGTGGGAGCGATATCAATCTCCCGTAAACCAATACAGGGCTGCAAAATCGTAAAGAGAGCGCGCCTTTCGTCGAAGAATCCTCCCGTGCGGCGGCATTCCCGACAGTTTGGCGCCGGCCGTTCGCAGCTCGTTCACTTTGATCGAGGGTTTGCAGCGCGCAATAACGACCACTTAGGCCGTCGCCGTTCATAAAGCACCCGGGAGAATTAGGCAGAAATGCCCGGGAGCTGAGACCGTGCAGACGACCCTCGCGCGCACCTTTGCAGCGTTGAGTGCCATCAACGAAGCGATCCTCTACGCGAAATCGCCGGACGAGCTGTACCAGAAGGTCTGCGACGCCGGGTTTTCGAGCGGAGACTTTTTGGCCGTTGCCGTGTTTCTGGTGGGGCCGGATGGCCGGCGGCTGTGCTTTGCGGCCGGTTGCGGCGATGACGTTGCGCGGCTGCGTTCGCTCGAGATCACGACCGACTCCGGCACGCCCGAGGGAGCGGGTGTCGGCGGCGAAGCCTTTCGCAATCAGAAGCTGAGCATCAGCAACGACTACCTGAATGATCCTCGCTCGCTGGCGTGGCGCGAGGGCGCAGCCAAGGCCCACATCGGCGCGGCGGCTGCGCTGCCGTTGCTCTGCAGCGGTAAGAGCGTCGGAGTGCTGTATGTGACCCGCAGGGAAGCCGGCTCGCTGAACGAGCAGATGGTGTCGCTGTTCGAGCGCATGTCGGCCAATATCTCCTATGCGCTGGACAATTTCGCGCGCGAGACCGCGCGGCAGACCAGCGAGCTCGCGACGCGGCGGCTGAACCGCATGTTTGGCGCGCTCAGCGCGACCAACGAAGCCATCCTGCGTGCGAAGACCGAACGGGAATTGTATCAGCTCGTGTGCGACGCCTCGGTGCACGGCGGCAAGTCGCTGGCGACCTTCGTTCTCCTGAAGGAGCAGGACTCGCATTGGTTGAAGCCTGTCGCCGGCACCGGCGAGAATCTGGAGATCGTGGCCCGGACCCACTACTCCGTCGACCCAGAGAATCCCTATGGCCGCGGCATTTCCGGCGAGGTGTTTCGAACGCAGAAGCCCCAAGTCGAACGCGATCTCGCGCGTCGCACCAGGGGAACGCCGTGGGAGCAGGCCAATCTCAACACGGGTGTTGCCGCCTGCATCGCGGCTCCCCTGATCCGGAACGGCCAGAGCATCGGCGTCATCCTGTCCTTCCTCAGCCAGTCCTGGGCGAAGGACGAGGGGGTCGTCGCACTCATGCTGCGCATCGCCGAGAATGTCTGCTTCGCGATCGACAATTTCGACCGTGAAGCCGAGAAGGCACGGATCGCCGAGGAGGAAGACCGCCTGGCGCGCATGTACGCGGCGCTGAGCGCGACCAATGAGGCGATCCTGCGCGCACGCTCGCGGGCCGAGCTGTTCGACCTCGTTTGCGAAGCGACGGCGAAAGGCGCCAAGTTCACCTCGGCCAACATCGCGCTCGTCGATCACGATGCCGAGCTGCTTCGCGTCGTTGCTTGCTACGGGCCGAACGCGGATATGGTCCGAAATTTCAAATTCTCCACGTCCGACCAGGTGCCTGAAGGCCGAGGGCTGACGGGAACCGCTTTCCGCACGCGCCAGCCTTGCATCAGCAATGATGTGCAGTCCGACGACCGGATCGCGCCCTGGGCGGCCAACGCTCGTCGGAACGGCATCGGATCCTCCGCGGCGCTGCCGTTGTTCAATGGTGACAGGGTCGAAGGCGTCTTCCTCTTCAACTCGCCGGAACGCGGCACGTTCACGCCAGAATTCGTCGAGCTGCTGCAACGGCTCCAGGCCAATGTCGCCTTCGCGCTCGAGAACTTCGATCGCGCCGACGAGAAGGCGAAGGCCGAGATGCAGCGCAACCGTCTTCGGGGCATGTTGGAGGCGCTGAGCGCGACCAACGAAGCGATCATGCGCGTGAAATCCCGCGCCGAGTTGTTCGAAGCCGTGTGCGAGGCCGCCGTGCTCGGCGGAACGTTCTCATCTGCCACCATCGCCTTGGTCGATCCGACGGCGCGCTATCTCGATATCGTCGTCACCAAGGGCGAGTGTCGCAGTCACGTCGAGAACTGGCGTTTCGCGACGTCCGCCGATGAGCCCGAAGGACGGGGGCTCGCCGGCACCGCATTTCGCACCAAGGCACCCTGCGTCGCGAACGAGCTCCTCACGGACGTTCGTGCGACGCACTGGCGTCGAATCGCGCGGGATCAAGGGACGAAATCCGGCGGCTGCTTCCCGCTGCTGAAGAACGGCACCGATGCCGTCGGCGTCCTTCTGTTCCTTTCGCCGGACGAAGGCACCTTCACGCCTGACCTCATCCAGTTGCTGGGGCGGCTCGCGGAGAACGTCTCTTTTGCGCTCGACAATTTCGCCCGGGCCGAGGAGCGGTCACGGGCCGAGGCGCAGAAGGAGCGCCTGACGCGCATGTTCGCCGCGCTGAGCGCCACCAATGAGGCGATCGTGCGGGCCAAGTCGCGCGCCGAGCTGTTCGAGCTGGTGTGTCAGGCCGCGTCCACCGGCGGCAAGTTTACCTCGACGACCATTGCGCTCGCCAAGGCCGACAGCGACCAGCTCGCGATCGTCGCGGCCGCAGGGCCGTCCGCCGAGACCACGAGGAACGTTCGTCTCTCCATCGACGCCGACCGGCCCGAGGGGCGCGGCATGAGCGGCACCGCGTTCCGCACCCGGCAGCCCTGTGTCAGCAACGACTATGTCAACGACAGCCGTGTGAGCGCCTTCCACGCCGTCCTGCAAGGCGACGGCGCGCGCTCCGGCGCGGCGTTCCCGCTGATCACGCACGATCAGCCCGTCGGCGTCATGATCTACATGTCGACCGAGCAGGAGACTTTCACGGCCGAGTTCGTTGAGCTGTTGCAGCGCCTCGCCGACAACGTCTCCTTCGCGATGGAGAATTTCGATCGCGCCGACGAGAAGAATGAGGCCGACGAGCGGATCGAATACCTCGCCTCGCATGACAGCCTGACCGACCTGCCGAACCGCGAGACCTTCAACGGACTGTTGCGGGAGGCGATCGACGAAGCTCAGCGCCACGATCACCGTTTCGCGGTGTTGTTCATCGATCTCGACCGCTTCAAGGTCATCAACGATTCGCTCGGCCATGAGGCTGGCGATCTGCTCCTGCTCGAAGTGGGGAGCCGGCTGCGCGGCGCGCTGCGGGAAACGGACGTGGTCGCACGCCTCGGCGGCGACGAGTTCGTGGTGATCCTCGACCAGTGCGGTGAGATCGACGATGTCCAGCGCATCGCGACCGGGCTGCTCGTGGCGCTCGCCGAGCCCATGGAGCTGGCCGGCCACGAGTGCCACACCACGGCCTCGATCGGCATCGCGATGTATCCGGCCAACGGCTCCGACGTTCAGACGCTGACCAAGAACGCCGACATGGCGATGTATCTCGCCAAGGAAGACGGCAAGAACGGCTACCGCTTCTTCTCCAAGGAGGTGAAGACGCAGTCGATCGAGCGGCTGTCGCTCGAGAGCGCGTTGCGCCGGGCGCTGGAGCGCGAGCAGTTCTCGCTGAACTACCAGCCCAAGGTGGACATGGAGACCGGCCAGATCACCGGCGTGGAAGCGCTGCTGCGCTGGACGCACCCGGATCTCGGCAGCATCTCGCCGGCGCAGTTCATTCCGCTTGCGGAAGAGACCGGGCTGATCGTGCCGATCGGCCGCTGGGTGGTGAAGGAGGCTTGCGCGCAGGCCATGGCCTGGCAGCGTCGTGGCCTGTTGCCGGTGTCGATGGCGGTCAACCTGTCGCCGCGGCAGTTTGTCGACGAACATCTGTTGCAGGACGTCGACGAGGCGCTGGCGGCCTCCGGCATGTCGCCGGTGCTGCTCCAGCTCGAGGTCACCGAGAGCATGATGATGCGCAATGTCGGTCGCGCGCTGAAGGTGCTCGACGCCATCCAGAGCCGCGGCATCCGCCTCGCCATCGACGATTTCGGCACCGGCTATTCGTCGATGTCGCTGATGAAGCATTTTCCGATCGACACCATCAAGATCGACCGCTCCTTCGTGCGCGACCTGCCGCAGGATTCGGAGGACCAGGCGATCGCGCAGGCGATCATCAGCATGGGCAAGGCGCTCGGCATGACCGTGGTCGCCGAAGGTGTCGAGAACGCCGAGCAGGAGGCGTTCCTGCGCGCCCATGGCTGCGACGAGATGCAGGGCTTCCTCATCTCCAAGCCGGTGCCGGCGCGGCAGATGGCCGAGCTGCTGCGGCCGATCGAGCTGCCTGTCGCGCCGCCGCTCCAGCCGGAGTCTGACCTCGCTGCGACCGAAGCCGCGGCGTTACGGCTGAAACGCGCTGTCATCTGACGGCTGCGGGTGCAGCTCGCGGACGTTGTCTTGCTTGATGTCCGCTTTGCGCGGAAAATCATCCGGCCAGGGCTGCGAGGTTTGCTCGGCGAACAGCTCAAGGAGGGCATGCGCACCTTCGGCAAAGCTCGAGCCGTCGCCGAGGCCCAGCTCACAACACCACACCTGTCGCATCGGCTCGTGCGCGTCGACCACCGCCATCGCCGGTCCCCACCACCAGGCCGGGGCGGGCGAGCGTTCGTCCTCCGGCACGGCGTGCCATAGGACGAGCTCGTCCATCACGCGCTCGAATTGCAGGCTTGCGGCCTGATGCATTCGCTCCGTGCTCCCTGGGCCGCGCCTGAAAGCAGGCCGATGCCCGGACTCGATCGTGGCCTTCGCTGTGAAGAACAGGCTCGCGCTATTGGCGGAGCCTCACATGCCGCTTCCATTGGCGGCCATAAGAGCAACATGCGGCGGTCGGGACATGCGCCGCCGCCGGCTGTGATCATCTCTTTAGCCGCTCGGGGGCCCGACCGGCAAGCCGTAATACGGGTGTCTAGCGCGTCCTGAGCGGATGCGCTGTCTGGTGCCAGGCCCAGGCAGTCCGGATCACCGTCTTTAGATCGGAATGGCGCGGCACGAAGTTCAGCACGTTTCGCGCGGCGGAGGCATCGGCGACCAGATAAGTGGGATCGCCGGCGCGACGCGGCTTCATGGTGTGCGGCACCTCGCGCCCGGTCTCCTGCCTGATGGCGTTCAGGATCTCACGGACCGAAAAGCCGGAGCCGGTGCCCAGATTGAAGCTGCCGCCGGCATGTCCCGTTTCCAGGAGCTTCAGTGCAGCGACATGCGCCGCAGCGAGGTCGGTGACGTGGATGTAGTCGCGGATCGCGGTGCCGTCGGGCGTGTCGTAATCGTCGCCGAACACGGCGAAGTCGACATGGCCCTGGAGCGCCATCATGGCGCGCGGAATGAGATGCGTTTCGTTGTCACGCAATTCGCCGATGCCGCCGGCCGGGTCGGCGCCGCTGGCGTTGAAATAGCGCAGGCAGAACGCGCCGAAGCCATAGGCTGCGCGATAATCGGCGAGCATGCGCTCGATCATCCATTTCGACGCGCCGTAGGGATTGATCGGTGCGCAGGGGAAGTCCTCCGGCAGCTCCTTGGAATCGGCGTTACCGTAGACGGCGCCGGTCGAGGAGAACACGATGCGCTGGCAGCCTGCGTTGCGCATCGCCTGCAGCAGCGACAGCGTGCCCTGGACGTTGTTGATGTAGTATTTCTGCGGGTCGGTCATGGACTCGCCGACGAGGCTTGCCGCCGCGAAATGCATCACCGCCGTGACCTTGTGGTCGGCGAAGGCGCGCGCCAGCGCGGTGCCGTCGAGCAGGTCGCCCGTCACCAGCGGACCCGCGACGAAGCTGCGATGACCTGTCGAGAGATTGTCATAAACGACGGGCTGATAGCCGGCGGCAGACAGTGCGCGGCAGGCATGCGAGCCAATATAGCCCGCGCCCCCGGTGACGAGGACGGTCGGTCGGTCGGTCATGTCGTCTTCTACTCTTCTCTCAGCGATTGGAAGGCCGTTTGCGGCTGAAGAGAAGATAGAGCGCGCGAGGGTTGGTGGTCAAATAGCGCCAGAGCAGGCGGCGCGGCTCGAGCCATGTGCGCCAGGCCCATTCGAGTCCGATCTTCTGCATCCATTGCGGCGCGCGGGACCGGCTGCCCGATAAAAAGTTGAACAAGCCGCCGGATGTCTTGATAACGCCAACATTGGTCAGCAGCGGCGTGTATTGCTCGACGAATGCCTGCTCATTGGGCACGCCGAGCGCGACCCAGAGATAATCCGGGGCGAGCGCGTTGATCTCCTCGACTTTCGCGCGCAGGGCGTCGCCGCGCAGATAGCCGTGGCTGTACCCGACGATCTTGAGGTTTGGATATAGCTGCTGGACATTCGCGACCGCCGCGGCGTTCTCTTCCTCGCTGGCACCGAACATGTAGAAGGTGCGGCCGACGGCTTCGGCCTTGCGCGCGACCACGTGGAACAAATCGGTGGTGGCGACGCGCTCCGGCAGTGGAAACCAGGATTGCAGCTTTGACGCCGCGACCAGCGGCTGGCCATCGGCGTTGATGAGGTCGGCGCCGCGGAACAGGCGTTCGGTTTCCGGTTCGGTTGAGCAGCGCGCCAACACCTCGCCATTGGCCGAGGTCAGGTGCAGCGGACGGCCGATGCGATTGTCGGGATCGGTCGCCTCGATCATGAAATCGGCAGTCGCTTCCAGGTCGAGCGCGGCCATGCGAAGGCCGCCGATAGTGATCCGCGGCACGTCGGCGGTTGCGGCCCGGCCGTCCAGATTGACGCGGCGCTCAAGCATATTGTCTGCCTCGCTGGCGCGCTTGAGTTGCGGGGGTGAGCTCGTCGAGCACGACGCCGACGAGCTTGCGCTCGGCGCGGCCGAGCGTGTTCAGGATTTCTTCCAGGCCGTCGTTGATGTCGAGGCTGGTCGGCAGCACCGCCACCAGCGCGTCGGCGTCGTCGAGCAGCTTGCGGCTGGCCGCACCAAGCGGCGTCACGGGGCCGTCGAGGATCACGAGATCGTAGCCGCCGGCGGCGCGCGCCTGCTCGATGGCCTTGCGCATGGCTTCAGTCGCCTTGCCGGCATCGCCGTCGGCGGCCGGCAGCACCGAGATGCCGTTGACCGTCTTGATCTCGCGCGAGGCCTTGCTGCCGATCGAGAGCCAGCCGAGTCGGCTCGGCTCGCTCTTGCCGGGGCGGCTCACCTTGTTGGAGAGCGGGTGTGCCTGATGGTCGGCATCGATCATCAGCACGCGGGCGCCGTCGCGCGCGGCCGCGAGTGCGAAATTCAGCGCGGTCACGCTGCGCCCGGTGGTCTCGCCCGCGCCGACGAGCGCGATGACCGGCATGGCCTTGCCGCCGGCACGCCGGGCCACAGCAGTGCGCATGTCGCGCCAGGCGTTGAGCAGCGTCGTCAGCGGAAAGCCGGGGCGCAGCGTCGGCCAGCCAAGCCGGGTCAGATCGACACCGCCGCCGGTGGCGAGGATGGCGCCGAGCGTGTGAATGACGTCGGCCTCCTGGAGGCGCGCGATCAGCGGCTTTCCGATCAGCGTATTTTCGTCCATCTCCGGCTGCAGCGATGGCGCGGCGAGCTCCGGTAGAGATTGCGCAATTTCCGGAGCTCGCGGAGCCGGCTGCGGCTGGGCTACCTCCGGTGTCCGTGAAACCTCCGGCGCGCGCGGAGGCCGCGGTGCCGGCGTGCGCTCACGACGGGCCGGTGTGGGCGCTGCCGGCGCGGTCGCACCGGCGGACAGCAGCTCGGCCGCGACGAACCAGCTTGCAGCAGCGAGCGCGCCGAAGATGAAGCCGATCATGGCGAACATGCTCATCGCCGGCGGGAACGAGCGCCGCTGCGGCACGGTGGCTTCGCCGATGACGCGGGCCGCCGAGGTGTTCAGGGTCTCCTGCTCCTCGGTCTCGCGCGAGCGCTTGAGGAAGGACTGATAGACGTCGCGGCTGGCATCGGCCTCGCGTTCGAGCTCGCGCAGGCGCACGGCGGCCTGGCTGAGCTGAACGCTCTGCCGCTTCTGCGCTTCCAGCGCCCGGTTGAGCGAGGCTTCAAAGTCGCGGGCGCGCGTCAGATCGTTCTTGGCGGACTGCGCGAAGCGATCGATCTCTTCGTTGATGGTGCGCTTGAGATCCTCGACCTGCTTCTCGGTCTGGCGCAGCGCCGGATGCCGCGGGCCGAGCTCGCCGGCCTGCTCCGCATATTTCTTGCGCGCGTCGGCATATTGCGCGCGCAGGTTCGCGATGGTCGGCGATTGCAGCGCTTCCGAATTCGCGCCGGCATCGGCAGCGGTGCGCCGGCTCGCCTCGATCTGGTCGAGCCGCGCCTGTGCGTCCATCGTCGCCGCGCGGGCCGCGGAAAGCCGCTGGTTGCTGGCGGAGAGCTGTTGGTCGCTGATCAGCGCGTCCTGGGTGCCGACGAAATTGTTCTGGGCCTTATAGGTGGCGAGCGCGGTCTCGGCGCTGCGCAGCCGCTCGCGCAGCTCCTTGAGGCGGCCGGAGAGATCGTTGGTGGCGCGTCGCGCGGCCGAAGCCTGCGAGTTGCGGGATTCGGCGAGGTAGGCATTTGTCAGCGTGTTGGCGAGCATCGCCGCTTTCGCCGGATCGGTCGACCAGACCTCGATGTCGACGATGAAGCTCTTCTCGGTCTTGCGGACCGTGATGTGCCTGTTCAGCGCGTCGAGCGCCGCGAGCTGCACTTCCTTCGTCTCCGCGGCGGAGGGCGCGCGGGGCTGAAGGCCGATCAGGCCGAGCAGCGACGACATCAGGCTCCTGGCATCACCGCCGCCGCCGAATTCGGGATCCTTGTCCAGATTGGCCTGCTGGATCACCTGGAGCAGCACGCTGTTCGAGGTAATCAGGCGCGCCTGGCTCTCCACCACCATGGCCATGCCGGAGACGTCCTGCGCGCGCGGCGTGAGCTCGCGATCGACGAGCTGAAGCTCGCGCGGGTCGACATAGAGCTGGGCGGTGGCGGTGTAGCGGGGCGTCACGCTCTTGCCCGCGGTGACGGCAAGCGTCGCACCGAGGAGCGCGGCAGCGGCAATCGCGATCTTCCGCCGCCAGAGCAGATTGACGAGCTCCAGCACGTTGAAACCGGTCTGAGGCCTCTGCTGCGGTGCCTCCGGTCCGGCCCGATCTATCGGCTGGTTGTAGTCAAGCATAGTCCCCAGCTTTCATTCCAACGACCGCGGGCTGAGGGGTTACTCTTCGCTTTACGCCACGCACCCGGGATATAGGTGCCCAATCAACGCAACAGGGAAAATTAACCATACTCATTGAGGGACTATTCACCGAAATGGCAAACAAAGCGTTTAAGCGCATGCCACTCTTCGACGCGTCGCGATGACGCTGAGGTCCCCAAGGAATTAACGGTTCGTTACCGCGCGCAGCGATGCCGCAAGGCTTCGCTCGTCCTGCGATGGACCGCGCGCGTGTCATGATTGTCAGCTCTTCCGCAGGATGACGTGGTAATCGCCGCGGCGAACGTCGATCCTGCCCGGCAGCACGGCGTTCATCACGGCGGCGCCGGCATCGACCAGAGCGGCGAACAGCGGCTTGCGCCGGCGCATCTCGGGATAGCGCGGACTCTCGACCTCGCGGCGGTAGATCATCTCGAGGCCGTTGGCCGCGGCGAATGCTTCGAGCCGCGGCAGCGTCACCAGCGGATGGAAGAAGGTCGGGAACGGCGGCTCGCCGGGCAGGCCGGCATCCTTGATGCCGCGGATATTCCGGTAGAACCAGATATGAAACCAATGCGGCGAGTATTTGGTGACGACGCCCGACAGCGAGCGCGGATTGGGTGCGCCGATCAGGATCATTCCACCGGGCTTGAGTGCGTCGCGGAAATTCAGGAGCGCGGCATCGACATGGGGCAGATGCTCGATCACGTTGTAGCAGATCACCAGATCGAAGGTTTCGCGTCCAAAGCTGTAAGTCTGCACGTCGCCTAGGATCGCCTCGTCCGCGTAAGTGTTGTTGCGGACCTGGTCCTCGTCGATATCGACGACGGTGACCTTGCTGCGGTTGAGCAGCTCCGGTGGCAGGACACTGCACGAGCCGCCGCCGGCTTCGTAGGTGGCGAGCTGGCCCTGCGGCAGTTCGCGGCGCAGCACGTCGTGGACGGCGAGCAGGCTGTCGCGGGCTTCGCCGGGGACCAGATCGTGCAGCGCCTGGGTGCGTGCACTGGCCGCCGGGATTTGGATCGCCGTGGCTGTCGCGAAATCGATCGAGGCTGGCTTGTTCATTTTTTCTGACCGCGCTTGTTCGACTCAAATTTACAGGAAAAATCTCGCATGCCCGAAGAGCAAATCCGGTGCCGCGCCGCTTCACCGGTCGCGGTGCTTACGGTCGGGTTAATGCGGGCAGGCGTTAACTACGGCATTGTCCATGTTGGGTGTTGTCCGCGTGATGGACTGCGAATTGCACTATTACGTATGCAGGGATTTGCAGGAGAAACGCGCAAAAGCAGTTAAGCGTATGGAGGGCCGGAGATCGGCGGCGTTGCGCCGTCGCGAGCCTCGGGCCCGCCGTTCATTTTGGGGCTGATATGTCCCGCGGCGATGTGCCGTCGCAGGACAGCGCCGATTCCTGCGCGATTGACGCAGGGCTTTTTCAATACATATCGGACATCTAGGATGCCATGACGCTGATCCCGACAGACCTTTCCGCCAGCCGGATCTTGGATGCCGTTCGCGATCCCAACCGGGAGATCGCGGCGAGCTCCCGCGTCATCGACCTGTCGGTCGGCATCGTCGTCTGTATTCCCTGCTTCCGTCGCCCGCACCATCTGCGGCTGACACTGGACTCGCTCGTGAGCCAGCGCACGCCGCGCTCCTTCGCGGTGGTCATGGTCGAGAACGACGCGGCGGGGCGCGAAAGCGCGCCGGTTGCCGCGGAGTATCTGGCCGACGGCCGGCTCCAGGGCGTTTGCCTGGTCGAGAAGCGGCAGGGCAATTGCCAGGCGATCAACGCCGCTTTCGAGACCGCCCAGGCGCTGTTTCCCGCCGCGACCCGCTTCCTGATGATCGACGACGACGAGATCGCTTCGCCCGACTGGCTCGAGCTGATGGTTCGCACCGCGGAGGCGACCGGCGCCGACGTGGTCGGCGGGCCGGTGCTGCCGGTCTTCGACGACGACAGCAAGCCCTGGCTCGCACATCATCCCGCCTTCTGCCCCGCCTATGATTACAGCGGCGCGGTGCCGCTGATCTATGGCTGTGGCAACTGCCTGATCACGCGCGCGGCGTTCGAGCGGTTCGATCGTCCCGCCTTCGACCTGCGCTTCAATTTCCTCGGCGGCGGCGACTGCGATTTCTTCGTGCGGTGCCGCGATGCCGGCATGATCTTCCACTGGACGGCAGAGGCGGTCATCACGGAGACCGTGCCGCAAAGCCGCACCAGCCTCGGCTGGATCGCCAAGCGCGGCCTGCGTATTGGCGCTATCAATTATCGCGTGCAGTACAAGGCCGCACCAAGCGCGCCCGCGCGGGCGCGAGTGTTCGCGCAAATGCTCGGACGGCTGCCGCTGTCGCTGGTGCGCTCGGCCCGTCTGCTCGCGACATCGAAGGCCGTCGTCGCCATGCATCCCGCGCTGGTCGCGCTTGGCTCCATGCTCGCAGCGTTCGGCTTCGCACCGAAGCCTTACGAAGCCTCGAAAATCGTGTCGTGACGCGGGTTAGATGCCCAAACGGGCGAGGGCGACCCTGACCGCGGCGCGGGGCAGCGATTTGAGCGAGCGCCGGCCGACCATCCCGAGATAAGCCAAGGCGTCGCGATATCGGCCGAAGCGGACCGCCTGCATCGCCGAATAGGTGACGAGATGGACCTCGGCGGCCTGGCGCAGCCCGGCCGCCGTACCCTCGGGCAGTCTCGCCAGGATCAGCCCATCGTCGAACACCCGCGCGATCGCAGGGAAGAAGTCCTTCGGCGTCCGCACGGCCGCATTCATGGTGTTGGCGGTGTGCAGGCGATAGTCGAGCAGAAGCTTTGGTGCGAACTCGAACTCGCCGATGGCGGCGAGGCGGCACCAGCAATGCCAGTCCTCGCAATATCTGAGGGAAGGGTCGAAGCCGCCGATGGCGCGGAAGGCCTCCGCACGTGCGAGCGCGATGCCGCCATTGACGATGAAATTGCCGGCCGCGAGCCGCGCCAGCACGTCGCCGGACGGCTTGCGGCGTCCCTTCAGCAGGCCCCGCCGGCCGATCTGCCGTCCCTCGCTGTCGATCGTGTTGTAGTCGCCGTAGACGAGAACCGCGCGCGGAGCATTGCGGGCCGCCGCCAGCAGCGCCGCGACCGCACCGGGGCGCAGGCGGTCGTCGGCATCGAGGAAGAGCAGCCATTCGCCGCTCGCATATCGTGCGCCGAGATTGCGCGCGGCGGATACGCCGGCGGAGTCGTTGGTCATCAGGCGCAGCCGCGGGTCACGAATGGCGCGGACAATGGCCGTGGTGGTGTCGCTCGAGCCGTCGTCGACGACGATCACTTCGGTGATCTCGCCTTGCGCCAGTGCGCTGGCGAGGGTTTCGCCGATATAGGCCGCAACGTTCTTGGCGGGAATGACGACGGACACCGATGTGGTCGAGCCGGCCGGCAGCGGGAGACGCGGCGCCGGAACGACGCGCGAGGTAGCCGGCAAATCGAGAACATCTTCGGCGGTGATCAGAGCCACGGCTCGCCTTTAAGGGTCTGTTAACCAGGGCGCATCTGCCGACTGGCATTGCGATCAATCGCAACATTGGCCCGCCGCGAATGATACTCGCATTACGGCCAAATCGTTGTCGCGAAGGCCTGCGTGTTTCTGGTTTCGTAGATTAGCGTTAAGCCGCGGGCATTAAGCCTGTCGCAAATTTGGAAGAGTGCGACAGCCGGTCCCATGCGAGAATGCGGACCTGTTTGCCGCGGATGGATCTCGTGCCCGCAAAGACGTTCGAACACGACCCCGATGCCATGGTCCTCAACCTCTTCTACGAGGACAAGGATGATCGCTGGTTTCCCGGCGACCGGCATCTGCGGCGCATGGCGCGCCGGATGCTGCTCGGCGAGCCGCGCATGAGCGGGCAGCTTCGCGTGTTCCTCAATCTCTGCGCAGGGCTCGACCGGCTCGGCATCCGCTACCGCGTCAACGACTACGGCTACATCGCGCAGCATCCCGACGAGCTTGCCTGCATCATCGGTCGCACCTTCCTGCTCGACAAGTTCGCGTGGAAGAATCCGATCCTGCTCGGCGTCGCCGCCCACAATCATCCGCTGGACGATCCTGATCTGTTCAAGCGGCTGCCGGTGAAGAAGGTCGTGGTGCCCGGCCCTTGGTATGTCGACATGTACCGGCCGTACTGGCCCGACACGGAGGCCTGGCCGATCGGCATCGACACGGATCTCTGGGCGCCGTCGGCGCCGTCGCAAAAGACCGTCGACGTCCTGATCTACGACAAGGTCCATTGGGACCGCGAGCGCTACGCGCCGGAGCTGATCGAGCCGGTCCGCGCCCGCCTCCTCAAGGAGGGCCGCTCGTTCACGGAATTGCGCTACGGCAGCTACAAGGAAGAAGACTATCAGGCCGCGCTGGCGCGCTCGCGCGCGATGATCTTCCTGTGCCAGAACGAGAGCCAGGGCATCGCCTATCAGCAGGCTCTGTCCTGCGGCGTGCCGGTGTTCGCATGGGATCCCGGCGGCCCGTGGCGCGACCCGGATTATTATCCGCACCGCGTCCAGTTCGCACCGGTGTCGTCAGTGCCGTATTGGGACGACCGCTGCGGTGCCAAGTTCATCGACATCGCGGGGTTCGAGGCGGGCTGGGACAGTTTCTGGGCCGGGTGCACCGCTGATGCGTTCGATCCGCGCGGCTTCGTGCTCGACAATCTCACGCTGGAGCAGCGGGCGCTGCAATATTACGAGATCGCGCGCAGCATCGTGCGCCCGCAGGCGGCAACGCAGGCCTCGGGCCTATTGGTTGACGGATGCTTAACAAGGATGGGCTAGACCCAAAGCGTCCCCGGCTTCACCACCTGCCTTGAGCCATGGATCGAAGCATGGATCGCAGCGCCGCTGACATGACCGACGTGGAGACCCGAACGCTGGGCCGCGTCCTGCACGATGGGCTCGCGGGGCTGAATGCCGCGCAGGCGGCGCGCTGCCTCGTCGCGGTTGCGGCGCTGCTGCTGGTGCTGATCACGCTCGATCCGTTTCCTGACCTTCGCAACGAGGATGTGACCACGGTCGTCGGCGGGCGCATGGCGCTCACCTATATCTCCTGGGGTCTGCTGGCTGCGGTCGCGATGTTGTTCGTCGCCGCCACCGATGCGCCAGCGCTGAAGAGCCTGGTGACGCCGCTGCATCTTTGCCTGGTCGGCTGGCTGTTGATCAACATCGTCTTTTCCGAGAGCCGCGGCGTTTCGATCCAGCGCTTCGTGCTGGCTGTCAGCGTGACGTCGCTCGCCATGCTGTTGCCATTGCTGCCGCCGACACAGCGGACTTTCAACCTGTGCCTTGGCGGCGCCGCGCTCGTGCTGCTGGTGCTGTGCTATCTCGGCGTCTTCCTCGCGCCGCAATATTCGATGCACACCGCGCTCGATCTCACCGAGCCGCAGCTTGCCGGCGATTGGCGCGGCAGCTTCGGCCACAAGAACATCGCTTCGCCGGTGATGACCATCCTGGTCTATGTCGGCATTTATCTCTGCGGCGTCGGGTCGTTCGTGATGGGTCCCGCGATCGCCGCGCTGGCCGGCATCTTCCTGATCTTCACCGGCGGCAAGACGTCGACGGTGCTGTGCCTTGCGATCTACGCGCTCGCCTCGCTGGTCTATGTCACGCCAGGCCTGTGGCTGAAGCGGCTCATCTGCTTCGTGCCGCTGATCGTGATGAACCTGCTGACGGTCGGCAGCGTCTTGAGCCCGGCGCTCGGGACGCTGACGCGGCTGCTTCCGCTCGATCCCACTTTCACCGGCCGTTCCGCCATCTGGGAATTCGCGCTCGCGGCCGTCGCCGAGAAGCCGATCATCGGTCACGGCTATGCGGCGTTCTGGGACGACGTGACCGCGCGGCAGACCGCTCAGGGGTCCGAATGGGCGACGTCGGCGGCGCACAGCCATAACAGCTATCTCGACCTCGCGGTCACCATCGGCCTGCCGGGGCTGTTGCTCGTGATCCTCGTCTTCGTGCTCGCACCGCTCGGCAATTTCCAGTCAGCCCAGGCTCACAACCGTAGTCGCGCGCTGGCAAAACTGTTCCTCACCATATGGCTGTTTGGCCTGTATTACGGCGCCACCGAGACCTTCCTGCTCGAACGGCAGAATCCGATCTGGTTCATGTTCGCGCTTGCAGTGGCTGGCCTGCATTTCCTCGCCAGGTTCCAATGCGTCGAACAGACGGAACCGGAGCGCTGACAGCTTGTCGCAGCCGAAGCGATAGTGATGTTGGCTTAACGATAAGCCGTTACGTCACTTGTGGTCTGCGACAAACATAATCTATCTGGAAACATTCAGTAATCGCATGTCCCGCGGATGACGTTTCTCAGCGTCGAGCAACCAGATGGTCTTGTGTCCAGCACGTCGGGAATCGCTGTCGATTTCGTGCGTGACTGGCGGCAGGCCGCATCGCGCCTGAGCGCTGGGCATCGCACCGCATTCCAGCACGGTTACTGGCTTGGCGCATGGTACGAGGCGTTTCACGACTTTGCGCCGCTGATCGCATTGATCTCCGATGCCGCGACCGGCAAGGACATCGCGGTGGTGCCGATGATCAGCCACATCAGGCGCGGCATCCGCATCGTCGAATTCGCCGACCTCGGCGTCTCCGACAACAACGCGCCGATCCTGGCGCTCGATGCCGCGTTGGACGCTGCGGCGACGGATGCGATCGGCAAGGCGCTGGTCGACGCGTTGCGCGCCTTGCCCGACCGCTTCGATCTACTGCGGCTGAAGAAGATGCCGGCCCATGTCGGTGGCAAGCCGAACCCGCTGGTGTCGCTCGGACGGATCGGATCCTGCTCGCTCAACGGCAACCTCGTGCTGACAGGCGACGACTATGAAGCCTATCGGGCCTCGATCAAGCGCATGCAGATGCCGCGCTGCTGGCGGGTCTTCAGCCGTCATGCCGGCGCGCGGCTCGAGATCGCCGCGGATGTCGCGCGTGCGCGCGAGTTGCTGGACGTGATGGATGTCCAGCAGCAGGCCCGCATGCGAAAGCTCGGCTCGCGCTTCGTCCTCAACGACGACGCTCATGCCCGGTTCTATCGCGAGGTCGCCCGTCAGGGTGTCGCGGAAGGCTATGCCGTCATCTCGGCGCTGGTCTGCGACGAGGCCGTCGTCGCCACCACGTTCGGCGTCAGGTTTGGTGCGAGCTATTTCCTCCTGCGCATCAGCAACGCCGGCGATTCATGGTCGAACTGCTCGCCGGGGCTGCTCGTCACCGAGCGTACCATGGCGGCGCTGCATGCAGAGGGCGTGCGCCGTTTCGATCTGAGCATCGGCAACCAGGACTACAAGCGCCGCTTCGGCGCCGAGAAGGTCGCGTTGACCGATGTCAGCATCGCGCTGTCCTGGCGCGGCGCTTCCTATGCATGGCGCGACCATGCCGCGCAGAACCTGCGTCGCTATCCCAGGCTCGCCGCCTTCGCCAGCCGGGCGATACGCAAGATGCGGTGACGGAGGCCGTCCGTACGCGCGTCATCTCGAAAGGCCGGCACTGAAGGCGTCCAGCAGCGCGCGACCCTGCGGCCAGTCGCCGAGCCCGCTCGACGCATTGATGTGGCCAAGGGCGCCCAGCACGATCAGACCGGACTTCCAGGCACGCGCCCGCTGCTGCGTCTTATCGAGCCTGCCAAAGGGATCGTCGGTGCTGGCGATGATGAGCGAGGGGAAGCGCAGCGTGCGGTCCGGCACCGGCTTGAACGCAGCCGCCTCCGCGGGAAAATTGGCGCCATCGGGATCGGGCACCGCGACCAGAAAAGCACCCGCGATCGTGGATGGGAAGCGCGTGGCCCAGTGCGCCACCAGCAGGCAAGCGAGGCTGTGTGCGACCAGCACCGGCGGCTTCGCGCAGCGCCCGACCGCCTGCTCCAGGGATTGCTCCCAATCGGCGAGCTCCGGCCGGTCCCAGCTCGCCGGCTGAAACCGCGTGAAACGTGTATCGTTGCGCTCCCAGAGTGTCTGCCAATGAGTTTCTGCGGAGCCGCCGAGGCCGGGCAAGGTGATGATGTCGTGCATGATCGTCCCGTGATATCTGAGATGCACGTACAGTGTGGCCGGTCTTGGTGCTGCGTCACATGGCAAGTCATCGGCGAAAGAGATCATCTGCCGATGATCTCAAGGTGGAATGGAGAATTGTCTTGGATCGCTTCGGAAGCATTGACACCAAGGATCTGAAGATCCTGGAGGCATTGCAGGCCAATGCGCGCGTGCCGCTGTCCGAGCTCGGCCGTTCCGTCGGGCTGTCTCAGCCGGCCATCTCCGAGCGCGTGAAGCGGCTCGAGGAAGCCGGGATTATCGAAGGCTACGGCGCCCGCATCAATCCGCGCGCGCTAGGGCTCGGCCTGATGGCGCTGGTCCGCCTGCGCACCTCGCATGAGCACATCAAGACCTGCCTCAAACGGTTCAGCGAGATTCCGCACATCGTCGAAGTCCATCGCGTGACCGGCGATGATTGCTTCGTGCTCAAGGTGCTGGTTCCGGCGCCGGAAGATCTGGAGACGATCGTGGATCGTATCGCCGGCTTCGGCGCTGTGACGACCTCGCTCGTGCTGCGGAGCGAGCCGGCGCGACCGATCGGTAAAGACCTCATCAGGAAGAAGACCGAACGCGGTTGAGGCGTGGCCCGCGCGATCGACACGTCACCGGGCTGTCACAAAGCCTTCGATTGCGCCGAGTTTCGATGATCGCGCGCGTTGTGCTATCGTCGTCTCCGCTTTCCGGAGGCGACATGGAAGATCGTTCGGCGAAATATCGCGCATTCTATGCGCAGTTGATCTGCGCTGCGGCCAAGACGACAGATCCCCGTATCGAGCAGGCCTTTCGCACGGTCAGGCGCGAACCCTTCGCCGGACCCGGACCGTGGTCGATCTCCGTCGGTGGCCATCCCTATGTCGTGACGCCCGACGATGACCCCGCCTTCCTCTATCAAAACACGCTTCTGGCGCTGGACCCGGCGCGCGGCCTCAATATCGGGATGCCGGGCGCGCACGCCTATTGGCTCAGCGGCTGCGGCGTGCGGGAAGGCGAGACGGTGATCCAGATCGGTGCCGGCAGCGGCTACTACACCGCCATTCTCGCCGAGCTCACGGGACCTTCGGGCCGTGTCCATGCCTATGAGATCGACGAACGCCTGGCGGCACTCGCGTGCGAAAATCTGAAGGACATCCCGCATGTCGAGCTGGAAGATCGCTCGGGCATCGCGTCCGATTTACCGGGCGCGGATGTGATCTATGTCTGTGCGGGCGCGGCACAGCCGGCCACGCAATGGCTCGATGCACTGCGGCCCGGCGGCCGGCTGGTGTTTCCGTTGGCGCCGGAGGGGATGCTCGGTGGCATGTTGATGATCACGCGCCCGGACGAGGGCGCGGTCTGGCCGGCGAAATTCCTGAGTCGAGCCCAGTTCATCGGCTGCGCGGGACTGCAGGACGCGGATGCCGGCCGGCGATTGGCCGAGGCGTTCGCGAAAGGATGGGAGGGCGTGCAGTCGCTGCGCAGAGAGGGCGCTCCGGACGAGACGTGCTGGTTTGCCGGTGAGGGCTGGTGGCTTTCGACGGCTGCGGCGCTCGTCCCGACGGTTTCTATCAAGCCCCACGCCGACCTCACGCAGGCGTGACGGACCGCTCGCGCCTTACGATTTCGCGCACCCGGCGCAATGCAACCGGCCGCGCGAGGCGCGGAACAGGCTGCGGCAATACCAGCGCCGCGCCAATGCTTGCGCAGGCCTGCGGATCATTTGCGCGATCAACAAGAGTTCGAAAGCCATTCGTATCGCTTTTGGTCAAATATCCCGACCACGTAGATGGGGCGGCGTTCCCGAATGAGAACGCCGCCCCCGTCGCATCAGCCATGCAGTCGTTCGTGCGCAAAGCCTAACTGCGCTCAGCCATGAAGCTCAGCCATGAAGTTTCTTGGCGGTCTCCGCGATCTGGCGGCCCTGGTAGCGTGCGCCGGCGAGCTCGTTGGCGCTGGGCTGGCGGCTACCGTCGCCGCCGGTGATCGTGGTGGCGCCGTAGGGGGCGCCGCCGGTGACCTCGTCGAGCTTCATCTGACCGGCAAAGCCATAGTTCAGACCGACCACGACCATGCCGAAATGCAGCAAATTGGTGATGATCGAGAACAGCGTCGTCTCCTGGCCGCCATGCTGGGTCGCGCTCGCGGTGAAGGCGCCGCCGACCTTGCCGTGCAGAGCGCCCTTGGCCCAGAGTCCACCGGCCTGGTCCAAAAAGTTCGCCATCTGCGAGGCCATGCGGCCGAAACGGGTGCCGGTGCCGACGATGATTGCGTCGTAATTGACGAGGTCCTCAATCTTGGCGACGGGTGCTGCCTGATCGACCTTGTAATAGGACGCCTTGGCGACTTCGGCCGGCACCAGCTCGGGCACGCGCTTGATGTCGACGGTGGCGCCGGCCTCGCGCGCGCCTTCGGCAACAGCGTTGGCCATCGCTTCGATGTGGCCATAGGCGGAATAATAGAGGACGAGAACTTTGGTCATGGTGGTCTCCGTTGGGATCGATGTTGAATGTTGTTGGGGGTCGTCATGCCCGGGCAGAAGCGCGAAGCGCGTCTTCGCGCTAGATGTCCCGGGCATCCACGTTCTTGTGCGCCCATGGAGGGGCGTGGATGGCCGGGACAAGCCCGGCCATGACGGATAGCGCTTAAGCCGCGTCGACGAGCACGAGCTCGGAATCTTCCAGAGCCGTGATCTTCAGCCTGTCCTCGTCGCGGATCGCGGCGCCGTCGCGGGCGTTGACGCGCACGCCGTTGATTTCGACCGCGCCTGCCGCCGGCACGAGATAAAGGTGGCGCGACTTCTGAGCTGAATACTCAGCCGTTTCGCCGGCCTTCAGTGTGGTCGCCAGCACCCGCGCATCGGCGCGGATCGGCAAGGCGTCCTTGTCGTTCTCGTCGCCGCTGGCGATGGTGACGAGCTTGCCGGTGCGGTCCGCCTTCGGAAACGGCTTCGAGCCCCAGGTCGGCTGGCCGCCACGCGCGGTCGGTTCGATCCAGATCTGGAAGATCCGGGTCTTGGTCCGCTCGAGATTGTATTCGGAGTGGCGAACACCGCTGCCGGCGCTCATCACCTGCACGTCGCCCGCTTCGGTGCGGCCCTCGTTGCCGAGGCTGTCCTGATGGGTGATCGCGCCCTCGCGGACATAGGTGATGATTTCCATGTTGGCGTGAGGATGGGCGGGAAAGCCGGTGTTCGGCGCGATCTCGTCGTCGTTCCACACCCGCAGGGCGCCGTGACCCATGTTGTTCGGGTCGTAGTGACTGGCGAAGGAGAAATGGTGCTTGGCCTTGAGCCAGCCGTGATCGGCGCCGCCGAGCTTTGCGAAAGGTCTGAGTTCGATCATCTGCGTAATTCCTTTGTGTGATCCTTTGGGTTGAACGGGTGGCACCTGGATCAGGCGCCGAACCCGCCGTCGACATTGAGCACCGTGCCGGTGACGAAGGAGGCTTCCGGGCTTGCGAGGAAAACGACACCGGCGGCGACTTCCTCGGGGCGGCCGAAGCGCTGCAGCGCGTGCTGCTTGCGCTGCGTCTCGGCGAACTCGCCGCCGTCCTTCGGGTTCATGTCGGTGTCGATCGAGCCGGGCTGCACCACGTTCACGGTGATGCCGCGCGGGCCGAGGTCGCGTGCCGCGCCCTTGGTGTAGCCGACGACGGCTGCCTTGGTGGCGACGTAGTCGGCAAGCCCCGGGAACGAGGCGCGGTCGGCGAGCATGGAGCCGACGGTGACGATGCGGCCGCCTTCGCCCATCAATTGCGAGGCAGCGCGGATCGCCGCGATCACGCCGTGTACGTTGATGGAATCCTGCCGCTCGAGTGCGGCCGTGTCAGCCTTCGCATCGTCGATCGCGCCGCCGGCGGCAACGCCGGCATTGTTGACGAGGATGTCGAGATGGCCGAATTCCCTGGCGACGTCATTGACGAGCTGCGTCACGTCCTTGGCCGAGGCCTGGTCTGCCTTGAAAGCGCGGGCCTTGACGCCGCGGGCCTTCAGTTCGGTGACGACCGCTTCGGCCTTTTCGGGCGAGGCGACATAGCTGATGGCGACATCCGCGCCTTCATCGGCGAGAGCGCGGGCCGAGGCCGCGCCGATGCCGCGCGAGCCGCCGGTGACGAGGGCAACCTTGCCTGAGAGCTTCTTGGTCATTGGATTTCTCCATTCCTGAATGTCTGATGACCCTTGGATAAGCCTCCGTCTGTGGTATAGAAATAGAAACTGTTGAAACGCATTGTTTCCTGAAATACCCCAATTGGACCGGCGCACATGGCAAAACTCCCCGATTTCGAGGCGCTCGCGATTTTCGCAAAAGTCGTGGAATTACGGTCGTTTGCAGGGGCCGCGAGCGAGCTCGCGATGTCCAAGGCAACGGTGTCCAAGGCGGTCACGCGGCTGGAGGAACGACTCGGTGCCCGGCTGTTCAACCGCACCTCGCGGCGGCTGGCGCTGACCGATGCCGGGCACAAGCTCGCCGAACGCGCCACGCGCCTGCTCGTCGACGGCGAGGCGGCCGAGAACGAGGCGCTGGCGCAATCGGTGGCGCCGCGCGGCCTGGTCCGGCTCGCCGTGCCCATGACGTTCGGGATCAAGGCGGTGGCGCCGCTGCTGCCGGAGTTCTTCGAAACCTATCCGGAGGTCTCGGTCGATCTGCATCTGAGCGATGCGACCATCGATCTGATCGGCGAGGGCTTTGACATGGCGGTGCGGATCGCGCGGCTGCCGGACTCTTCGCTGATCGCGCGGCGGCTCTTCACCATGCCGCGCTTCACGGTGGCCGCGCCGTCCTACCTCAAGAAACATGGCCGGCCGACGCATCCGATGCATCTCGCCGAACACAAATGCTTCAGCTACGCCTATCTCTCCACGCCCAATGTCTGGAACTACACCAATTCGGCAGGCGAGCAGGCCAGCGTCCGTCCGGGCGGACAGCTTCGCGTCAACAACGGTGAGGCGGTGATGCCGGCGCTGATCGCCGGCCTCGGCATCGCCGAGCTGCCCGAGTTCATCGTCGGCGAGGCGATTTCGTCCGGCGAAGTCGAGGTGATCCTGAAAGACTGGAAGCAGGCCGAAGGCGCCGTGCATCTGGTGACGCCACCCGGCGGCCCGCGCCCCGCACGCGTGGAAGCGCTCGGCGATTTTCTCGCGGCGAAGCTGCCGGGCACGTGCAAGCGGCGCCCCCGCGGGAAAGCAAAGACGTCGTAGAGCAAGCGGCCTCAACAATTCGTCATTGTGTCTCGCAATGACGGAGCCTGACTACGACACCTTCACGCCGTTGATTGCGACAATGCGCAAGGCAGGCTTCAGCGTCCCTTCCAGCTGCGTCTTCAATTCGTGCACGCGTGGGTCCGTCGAGCGTGCCGCGCAGGCGGCGTATTGATGGACCGATTGCGCCAAGGCGCGCCGCGCTTCCGGCGTTCGCGTCAATTCGGGCTTTGAAAGCCGCAAGACGATCGCTGCGAGATTCACCAGCATCTCGTCCAGGGCGACGTCGATGGTCGCAAGATTCCGCATCACCCACTCCCTCAAGAGGGCAACAGCGGGTTCAGGGAAGCGTTCCGGGTCGGGCCGAACATGGTCAATACTTCGTAAACGCCTTGTTCTTGCCGCTCGGCCGGTTAGGCTGCCAGCGAAACAAAGATAATCGGGGGCGAGGGGACCATGATGGATCGACGCGATCTCTTGCGCGCTGCGGCGGCATTGCCGTTGTTGCGGGCTGCTTTGCCTGACAAGGCCTTCGCGCAAACCTATCCGGTGCGCAACATCACCATGATCGTGCCGTTTCCAGCCGGCGGTCAGGCTGATCTTGCCGCGCGTCCCGTCGCGATGGCATTGGAGCGGATCCTCGGCAAGCCCGTCATCGTCGACAACCGCGCCGGTGGCGCCGGCGGATCGGTCGGCAATGCCGCGGCGGCGCGCGCAGAGCCCGACGGCTACACGCTGCTGATGACGCTGTCCTCGCTCGCGGTGCTTCCCGAGGCCGACCGTCTGTTCGACCGACCCGTTGCCTACGAAGTCTCGCAGTTCATGCCGATCGCGCGCGTGCTGGCCGATCCCACGCTGCTCGCGGTGCCGGCCTCGGCGCCGTGGAAGACGGCGCAGGATTTTGTCGAGGATGCGAAGAAGCGGCCGGGCCAGATCACTTACGGCTCGTCCGGTCCTTACGGGACGCTGCATGTCGCGATGGAGATGTTCGCGAGCAGCGCCGACATCAAATTGCTGCATGTTCCGTTCCGCGGCGCGGGCCCCGCGCTGACCGCGCTGCTCAGCGGCACCGTGCAGGCGATAGCAGCCGCGCCCGGCACGCTGAAGCCGCAGGTCGACGACGGCAAGCTACGCGTGCTCGGCAATTGCGGCGCACAGCGCATCGCGAGCTTCCCCGACGTTCCGACCTTTCAGGAGCTCGGCTACAAGGACGTCGAGATGTACATCTGGGCCGGGCTCTTTGCACAGAGTGCTCTTCCTGCGCCGGTCGCGAGCCGCCTGCGCGAAGCGATGGCGCAGGTGATGACGAGCCCGGATGTGCTCAGGAGCTTCGAGGCCTCGGGCAGTCTGGCCGCCTATCAGGACGCGCCGGCATTCTCGCAATTCGTGGCGACGGACAGCGCGCGGCTGATCGCGGCGGTGAAGAAGATCGGCAAGGTGGAATAGGTTCCCGCCGCATTTTCACATTTTTTTGTTGGTTCAGAACCTGACCGCGTCTCATTGATTGAAGACAAATCAAGGAAAGCGAGAAGGATCGGGATATGCGAACAGAGCGGATTGCGCTGGGTCTGGCGCTTGCAGTCAGCGGCATCGTCGCGCAGGGCGCGGCGTCAGCCCAGGACTATCGCGGCACAATGGAACAGCAGATGGCGTGTACGCCGGATGTCTGGCGCCTTTGCAGCGACCAGATTCCGGACACGAACCGCATTGTGACCTGCCTGCAGCAGAACACGCCGCAGCTTTCGAGCGCATGCCGGGCGGTGTTCCAGTCGAACAACCAGGCCCAGCCGCAGCAGCCGGTCCCGCGCGGCCGGTCTGTGCCGCCGCCGCGCTACAACAATGCGCCGCCGCCTGTCGCCGCGCCACCACGTCCCTATGATGATGACAACGACTAGAGCATGATCCGGAAAAGTGTGATGCGATTTTCCGAAAAGGTCATGCTCAAGTCATGACCTGAAGCGCGATGACGATTCATCGCAACCTCATCGCGTCCTCTTCGCACCTTGGGCGCGAAGATGCGGTCGCGACCGTCTCACTCCCGACTCGTTTGGCGCTCCCGCTTGCTGTTCGGCTCGGGTCGCTGCCGGAGCGCTGTCCGCAGGAGGGCACCGAAGAGCAATGCTGCGACTGGCCAATGGAACCAGATCTTGTGCATGCCGGTGAAAACGTTGATCAGAATCAGAAAGCCCGAAACCGTGAGGGCCACTGCAACCGGGCGGGGCAGCTTCGCCAGCCAATCCGAGACGAAGCCCATCCAGGTGGATGGCTCGTGCCTGCTGTCAATCCATCGCGCGCCAGTTTCCGAATCTGCAACTGCCCGCCCCTGCGGAGGGAGGCTTTCGTCAACCGGGAAGCTCCGTCGCCCAGCGCTTTGGCCGCTCATGGCCACGCGATAGCTGGTCATGGGAGCAACGTTCTTCATTGGTCGCTGGCCGAGACAGTCGAAGCCAACGGACAATTTGTTGTGCACCTGATCGTAGACGGAGCTTGAGATCACGACGCCGCCGGGTTCGGCGAGCTCTTGCAGCCGTGACGCGATATTGACCCCGTCGCCATAGATGTCGGACCCGTCCACCATCACATCGCCGAGGTTGATGCCGATGCGAAACCGCATCGGGTTCGCGTGAGGTGGGTCCGAATCCTGGTTGGAAATTTCCTGCTGAATTTCGACCGCGCATTGCACGGCCTCGACGACGCTGGCGAACTCGGCGATCACAGCATCGCCCCAAGTATTCACGATCCGGCCGTCATGACGCTCCACCAGTCCCGCAAAGGCAGTGCGGTAGCGGCGCAGCGTCTCCAACGTTCCGGTCTCGTCTGCCTCCATGAGGCGAGAATAGCCCTGCACATCAGCGCACAGGACGGTGGTCAATCGTCGTTTCACCTTGTCGTCGGTCATGGTCCATATGGTAGCCTCCCTGACCGGCAATTGCATCAGGCATCGCATCTGGCCCCATCGCGGCTCAACGATCGGTCGTCCTGTCCCGAAACCGTCATAACCGGGCAACGAATGCAGTCAGCCTGGTGCCAAAACCGACCTGAGGCCGTCCTCCGCGCCACGATTCAAGCGTACAGGCCGGAGCCGCCTTAAGGCCTGTGCTCGCAGACATCGACCCATTCGGCCGCGGTGAGCTCCGCCATCCGCTCGGGCGTGATGCGCACGGCGCTGTGGGTCGAGCCCGCGGCCGGCACCACCACGTCGAACGCCTTCAGCGATACATCGCAATAAATCGGCAGCGGCGACTTCAGCCCGAACGGGCAGACGCCGCCGACCTCGTGGCCGGTGATCTCGGCAACCTCCTCCAGCCCCAGCATCTTCGGCTTGCCGCCGAACGCAGCCTTGACCTTCTTGTTGTCCATGCGCGAGGTGCCGGCGGCAACGATCAGGATCACACGCTCGCCGATGCGCAACGACAGGGTCTTGGCGATCCGGCCGGGCTCGACGCCATAGGCTTCGGCGGCCAGCGGCACCGTGGCCGAGCTGATCGGGGATTCGATGACGGAGATGTCGGGGGCTTTCTCGGCGAAGAAGGCGCGAACGGATTGAAGGCTCATTCCAAACAGCTCATTCCAGACTCATGGGCGGGCGGCAATGCTTAGGCGATCGTTGGCAGTTCCGAGAGCGCGCGGACACGATGATCCGGCGCGAACCCAAGCTCGTCCATCTGGGTCCGGATCGCCTTGTACATCGTCAGCGGTGCCACGAGTTCGTTCTCGACGCAAGCCAGCGCCATCGCCTCGGGCGTCACGCGTTCGATCCAGGCGACGTTCAGCCCGAACGACTTCGCGCCGGCGACATCCCAGGGATTGGACGAGACGAACAGAACCTCATCCGGCCTGGTGCCGAACGTCTCGCCGATCAGCGTGTAGGCCTCTGGAGATGGCTTGAAGACCTTCTTCGCATCCACGCTGATGGTGGCATCGAGCAGACGGTCGAGCCCGGAATTGCGCACGAGCGCATTCAGCATGTCCGGACTGCCATTCGAGAGGATGGCGAGCTTTCGCGGCTTCAGCGCGGCAAGCGCGGCGGCTGCATCGGGGTAGAGATCGAGATCCAGGTATTTCTCGATCACTCGCTCGAACGCTTCGCCTTCGTAGGCGAGCCCGAGCAGGCGCAGCGTATAGGCGAGCGAGTCGCGCGTGACGGTCGCAAAATCCTGGTAGCGCCGCATCAGCGAGCGCAACCAGGTGTATTCGAGCTGCTTGATACGCCAGACCTGGGTGATGATCTCGCCATAGCCCGGAAACGCATCCTCGGTGATCTCTGCGACCGACTGGATGTCGTACAGCGTTCCGTAAGCGTCGAAGACGACGGCCTTGATGCTCATGGCTCGCTCCTTTGGGACTTTGCGGTGGCGCACGGACAATACCGAAACGGCCCGGTACTCGACAAGGTCGGAACCTTCTTCAAACAATCGTCACCCCGTCGACCTCGCGCAGCAGATTGACACTGCCGCCGGCAGGCGTTTAATTCAGGGTACGGGGATTTGCGATCTCCCCGCGAGGCGACATGCCCAAGTATCGCGTCCTGGTCACCAAGGACGCCGCATGTCTTCTTTCATCTCGATCTCATCAGAGAAATTGTCCCGTCAATTGGTGCCGCCAGCGCGCCGACCCTCGTCGATGTCCGTATCGACAAGGACCGCGCGGTCTATTTGCGCACTCGACAAGACGGCGAGCACCAAGAGCTAGCGAGCACACGGGGCGAGTCGGGGACGACGATGACGTGGAGGACTCCATGACGACGAATACCGACCGCCGAGACTTCATCAGGGGCGTGGGGGCCGCCGCGGCATCGACCGCAATACTCGCGGGGACGCAAGCCCTTGCGCAAGCCAATCAGCCAACAGGAGCCAGGCCAATGACATACCAGCCCAAGCCGATGCCGTTCGATCCGAAATCCATTGCCGGCATCTCGGAGAAGGTGCTCGTCAGCCACTACGAGAACAACTATGTCGGTGCCGTAAAGCGACTCAACGCAATCGGAACGCAACTCGCCGAGCTCGACTTCGCGAAAGCTCCGAACTTCGTCATCAACGGCCTGAAGCGCGAGGAACTCGTCGCGTCAAACTCGATGATCCTCCACGAAATCTATTTCGACGGGCTCGGCGGTGCCGGCAAGCCGAGCACACCACTTGCCGACGCGATCGCGCGCGATTTCGGCAGCATGGAGCGGTGGCGCGCGGAGTTCTCCGCCATGGGCAAGGCCGAAGGCGGCGGCTCCGGCTGGGTGATTCTTTCTTACTCGCCGCGCGACAAGCGGCTGGTCAATCAGTGGGCCGCCGACCACACGACGACGCTGGCCGGCGGACGCCCAGTACTGGTGCTCGACATGTATGAGCACGCCTATCACATGGATTATGGCGCCGCGGCCGCGAAATATGTCGACATCTATATGGAAGCGATCAAATGGGACAACGCTGCAACACTGTACGATCAATACAGGCGGGAAGCTTAGAGTCGTGCAAAAAACGAGCGTAGCGCTCTTGGGGGCGGCGTTGTTCCTATTGTTGGTGGAAGGAAACGCGATGGCAGAAACTGTAAATTTTGACAACGCAGCAACCGGCGCAGCGCCCGAAGGCTGGACGCTGACGATGACGGGTCGTGGCCAGCCCAAATGGACGGTCGAGGTGGAGTCTACGGCGCCAAGCAAGCCGAACGTCCTGAAACAATCCGGTCAGGCGACGTTTCCAGTGGCGCTCAGGAGCGGCACCAGCATCCTAGACGGGTTCGTCGAGGTCAAGTTCAAGGCGATCGCAGGCTCCGAGGATCGTGCGGCCGGTATTGTCTGGCGCGCAAAGGATGCCGACAATTACTATGTCGTGCGGGCCAACGCGCTTGAAGACAATGTTGTGCTCTACAAGACGATCAAGGGTGTTCGCAGCGCGCTCGATATCGTCGGCCGGAAAGGCGGCTATGGCGTCAAGGTATCGGTGCCATCAGGTCAATGGCATTCCCTACGTTGCGAATTCGCGGGAAAGCGATTCAAGGTAACGTATAACGGCAAGCCGATGTTCGAGGTCGAGGATGAATCGATCAGGGACGCCGGCATGATCGGCTTGTGGACCAAGGCCGACAGTGTCACCGTATTCGACGACCTGACATACGGTGCGCTGAACTAGGTTAAAGTCGGCGTCGACCGCTCACGTCGGAGAAACCATGCTCGCTCGAACCCAGCTTGCGGCCACCGTCCTGTTGATGCTCGCGCACCCGGCAATGGCGCAGGAGCCGCTCGCGACCTATAAATCCCTGAGTCCCGAGCTGGCGCTTGATCTGGCCCGGGCATCGCTTGGCGATTGCCGATCACGCGGGTACCAGGTCGCCGTCGCGGTCGTCGATCGCTTCGGGGGGACACAGGTGATCCTTCGTGACAGGTTCGCAGGTGCTCACACCGTTTCAACGGCCTCGGGCAAGGCGTGGACCGCAGCAACATTCCGTACCAGCACCACCGAACTGAATGCCGTCAGCCAACCTGGCATGATGCAGGCCGGTATCCGCAATCTCCCCGGCACGGTCATTATAGGTGGCGGATTGATTGTCGAAGCGGGCGGTTCGCTGGTCGGAGCCGTCGGTGTGTCTGGGGCGCCCGGCGGTGATGCTGACGAAGCCTGCGCCAGGGCCGGAATCGACGCCATACGCGACAAGCTGGAGTTTTAGGGCCGCCTTGCCCGCCTCAGCGAGGCCTTGAGCGCCTGGGCGTGAGGGCTTCGGCAACCGGTCGAAGCCCTCAATGCGCCGTGGCGATGAGTACGCGGCTAGATCCCCAGCAGCCTGCGCGCGTTGGCCTTCAGCACCTTCGGCCGGATCTCGTCGCGGATCTCGATCTTGGCGAAGTCCGACAGCCAGCGGTCCGGCGTGATCACCGGCCAGTCCGAGCCGAACAGCATCTTGTCCTGAAGGATCGAGTTGATGTAGCGCACCAGGATCGGCGGGAAATACTTTGGCGACCAGCCCGAGAGGTCGATGTAGACGTTCGGCTTGTGGGTCGCGACCGACAGCGCTTCCTCCTGCCAGGGGAAGGAGGGATGGGCGAGGATGATCTTGAGGTCGGGGAAATCTGCCGCGACGTCGTCCATGTACATCGGGTTGGAATATTTCAGCCGCATGCCCATGCCGCCGGGCATGCCCGAGCCGACGCCGGTCTGGCCGGTGTGGAACAGCGCGATCGCGCCGCCATTGTTGATCTCTTCGTAGAGCGGATAGGCCATGCGGTCGTTGGCGTAGAAGCCCTGCATGGTCGGATGGAATTTGAAGCCGCGGACGCCGTATTCCTCGATCAGCTTGCGCGCCTCGCGCACACCGAGCTTGCCCTTGTGCGGGTCGATCGAGACGAAGGGGATGAGGACGTCGAGATGGTCGGAGGCGATCTCCAGCATCTCCTCATTTTTGTAGCGGCGGAAGCCGGTCTCGCGCTCGGCATCGACCGGAAAGATCACCGCGGCGATATTCTTGGAGCGGTAGTAGGCCGCGGTCTCCGGCACGGTCGGCGGATGCTTGTGCGGGGACTTGAAATAGTCCGCCATCTGCGCCTGGAAATCGTCATAGCCGTCGTCGGGATGGGTGCCGCAGGGCTCCTCGGCGTGGGTGTGGATGTCGATGGCGACGACATCGTCGATGTTGGGCAGCTTCAGCTTCGGCATTGGTTTCCTCCCGACGGGTTGACGAATTGATTATATGATATAACGAATTTGGCAAGGCACGTCGTCGAAGCGAAGCCCCATGTCGACAAATGCGTAGATCGGGCCGATCCGGCCGTTTCTACTTGCTTTCCACTTTGCATGGAGTTGTTTTCCAGAATTTGCTGGTCCGGAACCGGGCAGTTAACATTGACATCCGGTCCTCCCATGCCTTAAGAACCGCCCCGTCCCGGGCGGCCGGTCCGCCAGCGGGAAAGATCTCATTTTGCCACATTCGCGCGTGCCGAAACGGTAGTGCCGAACACGGCCTTTCGAACGTTCAGGATTCTGCCATGAAGGTCCGTAACTCGTTGAAGTCGCTGCGCGGTCGCCATCGCGCCAACCGCCTGGTCCGCCGCAAGGGCCGGGTCTATGTGATCAATAAGGTGCAGCGCCGCTTCAAGGCTCGCCAGGGCTGATATTGCCCTCGCGGTCGCCTCACGCGCGCCCCGCAACACCACGGCTCACACGAGTTTGACGCCGCCTTTGCTTTGCAAGGGCGGCTTTACGCGTTTAGACTTTGCGCATGGCAGTGAGATTCCTGGCAGTGAGCTTCCCTTTCGCGCGCACCCTGTGTCTGGCCCTTGTGCTGGGCGCCACTGGCCTTACGCCAGCCCTGGCGCAGAAAGAGCTGCCTGCCCCTCCCGGCAAGGAACAGAAGAAGCTGCCGGAGGCGCCGGCCAAGCTGCCCAAGGTCGACCGCAGCAAGAATCTCGATTTCCTGTTCGGCGCGCTGAAGGCCGCGCCGGACGAGGCCAGCGCCAAGCATGTGGAGGCACGGATCTGGGCGATCTGGATCCAGACCCCGAGCGACACCGCGTCCTTGCTGATGGCGCGGGCCAAGACCGCGGTCGACGCGCAGAAGATCGACATCGCGATCAAGCTGCTGGATTCGGTCATCAAGCTCAGGCCCGACTACATCGAGGCCTGGAACCGGCGCGCCACGCTCTATTACATGCAGAATGACTACGGCCGCTCGCTTGCCGACATCCGCGAGGTGCTGATCCGGGAGCCTCGCCATTTCGGCGCGCTCGCAGGCCTCGGCATGATCATGCAGGAGGTCGGTGACGAGAAACGTGCGCTCGAGGCCTACCGCAAGGCGCTGGCCGTCAATCCGCACCTCGAGAAGATCCCCGAGCAGGTCAAGGCGCTGACCGAGAAGGTCGAAGGCCGCGACATCTAGCGGACAAGTTGATCATTTCCCGAGTGATTGCGGCGTGCGCGGATTAACCACGATCACACGTGCGGCGTTCTCAGGGGTATTGTTGAAGCGCGCGCAGGCCTACCTGCATGGCAGGAGCACGGCCATGAAGCGTTTGATCTTTGCAGGTGTATTGCTGCTCGCGTCGGGCTCGATGAGCCTCGCCGACGGCTTGTTCTGGGTGGTCGGCAATCGCGCCACCGGCAAATGCAACATCGTAACCAGCAATCCCGTGATCATCGGCGACATCTGGTTCGGCGACGGTCCCTACAAATCCAGGGCCGATGCCAAGCTTGCCCGTTCGACGATCCGCGCCTGCCCTGCGGTCACACCCGACGAGGAAAAGGACGAGGACGGAACGAACTAGCCTGCACTTAGTGCAGGACGCTACCGGCGCGCTCGACAAGGCCGTGATCGGCGGCCGCGGCGTAAGCCTTTGCAAGCTCCGTCTCGAGATGCTCGTTGATCAGAAGCAGTGCCCGCACTGCACCGCGCAGGTCACCGTTGCAGCTCGCCACGATCTCGTCGATCGCAGTGTCTTTGGATCTGAAGCTCATCGACATTCTCCGGTTTAAATCAGGACACATCCTGCCGGCCTTTCCCGCATCCCCTTGGAGTTTGCGAGGAGGATCGGCGCCCACCCGCGCCTAGATGGCGGAACCGACCGTGGCGATTATATGGAAGCCGCGATGACGACTGCATGAAGCTGGCCCGAGGCTTGCGCGCTGCGGGGAATGCCATTGATTTTATTGCCTTTTTTCATGCTTGAATTATGCACATATCCACAGCCCCGGCATTTCAAGTGGAGCGCCGGGTTCCACGAAGCGAAACTGCCGCCCGCTAGTCTCGTAACTGCCAGGTGCCCTGGACCGTCCGGATTCTCTCCATGATCGTGATGTCAGTCGTGACCGCGCTGGTGCTGCTGGCGCTGGCCACGCAGGCCGGCGTCCTCGCCGTGCAACGCGCCTTTCCGCCTCAGGGCCGGATGGTCGAGGTCGACGGCGCTGTGCTTCACGTCGTCGATATCGGTCCGCGTGGTTCCGGCGTGCCGATCGTGATGCTGCACGGCGCGAGCTCCAATCTCGAAGCGATGCGGCGTCCGCTCGGCGACCTCCTGGCGAAAGACCATCGCGTCATTTTGATCGACCGTCCCGGTCACGGCTGGAGCACGCGGATGCGGCGGCGGGATTCGACGCCAGAGATCCAGGCCCGGATGATTGACGAGGCGCTTCGTAAGCTCGGGATCGATCGCGCGGTCTTCGTCGTGCATTCCTGGAGCGGTGCGCTCGGCGCGCGCATCGCGCTCGATCATCCCGGCCGCGTCGCCGGTCTCGTCATGCTGGCGCCGGTGACCCATCCCTGGCGCGGCGGCGTCGGCCGCTACAACGAGATCGTCGCAACGCCGGTGATCGGCCCGCTGCTCGCCTACACGATCACGCTGCCGATGGGGTATTTCGTTGCCGAGGCCGGCGCGCGCAGCGTCTTCCTGCCGCAAATCATGCCGGATGGTTTCGTGCAGGACTCCGCGACGCCGCTATTGCTGCGCCCGCGCGAGTTCATCGCCAATGCCTATGATTTGGTGACGCTGAAGGAAGCGGTGACGGCGCAGGCTGCGCGTTACGGCGAGATCAAGGCGCCGGTCACGATCATCGCCGGCGAGCCCGACAAGACGGTGAAGACCGCCATCCACGCGCGTCCCTTCGCCGCGATGGTGCCGGGTGCAAAGCTGATCGTGCTGCCCGATCTCGGCCACATGGTGCAGAACGCTGTGCCGGATCTGGTGAAGACGGAGATCGAGACGATGATCGGGAAAATCGTCCCGGCGCAGGCGGCCGCCGATTAAAGCGTTTTCGAGCGAAGTGGATACCGGTTCGCGTGAAGAAAACGCGTCAAAACAAGAAGCCCGAGCTTCGGTTCTGACTCAATCAGAACCGAAGCTCGGGCGACCGCCGTTCACGCGCTTACTGCTTGATTTTCCCGTCCTTGTCGAACTGCGCGACGAAGGCCCAGAGATTGTTGATCTCGTTCTCGTTCTTGATGCCCGCGAACGCCATCTTGGTGCCGGGGATCTTGGCCTTGGGGTCCTTGATGTATTCCTTGAACGTGGCTTCGTCCCAGGTGATGCCGGAATTCTTGTTCGCATCCGAATAATTGTAGTCCGGCGCGGTGCCGGACTTGCGGCCGTTGAGGCCGTTGAGCTCGGGGCCGACCTTGTTCTTGGCGCCTTCGCCGATGGCGTGGCAGGCCAGGCATTTGTTGAACGACGATTTGCCGGCCGCAACATCCTGCGCCATCGCGGCGGGTGCGGTGGCAGTCACGGTGAGGATCATCAGTGCGCCAAAAGTCAGTTTTGTCATCGGGTGCTCTTCGTCTCTTCCCTGGTGGGTCTAGGCTGGTCGGTCTTGCCTGGTCGGCAAACGACGGACCCGCCGGTTTTGGCAGGCCCGCCCGGCTTGGACAAGCCGCGAAACCATGACAGGTTTCATGCTGTCCTACTTGTCCCAGAGCGAACTCGCCGAAGATGGCCGTTCCGACTTTCGGATGGCCTACCCAAACAGGCGCGGACGTGGTTGATTTGCCGCGACAATTTGATCGTGGGCTACGAGTCGGAAGGATATGTGATGGCCATCATGATGCCCGCGAGCGACCAGACCGTGCTGGCGCGCCGCGCTGAGATCGTGGCTGCATTGCGCGCAATCGTGCCCGGCGAGGGCGTGATCGACAGCGCCTCCGAGATGCGGGCCTACGAATCCGACGGGCTGACGGCCTATCGGCAACCGCCGATGGTCGTGGTGCTGCCCGATACGACCGAGCAGGTCTCGCTCGTCCTGAAATATTGTGCCGGGCAGGGGATCAAGGTGGTTCCGCGCGGCTCCGGCACTTCGCTGTCCGGGGGCGCGCTGCCGCTGGAAGATGGCGTGCTGCTCGGCCTCGGCAAGTTCAAGCGGATCCGCGAGATCGATTTCGACAACCGCGTCGTCGTCACCGAGCCGGGCGTCACCAATCTCGCCATCAGCCAGGCGGTCGCGCATGCCGGCTTCTATTATGCCCCCGATCCGTCCTCGCAGATCGCCTGCTCGATCGGCGGCAATGTCGCGGAGAATTCCGGCGGCGTGCACTGCCTGAAATACGGCATGACCACCAACAACGTGCTCGGTTGCGAGATTGTCCTGATGAGCGGCGAGATCCTGCGCATCGGCGGCAAGTCGGCGGAGAACACCGGCTACGACCTGATGGGCGTCATCACCGGCTCGGAAGGTCTGCTCGGGGTCATCACCGAGATCACGGTGCGCATCCTGCAAAAGCCGGAGACGGCGCGGGCGCTGATGGTCGGCTTCGCGCAGGTCGAGGCCGCCGGCGAATGCGTGGCGCGCATCATCGGCGCCGGCATCATTCCCGGCGGCATGGAGATGATGGACAAGCCGGCGATCCACGCCGCGGAGGCCTTCGTTCATGCCGGCTATCCGCTCGACGTCGAAGCGCTGCTCATCATCGAGCTCGACGGTCCCAAGATCGAGGTCGACGAGCTGATCACGCGCGTCGAGACCATCGCGAATGCCTGCGGCTCGACCACCTGCCAGATCTCGACCTCCGAGGCCGAACGCAATTTGTTCTGGGCCGGCCGCAAAGCGGCGTTTCCGGCCGTGGGCCGCATCTCGCCCGATTATCTCTGCATGGACGGCACGATCCCGCGCGGCGCGCTGCCGAAGGCGCTCGCCCGCATCCGGGAGCTCTCGGAGAAGTACCAGCTCGGCTGCGCCAACGTGTTCCACGCCGGCGACGGCAATCTGCATCCGCTGATCCTCTACGATGCCAACAAGCCCGGCGAGATCGAGCGCGCCGAGGCCTTCGGCGCCGACATCCTGCGCGCCTGCGTCGAGTTCGGCGGGGTGCTCACCGGCGAGCACGGCGTCGGCATCGAGAAGCGCGACCTGATGCCGGAGATGTTCACCGAGATCGACCTCAACCAGCAGCAGCGCCTGAAATGCGCTTTTGACGCGCAGGGCCTGCTCAATCCCGGAAAGGTGTTTCCGACCCTGCATCGCTGCGCCGAGCTCGGCCGCATGCATGTGCACGCCGGGAAGGTGGCTTTTCCGGACATTCCGCGGTTCTGACGGTCGATACCCGGCATGGCGGCGACATGGCGGACGTTCGGATCAGTGTGACGAAAGAAGCGCCGGGCAGGCCGCTGGCGAAGTCGCGCCTGCTGTTCATCGACAACATCCGCTGGTCGATGATCATTCTCGTGCTGAGCATGCACGCAGCCGACACCTACAGTCCGTTCGGCAATTGGTACTATGTCGACCGGCGGGAGACCGGCTTCGGCACGGCCCTCTTCTTCGGCATCTATCAGAGCTTCCTCCAGGCCTTCTTCATGGCCGCGCTATTCTTCATCGCCGGCTATTTCGCCGTCGGCGCCTTCGATCGGAAAGGACTTTCGAAATTTGCGCGTGATCGGCTGATCAGGCTCGGCTTGCCGACTTTGCTCTACATGTTGGTGATCGGCCCGCTGACGCAGTATTTTCTGTCATGGACTTGGGGCAAGGGCGGTTTCGGCCATCAATGGCTGACCCATCTGATGGACGGCGAATGGCTTTCCGAGACGGGACCGATGTGGTTTTGCGCGGTGCTGCTGCTGGTCTCGCTCCTCTATGGCCTGATCCGCCAGACTGGATGGCGGGAGCCCAAGGTTGCGCTGTGCGGCACGGGGATTGTTCTGTTCGTTGCGGCCATGGCGGCACTCACCTTCGCCGTTCGCATTGCCATCCACGCCGATACCTCCGTGCTCAACGTTCACCCCGGCGATCTCCCGCAATACGCTCTCATGTTCGCAGCCGGCGCCGTCGGCTATCGCGGCAATTGGATGCTTGGGCTTGCCGCGCGCTCCTGTCTCCGCTGGGGACTGCTCGCGCTGTCGCTCTCTGTGCCGCTGTTTGCAGCGCTCGTGCTGTTCGGGGGAGGCCTGCAGGGTGACACCGCGCTCTATGCAGGCGGCTTCAACGTCGTCAGTGCCGGGAAGTGCCTGTGGGAGGCGCTGGTCTGCGTCGGCATGGGTCTCTTGATGCTGGCCGTCTACCGCCGCTATTTCGACGCGCAAGGGCCGGTCGCCAAATGGCTCTCGGACAACGCCTTCGGCGTCTACCTGATCCATCCGCCGATCCTGGTCGGCTTTGCCCTGCTTCTGCACGCACTGCCGCTCTTCGCACTCACGAAGGCGCTCCTGCTGACCATGTTGGCCGCGATCGGCAGCTTGGCCGTCTCGGCATTGATCCTGCGCAGATCGCCGCTGCGCGCGATCATATAGTCGTATGCCGCGGTCCGGATCGAACCGCGGCATACGAGCTGGCGTTTACATGAGCGCGTATTGAGCCCGTTCGCGCTTCGCCAGCAGTGGCAGGGCTTCGCCGGCGATCCAGGTCTTGAAATGTGCGCTCTCCTGATGCGCCTTGAAAGCCGCCTCGTCGCGGAACAGCTCGTAGAACAGGAACTGGGCCGGATTGTCCTTGGCGCGCGAGATCAGGAACAGCTTGACGCCGTCCTCGCGCTGCGCCTCCGGCAGGAAGCGGTCGAGGATCGTGGCGACCTTGTCGGCCTCGCCCGGCTTTGCCTCCCATTGCGCGACGACGAGCAGGCCGCCGCCGTCGACGGCGTCGCTGAGGGATTTCTGCGTGGCATAGTGGTTCATGGTCGTTGCTCCTTGCTGCTGGGCTTGAGATGACGCCGCCGCCCATGGCGAGAGATAGATCGCCAGGACGGCTCCGAAGGCCCGGATCACCGACCTGCGGCTGAACGCTTCGTGGACGCGCGGCACCAGCCGCTGATGTGTCGATCGCATGCTTGTCTCCATCGGTTGGCCTCGATCGCGATCGGCGCCAGCTTGTAGCGAGGGCCTGCCGGCTTTGGTTCGCCGCTGATCGAAGTGTCGATGTCGTGAACGCTTCGATCATGATCGAAGCGTTGTGGTCGCCCGTGCAGGATCCCCGACTGCACCGGCGCTGATCGCCGGCGTCACGCCGCATTTGATTTTGGCGGCGAATTTCGCTACCGCCTTTTCCCGTGGATACGCTCAGGGTCAGAGACGCCAAAGACGTCGAAGAGGTGGTGCGCGCGGCGATTGCCAACGAGCAGCCGCTCGAGATCATCGGTCATGGCAGCAAGCGCAGCATTGGCCACACAATGGCGACCAACGCCGTGCTCGACCTCTCCGCGCTGAATGCCGTCACCTCCTACGAACCCAACGAGCTGATCGTCACGCTCCAGGCCGGCGCCCCGCTGGCCGATGTGCTGTCGCTGATCGATGCCAAGAACCAGCAATTCGCCTTCGAGCCGATGAACACCGCGCCGCTGCTCGGCACGCCCGCGTTGGGTACCATCGGCGGCATGATCGCGGCCGGTCTCGCCGGTCCGCGGCGGATCAAGGCGGGCGGGGCGCGCGATCACCTGCTCGGGGCGCACGCCGTCTCCGGTTTCGGCGACAGCTTCAAGACCGGCGGCAAGGTGGTGAAGAACGTCACCGGCTACGACCTCTGCAAGCTGCTGGCGGGGTCCTGGGGCACGCTGTCGGTGATGACCGAGGTGACGCTCAAGGTGATGCCGAAGCCCGAAGCGGAGCGGACGCTGCTGCTGCGCGGGCTCGACGATGCCGTCGCCAACAAGGCGATGACCGCGGCGCTCGGCTCGCCCTTCGACGTCTCCGCCGCCGCGCATCTGCCGAAATCGGCCTTCCGGGCGAAGACCGACGGGCTGGGCGACATCGCCAGCCAGGGCGAAGCGCTAACCGTGCTGCGGCTCGAGGGCATCACGGCGTCCGCCGCGCACCGCGCCGGCTCGCTGCGCGAATTGCTGGCGCCGTTCGGAACCGCGACGCTGGTCGAGGATGTGGCGTCCGCCGCATTGTGGGCCACGATCCGCGACGTCCTGCCGTTCGCGGCCGGCGGTGCAGTTGGGGCCTGGCCGGTGTGGCGGATCGTCTGTCCGCCGGCTTCCGGCGCGGCGCTCGGGACCCAACTGGCGCGCGAGACCGGCGGCGACATCATCTACGATTGGGGCGGCGGCCTGATCTGGGCCGCACTGCCGCCGAAGGCCGATGCGCATGCCCCGGCCGTGCGCCAGCGCGCGGATGCGGTCGGCGGGCACGCCACGCTGATCCGGGCGGCCGAGGACGTCAGGCGCGGTGTGGACGTATTCCATCCGCAGGCGCCCGGCGTCGCCGCGCTGAGCGATCGGGTCCGCGCCAGTTTCGATCCGAAAACCATTCTCAACCGGGGGCGGCTGACGCGGGGCGCTGCGGCATGAAGACCGAATTCTCACTGGCGCAGCTCGCCGACCCCGACATCGCGGAAGCCGACAAGATCCTGCGCGCCTGCGTCCATTGCGGCTTCTGCACTGCAACCTGTCCGACCTATGTGCTGCTCGGCGACGAGCTCGATAGCCCGCGCGGCCGCATCTACCTGATCAAGGAGATGCTGGAGAAGGACCAGACCCCGACGGCCGAGGTGGTCAAGCATGTCGACCGCTGCCTGTCGTGTCTGTCCTGCATGACGACCTGCCCTTCGGGGGTGAACTACATGCACCTCGTCGACCAGGCCCGGGTCAGGATCGAACAGCGCTATCAGCGGCCGCTGACCGAGCGGCTGTTGCGCCAGGTGCTGGCCTTTGTCCTGCCGAATCCGCAGCTCTTCCGCACCAGCATGTGGCTGGCGCGCCTCGCCCGTCCGCTTGCCGTATTCCTGCCGACGCCGCGGCCGTCGGCGACGCCCGGCCTGATCCAGCGCCTCAAGGCGATGCTGGCGCTGGCGCCGAACCGTCTGCCGTCGCCCGGCCCGCTCCCCGGCAGCGTATTCGCGGCACTCGGCAAGAAGCGCGGCCGGGTCGCGCTGCTGCAAGGCTGTGCCCAGCAGGTGCTGGCGCCGCGCATCAACCAGGCCGCCATCAGCCTCCTCACCCGCCACGGCATCGAGGTTGTCCTGGTCCGGGACGAGCAGTGCTGCGGCGCGCTGACCCATCATCTGGGCAACGACCAGGATGCTTTGGCGCGGGCCCGCGCCAACGTCGCGGCGTGGCGAAAGGAAGCGGCCGGCGAGGGGCTCGACGCCATCCTGGTAACGGCCTCCGGCTGCGGCACGGTGATCAAGGACTACGGCTACCTGCTGCGCGAGGACACGGCGTTCGCCGCCGATGCGGCGCAGGTGTCCACGCTCGCCAAGGACATCACCGAATTCGTCGCCGGCCTCGAGCTCGCGACCACTACGCGACAGGACAACATCGTCGTCGCCTATCACTCCGCGTGTTCGTTGCAGCACGGGCAGAAAATCACGGGCCTTCCGAAAGAATTGCTTTCCAAGAATGGATTCGTGGTGAAAGATGTGCCGGAGAGCCATTTGTGTTGCGGCTCGGCGGGGACCTACAACATTCTCCAGCCCGAGCTTGCGGGCCGGTTGCGCGACCGCAAGGTCGCCAACATCGCAAGCGTCAAGCCGGACATGATTGCCGCGGGCAATATCGGCTGCATGGTGCAGATTGCCAGTGGCACGTCAGTTCCGGTCGTACACACGATTGAGCTTCTCGATTGGGCTACGGGCGGGTCGCGGCCGGCATTGAATGCCTCGAGCTAGCCTTCGTCCGGAGGTGACGGCTGAAGACGCCCGATCGACCATTGTTCGGCGGCAACAGGAGGACCACGATGGCGAAAGCGAAGAAGAAAAAAAGCAAGAAGGCCAAAAAGGCCAAGAAGGCTGTAGCGGCGAAGAAGACCGCGAAGAGGGCAGCCAAGAAGTCCGCGAAAAAGTCTGCCAAGAAGGCTGTGAAGAAATCTGCCAGGAAGGCCGCCCCGAAGAAGGCCGCCAAGAAGGCTGCGAAGAAGTCGGCCAAGAAGGCTGCCAAGCCGGCTGTGCCGAAGAAGGCCGCAAAGAGAGCGGCACCGAAGAAGGCGAAGGCAGCTCCTGCGCCGAAGCCGTCAGCGCCGGTGGCAGCTCCGGCTCCGGAGCCCGCCGCCGAGACAAGCTGGGCGATGCCTTCGTCTTCTGCGGAGCCGACGCCGGCCGAGGAGCAGGGTTAGGCCCCAAGGTTAGCGCCCAAGGTTAGGGTCCAAGTCAGGTCCAAGGTGAGGGCAAAGGCTGGGTCCGTCCCGACGACAACGACCGACAACAGGAAGGCCGCGGCGGTGACGCTGCGGCCTTTTTGCATGGTCACAATGGTCGCGGTCGGGTTGTCGTTTCTCGCGTCAGTCCGATTCGTGGCACAGGCACCACTGCACCGGCGGCTCCCGTATTAATCCGGGCGGCTCTGTGCACTTTGGAATGCAAATAATGTGATCGAGAAGCAACACAGGCGGACAACCTTCTGTGGAATCGTCAGAACGCCCAAAAAGTCGGCAGATGCCCGTGATTTTTGCTTCACGGTTCGCATCCTCCCAGCCAGATTGTCGCGGTAACGAAATTTTGCAGTCAGGTCGTACGGCCCGGGGGGCTTCCGGGAAACCGACTGGGTGGAACTGGTGATGGGGATTGAAATGAAAAAAGTGGCTTTGTTGGCAACGGCGCTGGCAATGGTGACGGGTTCGGCTTTCGCGGCAGACATGCCGGTCAAGGCTCTGAAGGCCCCGCCGCCGCCCGCCTTTGACCCCTGGGATGTCGCCTTCGGCGCCGGCATCATGAGCGATTACATCTTCCGCGGCGTTACTCAGTCGAACCACAATCCGTCGGTCGCCGCCTATTTCGAGCCGCGCTACAACGTCAACAAGGACCTCCAGCTCTACGTCGGTGCGTCCGCGGAGAGCATCTCGTTCCCGAACCGCGCCGCGGCTGAAGTCGACATCTACGGCGGTATCCGCCCGACCTTCGGCATGTTCGCTTTCGACTTCGGTATCTGGGGCTACCTCTATCCGGGCGGAAGCTGCTTCGGTTCGCAGGGCACCCTCGCCCAGGGCAATTGCGGCACCGGCCTCGACAATTCGCAGGGCGCGATCGGCCTGCCGATCAACGGCAACTTCGCCAAGAAGGACGCAAGCTTCTACGAAGTCTATGCCAAGCTGAATCTCAACATCAACGATCAGTGGGTCGTTGGCTTCAACGAGTACTATTCGCCGAACTTCCTGAACCTCGGCGCCTGGGGCAACTACGCCTCGATCACCGCCAAGTGGACCGCGCCGAGCACCACGTTCGGTGCCAGCGGCGTCGGCATGTATGTGTCGGGTGAATTCGGCCGTCAGTGGCTCGGCACGTCCGACATCTTCTACGGCATTGCCGGCGACCCGCTGTATTCCAACGGCATCAAGGAGCCGAGCTACAACACCTGGAACGTCGGCGTCGGCTTCACCTACAAGGTGTTCACGCTCGATCTGCGCTACTACGACACCGACCTCTCGAAGGGTAACTGCAACGCCTTCACCAGCGACTTTTCGGCCACCAACTCCAGCCCCGGTTTCGTGACGCCCATCAATGGCGGCGCGAACGCGGCCACGGCGTTCGGCTCCAACTGGTGCAGCGCGGCCGGCGTCGCCAAGCTCTCGGTCGACCTGACGGCGATGACCAACCTGAAGTAAGTTTCTTCCCGAGACGACCTAACGAGGGCGGCAGAGCAATCTGCCGCCCTTTTGCTTTGGACTTGGGGGCGTCTGTGAGAGCGCCCGGCCTGCTTGGTTCAAGACGCGCCGCAAGGCGGCGCGCCTCACCATGAGGGTCCAGGATCTTGCCGCGAGGACAGCCATCATCCTGAGGAGCCCGCCGGAGTCGGGCGTCTCGAAGGATGGCTGCAACGAAGGTCCTATCGAGGCTAGCCTCAGGCTTGGTTGTGCCACCTCAGCTCGCCGCGGTCGGCTCCGCCTGGGCCGGCTCGCCGTCCTTGCCGAGAACGTGGATCTCGCCATCCTTCACCAACGCCACCTTGCGGGTGTGGAAGGCGTCGAGGGTCGAGCGGTGGCCGATCGAGACGATGGTGGCCTGCGGCAGCTTCTCCGCCAGCAGCCGGTACAGCCGGGCTTCCGATGGTTCGTCCAGCGACGCCGTGGCCTCGTCGAGGAACAGATAATCCGGCACGTGCAGCAGGGCGCGCGCGAGCCCCAGGCGCTGCTGCTCGCCGAGCGAGAGCGTCCTGTTCCAATGACCGTCCTCGTCGAGTCGCTCGGCCAGCTTCGGCATGCCGACCGCAATGAGTGCGTCCCGGATTTTCTCCGGTGCGACGGCGCCATGTTCTGCCGGGTAGATGACCGCGTCGCCTAGCGGGCCGATCGGGAAGTAGGGGCGCTGCGGTAGCATCATCAGCTTCGATTTCCCGGGTATGGCGATGGTGCCGGTGCCGAACGGCCAGACGCCGGCGATGGCCCGGAAAAGCGTCGACTTGCCGGAGCCCGACGGCCCGGTCACCAAGACCCGCTCCGCCGGTTGGATCGTGAAGGCATCGGCTGCGACCAGAGGCGCACCGTTCGGTAGCTTCACGAGCAGCTGCTTGAGCGCGATCGCCGTCGTGCTGCCGGATGGTGCAAGGCCGATGGTCGGCTCATGCGTCGGCGGGTGTGCGGCCGAGGCCACCGACATCTCGAAGCCGTCGAGACGGGCGACGATCGCGCGCCATTCCGCCAGCGCCCGGTAGGCCACCACGAAGAACGACAGCGCACCCTGGACGCTCGAGAAGGCCGATGCCGTCTGCATCATGTCGCCGAGCTGGATCTTCTTGGCGAAGAAGGCTGGCGCCACCAGCACGTAGGGAAAGATCACGGCAGCCTGCTGATAGCTCGCCGTGAACGCGGTGAGGCGCTTGGTCCGGCTCATGATGGCGTACCAGTTGCCGATCACGAAGCCAAAGCGACGGAAGAGACCGCCGCGTTCGGCACCCTCGCCCTTGAGCAGCGCGATCTGCTCGGAATTCTCGCGGACGCGGACGAGGTTGAAGCGGAAGTCGGCCTCATAGCGCTGTTGCTCGAAATTGAGATTGACCAGCGGGGCGCCGATCCAGTGCGTCAACGCGGTGCCGAAGATCGCGTAGATCAGCGCGCCCCAGCACAGGTAGCCGGGGATCATGAGATCGGTGCCGAACAGGTGCAGCGGCGCGGCGTTGGACAGGCCCCAGAGGATGATCACGAAGGAGAACAGCGTCACGATCGACGAGAGCAGGCCCAGTCCGATCGTCAGGGTCTGCTCGACGAAGTTCTTGACGTCGTCGGTGATGCGCTGGTCCGGGTTGTCGGCCGCATCGCCCTTGAGCTGCATGCGGTAATGCGTCGAGCCGTCGAGCCATTCGCGGAGATAGTGTTGGGTGAGCCACTGCCGCCAGCGGATCTGGAGCCACTGGTTCAGGTACAGCTTGTAGACCGCCAGCGCGATCGCCGTGAAGGCGAGGCCGATGAAGATCCAGATCTGCGTGACGAAGGCGTCCCAGTCGCTGTTCTGGAGCGCGCTGTAGAACCGGTTCTGCCACTGGTTCACCAGCACGTCGATCGCGACCAGCGCCAGCTCGATCGCGATCACGGCGGCGAGCAGGCCGCGGCCGACCCACTTGTCCTCCGATCGGAAATAGGGGGCGGCGATTCGCCAGACGATCGCGAGCGTGGCGCTGATGTTCTTCACAGAGCTCTGTCTCCTGAGGGGATGTGCACAACGCCCATAGGCCAAATGGCTGTGGCAACGGCAGAAAGCGCTTAGACTAAAGTCGCAAGTTCAGCAATTTGCGTTGGCTTGTCGCAGCTTGCAACCCTAGCATGGGTACAACGGCGCGGGGTGGGGGCCTCCGGGACTTCGCGGGCTTGTGAGCGGACGGGAACCGCCGCACTCGCGAGGAATTCGCGTCCAGCTCGGGGGTTATCGCTTCCAGCGTCAAGCAGGTTCGGCTGTCCACGCGGGCCGCCTGCCGCAACAGGCGTGGGGGAGGAAGACCATGTGGAATCAAGTCTATGACCCGCTGCACAGTCCGGTGCTGTCGACGATCGCCGCGGCGGTGCCTGTCGTCACGCTGCTGATCCTGATCGCGAGCGGTCGCGTCCAGGCCCACATCGCGGCGATCATCGCCGTGATCGTGGCCAACCTGATCACGATCTTCGTGTTCACCATGCCGGCGAACATGTCGATCCGCGCCTCGATCCTCGGCATCGTGACCGGCTTCTTCCCGATCGGCTGGATCGTTCTCAACGTCATCTTCCTCTACCAGGTGACGGTGACCACCGGGCGCTTCGAGTTGCTCAAGCGCGCGGTCGGCGGCGTCACCGAGGACCGGCGGCTGCAATTGCTGCTGATCGCGTTCTCCTTCGGCGCCTTCTTCGAGGGAGCCTCGGGCTTCGGCACGCCGGTCGCCATCACGGGCGCCGTGCTGATCGGGCTCGGCTTCTCGCCGCTCGCGGCCTCCGGCCTGTCGCTGATCGCCAATACCGCGCCGGTCGCTTTTGGCGCGCTGGGCACGCCGATCCAGGGTCTTGCCTCGGTCACCGGGCTTGATCCCTACATCCTCGGCGCGATGGTCGGACGGCAGTTGCCGATCTTCTCTCTGATCGTGCCGTTCTGGGTGGTGTGGGCGTTTGCGGGTTGGAAGGGCATGAAGGACGTCTGGCCGGCGATCCTCGTCACCGGCGTGTCGTTCGCGGTCCCGCAATTCGTGATCTCGAACTTCATCAATCCCTGGATCGTCGACATCGGGGCGTCGCTGATCTCGATGGGCGCGCTGATCCTGTTCCTGAAGGTGTGGCAACCCAGGCAGCTCTGGTTGTCGCCGGCGCTGCGCGGGAACGATGAATCGGCCTCCACCATGGCCGCGGCCAAGCCGCTCGACAAGACGCCGCTGACGCAGAGCGAGCTGTTCAGCGCGCTGCTGCCGTGGATCATCGTCTGCATCGTGATGCTGGTCTGGGGCAATGGCGGCTTCAAGACCTGGGCGAACTCGATCTTCACCTGGAACTATCCCGTTCCCGAACTGCATCAGATGATCAACAAGATGCCGCCGGTCGCGCCAGGGCCGACAAAAGAGAGCGCGGTGTTCGGCTTCACCTACCTGTCCTTCACCGGCACGGGCATGCTGATCGCCGCGATCATCTCAGGCTTCCTGATGGGTGTCGGTCCCGGCAGGCTGCTGATCCAATACGGCCGCACCATCAGGCTCTGCGCGATCTCGCTGATCACGATCTCGGCGATGCTCGCAATCGGCACGCTGACGCGGCTCTCCGGCGTCGACGCAACGCTCGGCCTCGCCTTTGCCGCAACCGGCGTGCTCTATCCCTTCTTCGGAACGCTGCTCGGCTGGTTGGGCGTGGCGCTGACGGGATCGGACACCGCTTCCAACGTGCTGTTCGGCAATCTGCAGAAGATTACGTCCGAGCAGCTCGGCCTGTCGCCGATCCTGATGGCCGCGGCGAACTCGTCCGGCGGCGTGATGGGCAAGATGATCGACGCGCAATCGATCGTCGTCGCCTCCACTGCCACCAACTGGTACGGCCATGAGGGCACGATCCTGCGCTTCGTGTTCTGGCACTCGATCGTGCTGGCCTCCCTGGTCGGCCTGTTCGTGACGTTGCAGGCCTATGTCTGGCCGTTCACGGCGATGGTGCTGAAGTAGCAGGCCACGCCTCGCTTCAACGCAAATCCCCGCAGGGCTTCGCCGCCTTGCGGGGATTTTTGCATCTAAAGCATGATCCGGAAAAGTGCGAAGCGGTTTTCCGAAAAGATCACGCTCAAACAACAACCTGAAGCGCGATGACGATTCGTCCCAATCTCATCGCGCTTTAGCGTCCGCGAACCTTCTCAACGGCGCCGCCGTCTTATAGAAGGTGCCGCAAATCAGGTCGGTCGAGAGGTCTTATGGTTTCGCTCAAGCAGATGGCGTGTTTGGCGGTTGCAATGCTCGCGATGTCCACGCTCGCGCGTGCAGAGGACGGTTTTCCGTTCGGTACCGAAATGACGCTGGAGGCCCTGCCGCAGCCGGGCTCGAAGCGGATTCCGAACATCGAGATCGGCGACAATGGCGAAGTCGTGCTGGAGCTCTGGTGCAAGGGCGGCAAGGGCCAGTTCTCGGTCGCCGGCAACACGGTGATCTTCATGCCCGGCCAGATCCAGGATCGTTCCTGCCCGCCGGCCAGAGCGCAGGCCGACGACGAGCTCGTCGCGGCGCTGGGCAGCGTCGAGACCTGGAAGCGCCAGGGCGACGTGCTGACGCTGATCGGTCCCAAGCCGCTGCGCTTTCGCACGACGGGGAATTAGTTCTCGTGTCCCGGACGCGCTGCAGCGTGCAACGCTGCTGCGCAGAGCCGGGACCCAGTTATCTATCCTCGATCTCGCGTGCGGCCTCTGGGCCCCGGCTCAGCAGCGCATCACTGACGTGCTGCGCTGCGTCCGGGGCACGAGAGCTTACTTCCACACCGACTTGTCGGCGTCCCAGCGCTGGCCCTTCAGCTCTTTCACGAGCGCTTCGATCGAGCCGTTATCGTCGGGCTGATCGCCTTCCTCGTCGGCCGAAGCGTCATCCGAGAGATTGAGCTTGGCGCCGCTGCTCTCATCGGCGGTCGTGGTCGAGGGGCTGCCGATCCAAAGCATCAGTTTGTCGGTCGTGCCGGGCTTGTCGGGCGAGATGAGGCCTGCAACCTCGATCGTGTCGGTGAGCTCGAGTGCCGGAAAATCCTGGTTCGGCCGCTTGAAGACGAGCTTGAGCTTGCCGGTGGCCGGGTTGAAGCTGTGCGAGACCTGCTTTGCCGCAAGCGTCCGGCTCATCACGCCGGCGACGGCTGAGGCGAGCTTGTCCCGGCTGATCTTGTCGCCGTCGCGCCAATCGGCCGCGGGAAAGCGGATGGTGCGGTCCATCTCGGTCATGCCCGCGGTCCAGCCCGCCGCGGTGACGCCGGGCATCGCCTTGAACTTCGCCAACAGCGCGCCGGCGCGTTCCGGATCGACCGACATGTTGATGGTCTGCTCGCCGGCGCGCAGCGCGTCGCAGCCGACGGTCAGGCTCGCCAGCGTCACCTCGACGTCCTGGCCCTTCAGGCTCTTCAGGAACTCGGTCGCCGCATCCAGCTTGACCTTGACCGCGATCGCTTCCGGCGAGACGTCGGTGAAATCCTTCGGCTGCGGCGTGATGCCGTCGTCTGAGGTCTGGTTGTCCTGAAATTCCTTCTCGCTGAGATCGGAATTGTCGGGCGAGGTGACCTCGGTCACGGCCTGGCCGATCGCGATCTGGCCGCGGAACTCGAACGTGTCGCCGGACTGTTTGCGCAGCAGCTTGACGGTGACGGGCGCCTTCTCGCCGAGGCTCTGCGTCGTGCCCGTCAGGTTCTGGCCCGCGACCTGGAGATTGACGACGAAGCGGTCCTTGCGGTCGGAATTCTTTGCGACGGGATAGCAGACGTCGAGCACGGCCGCCGTCACCGTCTTGCCCTGCCGCGTCTCCTTCAGGATCACGTCGGCATTGCCGTCCATCAGCCCGTCGATCGAGGTGAAATAGCGGGTCTCCGTCCCGCCCGGCGCCGTGGCCTTCGGCGACAGCTTCATCTGGGCCGATGCGACATCGGGCGAGACGGCAAGCAGGGCCGCCAAAAGGGCTGTCGAACAAACCAGAAGCGCACGCATCAATGAATCCTCGCGCAATCGAATCGGCGCGCCACCGTAGTGGGTTTTGGCCGCCGGTTGAATTGGAAAGCAGAAGGGGCAGGGTCGGCAAAAAAGAAGGCCGCCCGGAGGCGGCCTTCGCAACATTGTAACGGAACGGAGGCTTAGAAGCCGCCCATGCCGCCGCCGCCCGGCATGGCGGCCGGAGCTTCCTTCTTCGGCGTTTCGGCGACCATGGCCTCGGTGGTCACCAGCAGGCCGGCCACGGACGAGGCGTCCTGCAGCGCGGTGCGGACCACCTTGGCGGGATCGATGATGCCCTTCTCGACCATGTCGACATAGTCCTCGTTCTGGGCGTCGAAGCCGAAGGTCTCGGACTTGTTCTCCAGGATCTTGCCGACCACGATCGAGCCTTCCACGCCCGCGTTCTCGGAGATCTGGCGGATCGGGGCTTCCAGCGCCTTCAGCACGATGTTGATGCCGGCCTGGACGTCGGCATTGGCGTTGGTGAGACGGCCCACCGCCTTCTTGGCCCGCAGCAGCGCGACGCCGCCGCCGGGGACGATGCCTTCCTGCACCGCGGCGCGGGTGGCGTTGAGCGCGTCCTCGACGCGGTCCTTCTTCTCCTTGACCTCGATCTCGGTCGCGCCGCCGACGCGGATCACCGCGACGCCGCCGGCGAGCTTGGCGAGGCGCTCCTGGAGCTTCTCACGGTCGTAGTCCGAGGTGGTCTCCTCGATCTGGGCCTTGATCTGGCCGACGCGGGCCTCGATCTCCGGCTTCTTGCCGGCGCCCTTGACGATCGTGGTGTTCTCCTTGTCGATCACGACCTTGCCGGCGCGACCGAGCATCTTCACCGTGACGTTCTCGAGCTTCATGCCGAGGTCCTCGGAGATGAGCTGGCCGCCGGTGAGGATCGCGAGGTCCTCGAGCATGGCCTTACGGCGGTCGCCGAAGCCCGGCGCCTTGACGGCGGCGACCTTCAGGCCGCCACGCAGGCGGTTGACGACCAGGGTGGCCAGCGCCTCGCCCTCGACGTCCTCGGCGATGATGACGAGCGGCTTGCCCGACTGCACCACGGCTTCCAGCACCGGCAGCATGGCCTGCAGGCCGGAGAGCTTCTTCTCGTGCAGGAGGATGTAGGCGTCCTCGAGCTCGGCGGTCATCTTCTCGGGGTTGGTGACGAAGTAGGGCGACAGATAGCCGCGGTCGAACTTCATGCCCTCGACGATGTCTACCTCGGTGTCGAGCGACTTGTTCTCTTCGACGGTGATGACGCCCTCGTTGCCGACCTTCTGCATCGCCTGGGCGATCATCTTGCCGATGGCGGCATCGCCGTTGGCCGAGATGGTACCGACCTGGGCGACCTCGGAGGAGGCGGCGACCGGCTTGGCGCGCTTCTCGATGTCCTTGATGACAGCCGTAACCGCGATGTCGATGCCGCGCTTGAGGTCCATCGGGTTCATGCCGGCGGCAACCGCCTTGGCGCCTTCGCGCACGATGGCCTGGGCCAGCACGGTCGCGGTGGTGGTGCCGTCGCCGGCGGTGTCGTTGGTCTTGGAGGCGACTTCGCGCAGCATCTGCGCGCCCATGTTCTCGAACTTGTCCTCGAGCTCGATCTCCTTGGCGACGGTGACGCCGTCCTTGGTGATGCGGGGTGCGCCGAAGCTCTTCTCGATGACGACGTTGCGGCCCTTCGGACCGAGCGTCACCTTGACGGCGTTGGCGAGAATATCGACGCCGCGCAGCATGCGTTCGCGCGCGTCTCCGGAAAACTTGACGTCTTTGGCAGCCATTTCTTCAATCCCTCGTGTTTCGTGACGTGTCTGCCGCTTGCGGAATGACCGAATGCCCGGATCGCGCGATCCGGGCATGACATTCAGCGGCTGTTCAGGCTGACGGCCTTAGGCCATGACACCCATGATGTCCGACTCCTTCATGATCAGGAGCTCTTCGTTGTCGATCTTGACCTCGGTGCCCGACCACTTGCCGAACAGCACGCGGTCGCCGACCTTGAGGTCGATCGGGATCAGCTTGCCGGCCTCGTCACGGCCGCCGGGGCCGACGGCGACGACCTCGCCCTGGGACGGCTTTTCCTTGGCGGTGTCCGGAATGATGATGCCGCCCTTGGTCTTTTCCTCGGCGTCGATACGTTTGACCACGACACGGTCATGCAGCGGACGAAATTTGGATTTAGCCATGACGTTTCCCTTTGGAGGCTCGCTTCGGAAGGAATGGAAGTGGGTAGGGGCGGCGTCCGTCCACCCTCTTGCCGAGGATCGAACGGCGCGCTTAGCAATCGGGCTTTCCGAGTGCTAATAGTGCGCCCGGAAATATGGCTTGGCCGCGATCCTGTCAAGCAAGGGTGGTTAAGCGATTGGTGAGGCGGATATAGGATCGTGTCTATAGAAACATATTGGTCGCGCTGGCGTATAAAGGACGTCATTGCTCCGACAGCGGTTTTGCGCTTGGCTGCAGGAGGGATGCGGTCTGGGTCTCATTTGGGGGACGGTTTGCTCGGGGGAATGTCATGATCAGGTCAGCTCACGCACGCACGGTTGCCAATCTGGCGGCCGCCTCTTGCCTGGCGCTGCTGCTTGGCGCCTGCGGCGGCGGCATGAGCCTGCCGTCCTTCTCGTCGTCTTCGCCGCCGCCCGAGGCTGAGCCCGGCACCGGCCCGGAAATGCCGGCGAGCATCCGCGCCGACGAGATCGTCGGCCGCTGGGGTCTCGCCTCGTTCCAGAACCCGGCCGACCGTGCCCGCACCGAGGCCGCGGCCCGGGCGCAGTGCAAGAATCCCTACGTGATCACCGCCGGTTCCTCCGGCGGCGTGATCATGCATCTCGCCGACCAGGCGACGCCGCAGGAGCTGCGGCTGAAGGGCTCGCCCAGCGGCAAGAACTACATCGGGCCGGCGGGGCCCACCCCCGGCGAGCAGGACCGCGAGATCGTCTCCTTCGACGGCCGCGTCCTGATCACCCGCTTCATCGACAAGGACGCCGCCACCCGCTACGGCAACATGGTCTACGTCCGCTGCGCGCCGAGGGCGTAGTCTCTCTTTCGTCATGCCCCGGCTTGACCGGGGCATCCAGTACGCCGCGGCCTCTCGGCTCAATCACCGCCGCCTCTGGAATACTGGATCGCCCGGTCAAGGCCGGACGATGACAGTGGAGGGGATGGCCCCACAAACAAAAACGCCGGCTCAGCGCCGGCGTTTTGTTTTTCCGTAATGTCGCGCCCGATCAGTCGAACAGCGCGTCGATGTCGTCCTGCGAGGCGTGGCCGACGTCGCCGGCGAGCTTGGGGCCGTTGAGGAGCTTTTCGTCGTCGCTGCGGGTGTCGGCCGGCGCGGGCACATGAGCCTTGATCGCGTCGACGCCGCCCCAGATCTCCATCATCGCATTGATGTGCTGCTCGATGAACTTCATCGTGGTCATGACCTTGCTGATGCGCTGGCCGGTCAGGTCCTGGAAGTTGCAGGCTTCGAAGATCGAGATGACGCGTTCCTGGATGTCGTCGGCGAGCCGCTTCTGCTGATCGGCCGATTGCACCTTGGACATCGCGCTGGCCGCCTGGTCGATCGATTCGGCGGCTTCGAGGATCTGCTGGGTCGCCTGCTCGGTGCCGCCGACGACCGCGCCGAGCTCGCCATTGACCTTGGCCATTTCGCCGCCGTCGAAGCTCTTGCCGTGCAGCGTCGCGATCTCGCGCTTGGTGCGATCGATGGCGTCGTGGATGAGGTCGAGCTCGACCTTCAGCTTCTCGCACTGCTCGATCTGCGCCCGGTAGGTATCGAGCATGGTACGAGCTTCAGAGAGCTCGTGGGCGGTGGAGGCGTCGATCGCCGCCATGGCCGCGCTGCCGGACAAGGGCACGGTGCCCTTCGCCATCTGTGCGCGGATCGCACGCAGCTCCGCCATGATCTCGCTATGCATCGGCGCAGCCTCCTCAATCATTTCGGGGCTGGGCATCTCGCCGACAATAGCCTCCTCGACACGAAAACGTTTGCGGTGAATAGCCATCAGGAACTCCCCCCACCTCACTCACGCGTCTTTGTAGACAGAAGCAATTTAACACGAGGTTCACAGCGGGAACTGTTGCGCGGCCGCACGCGACGGCGCGAAAAGAAGCGATTAACCATGGGCCTGCGGCGTTCATGGAAAATAAACGCTGATCGCCAAATTGCACCCTCGCTCGCGACGTGGTGAATCGAAACGGCTGATACGTTTACCAAACAAAACGGCTTTTGCTCTTTATTGACCACGTCGCGGTCGCCGGTCAGCCATCGGCTCTGCACGACGCATGGGATCTAGACGAAACAGTACAGAGTACGTCGATGTTCAAGAAAATGTCTGTCGCGCTGCTCGGCAGCGCTTGCACCTTCATTGCCGGCGCGAACAGCGCCAGCGCCTTCGACAATAGTGTGCCGAACGATCCGCCCGCGGTGCTCTACCAGCCGCAGGTGCAGCCGGCGCCGGTGCGCGTCGCCTCCAATGCGAATATGGGCGGCGGCTTCATCGAGTTCCTGTTCGGTGACGGTCCCGGCCGCGGCCCGGCCTACGCGCCGCAGCAGCCGGTTTATCAGCAGCAGCCCGGCTATTACGACCAGCGCCGCCTGCCACCGATGGGCGAGCCGCAGATGCAGGGTGGATATCAGCAAGGCGCAGGTCTCCAGCAGGAGGCGGTCGATCCGCGCCAGCGTCCGTTCGATCCGAGATTCGAGAAGCAATCCGTCGACTATAGCGGCAAGGAAACTGCCGGCACCATCGTGGTCGATACGCCGAACAAGTTCCTCTATCTGGTCGAGGGCAACGGCCGGGCGATGCGCTACGGCATCGGCGTCGGCCGTCCCGGCTTCACCTGGTCTGGTGTGAAGTCGATCACGGCCAAGCGCGAATGGCCGGACTGGACGCCGCCGGCGGAAATGATCGCGCGCCGGCCCGACCTGCCGCGGCACATGGAAGGCGGCCCGGAAAACCCGCTCGGCGCGCGCGCGATGTATCTGGGCTCGACGCTCTACCGCATCCACGGCTCCAACGAGCCCTGGACCATCGGCACCAACGTCTCCTCAGGCTGCATCCGCATGCGCAACGAGGACGTCATCGACCTCTATGGCCGCGTCAATGTCGGCACCAAGGTCGTGGTGATGTGAGCGCCTGACGTTCGACATGAAAACGGCCGCCTTCCGGGCGGCCGTTTTTGTTTGTCGCGCTGATCGGGCAGCCTCACGCGTAGTCGCTGCCGCCATCGTCTCCGCCGCCGAAATCGCTGTCGTCGTCGGCTACGTCCATATTGCCGTTGTCGTGGTCGTTGTCGTCGTAGTTCTGATCGTTGTTGTTGTTGTCCCGGTCGTTCGACGCCTGGTCGGTGAAGCCCTGGCGGGAACCGTCGTCGCGGTCGCGGTTGGAGCCGATGTCGTTGAGACCGGCATCGCGCGCGAGCGAGCCGCCGGACTGGTCGCTGCCGCCCCAGGGACTTCCACCAGCGCTGCGGTCGCCGAGCGCGTTGGTGTCGCCGAAGGCCTGCTGGTGCGATCCGCCCATCATGCCGCGGATGCTGGAGAGCAGCAGCGAGCCGCCGACGACGCCGGCCGCGGCTGCCGCCGCGGTGCCGAGGAACGAGCCGCCGCCGCCGCCCATCGGCGGAGCGCCATAGCCCTGACCCGGAGCTTGACCGGGACCTTGACCTGGGCCTTGGCCGTAGGCCTGTCCATAAGGAGGCGGCGCGCCGTAACCGGGCTGCGTCTGCGGCATCGCCTGACCGGTGTTCCAGACCGGCCGCGCGTCACGCGGCGGCACGTTCGGAACCGAGCCGCGCGAGGGGCCTCCGCCGAACAGCGAGTCGCGCATGGTATCGAGGAAGCCGCCGGACTGCGCCTGCTCGGGCGCATGGGCCGCTTCCAGCTCCTGGATGCGGTTATGAGCACGCTTCAGCGCTTCGTCCTGCAATAGCGTGGTCTGCACCAGTGCGTAAACCGCGCCGGGCGCCTTGCGCAGCCCGTCGGAGATCGCGGCGATCGCGTCGGGATCCCGCGGTGCATTTTCCAGTTTCGAAAGCCGGTCGAAAAGCTCGTCGACGAGCTGGCGTTCCTGCGGCGTCATGATCAGTCTCCCTCGCTCAAACCAAGCGCGAGGCAGATGTAGGGTTCCATTGTGGCCCCAACAGTGCCGGCCGGATTAAATTTCGGTATGCGACAAGCTGCCCCGCGGCTTGCTTTCCGCCGGTTTCACCCCAGCGTGACGCCGCTGTCGGCGAGCAGGCGCGCAAACGCATCGCCCGAGAGATAAGCGTGCTCGCGTTCGCGGACGTCGGTCATCGGATCGAGGCCGGTGAGGACATCGTCGACGAAGCCGGGGTGGCACATCACGAGGCCGCCATCGGGGAGGCCTTCCAGAAACTGTCGCATCAACGCGCCGAAATCGGCCTCGCGCGTAAAATCATAGGCGCCGGCGAAGCCGGGATTGAAGCTGAGGCCGGCGCTGGCGGCGCGGCGGCGGAATTGCGCGCTCAGGATATCGAGCACCATGGCTTTTGGTGAGGCCAGCCGCTGCACAAGCGGCAGGTCGCGCCCGCCCTGGCGGACCCAGGCTTTCGGCGCGGCTTCGCTGACCGCATCGACAAAGCCGTCACGCACCTGCGGATAGAGCTGCACATGCTGGTGGCCGTCGACGAAGTCGGGCGCGCGCCCGAATGCTTCCGCGAACGCCGCCAGCTGCGCCTTGACCTCATTGCGAAAGAATTCGCGGTCGAGCCGGCGCGCAAGGCCCGCGCGCAGCAGCTTCGGGAACGGCATGAACATGTCGCCGTCCAGCGGTCGGAAATGCATGGTGAGCGGCCGGAACGGCGCCGACAATGTCACGTGCAAGCCGATCGCGCAGCGCGGGCTCGCTTTCGCCGCCGTCTGGAGCGCCTCGATCTCGCCGCGCTCGATCGCCGGTCCCACCATCATCACCGAGGTGGCATTGAGACGGCCGCGTTCGATCAGGTCGCGGATGGCCCGATTGACGCCCGGGCTGATGCCGTAATCGTCGGCGCAGAGCCAGATCCGCCGCAGGCCCGCGGCCGCGCTCATTCGGCGGCCGTCCTCTTCGAGGCGTCGTCGGCCTTCCCGGTCTCGATATGCTTTTCGCTGTGCTCGGCGACGAAGTAGATCGGGCGCGCCTTCAGCTCGGACAGGATCTTGCCGATATATTCGCCGACGATGCCGATCATGATGAGCTGCACGCCGCCGATGGTCATCAGGCCGATCACGAGCGAGGGATAGCCGGGCACCTGCTTGCCCGTGGTCCAGACTTCCCAGAGGATCGAGAGGCCGAACAGGAAGGCGCCGCCGGCGAGGATGACGCCGAGCAGGCTGGCGAAGCGCAGCGGTGCCACCGAGAACGAGGTCACCCCTTCGATCGAAAGACCGAGCAGGCGCGCGGCGCTGAAGGTCGTCACGCCATGGGTGCGCGGCGCGGGCTCGTAATCGACGCGGATCTGGCGGAAGCCGATCCAGCTCGCGAGGCCCTTGAAGAAGCGGTTGCGCTCCGGCAGCTGCCTGAGCGCTGCGACCGCGCGCGGCGACAGCAGGCGGAAGTCGCCGGCGTCTTCGGGGATCTTCTGGCGCGCGCCCCAATTGATCAGCGAATAGAACCCGCGCACGGCGACGCGGCGCAGGAAGGGCTCGTTGTCGCGATGCGCCTTGGCGGTATAGACGACGTCATAGCCGTCCTCGATCCAGTGCCGCACCAGCTGCTCGACCAGGGCCGGCGGATGCTGACCGTCGCCGTCCATGAACATCACGGCGCCGAGCCGGGCATGGTCGAGGCCGGCCATCAGCGCGGCTTCCTTGCCGAAATTGCGCGACAGCGACACCACCTGAACGTCGACCGCGTCGGCCGGCAGCGACCGGGCGATCGAGAGCGTCGCGTCCGCGCTGCCGTCGTCGACATAGACGACTTCGCAACGCAAGCGATAGCGCTGCTGCAAGGTCTTGGCGAGATCGCAGATGCGCTGGTGCAGGGCGGCGAGGCCCGCCGCCTCGTTGTAGAGGGGGACGACAATCGACAACCCCTTCGCGGCGGCACTGGCCGCGGTGGTCGTCATGCCGGAAACGTCAGAGCCCAGCGTCATTGATCAAGGTTCCAGAGGCGTCCATGGTTCTTAACAGCATATGGTAGCTGCCGTTTGCTGTCGCTACGCTGAACGGACCTGAGGCTCACTGCCGCAGGAATGCCTCGAGCTTGGCGAACAGCGGGTTCTCCCGGTCGAACACATAGTCGAGCGAAACCACCGAGACGGTCTCGGCGCCATGCTCGCGCAGGAAGCTCGCCAGCGCATAGAGCTGACCCGGCGGACAGTGCAGCGTCAGCATGCCCGACGAGGTCGGCCCGCCGAACGGGGCCTCGACGCCGAAGCGCTCGTGGGCTTCGCCGAGCAGGGCGGCGTCGCATTGCTGGAAGCGGGTGCGGACCTCGCGGTATTTGTTGGCCCGCGCCCTTGCTGCGATGTGATCGAGGATGACGCGCGCGGTCTCCCGCGCCTGCGGCGACCAGTCGGCATCCCTAGAGGCGACCAGATTGGCCTGGCTGCGCAGGATCACGCCGTCGTCGAGCACCCGCAAGCCATTGGCGGCGAGCGTCGCACCGGTCGTGGTGATGTCGACGATCAGCTCGGCGCTGCCGGCCGCCGGCGCGCCTTCGGTCGCGCCCGCGCTTTCGACGATGCGGTAATCGGTGATGCCGTGGCTCTGGAAGAAGGTGCGGGTGAGGTTGATGAACTTGGTCGCGACCCGCATCCGCATGTGATGCTGCTCGCGGAAGCCGGTGGTGACGTCGTCGAGGTCGGCCATGGTGCGGACGTCGATCCACGCCTGCGGCACCGCGACGACGACGTCGGCATAGCCGAAGCCGAGCCCGTCGATCAGGGACACGCGCTTGTCGGCATCCGCGATGTTCTCGCGCACCAGGTCTTCGCCGGTGACGCCGAGATGCGCAAAGCCGCGCGACAGTTGCGATGCGATCTCGCTCGCCGAGAGATAGGCGACCTCGACATTGTCGAGGCCTGCGAGCGTGCCGCGATAGTCGCGCGCGCCGCCTGCCTTCGACAGCTTGAGCCCGGCGCGGGCAAAGAACGCCTCGGTGTTTTCCTGCAGGCGGCCCTTGGAGGGAACGGCCAGGACGAATGGCGCGCTCATGACTTAAGCTCCCACCTTGCGGCCGATCCGGGTCAGCGCGTCGACCCAGACCGAGAAGCCGACCGCGGGGATCGGTTCGGCCGATCCGAGCTGGGTCATCAGCCCGTCATAGCGGCCGCCGGCGACCAGCGGCTCGGCGCCGTTGCCCCTGTGATGCAGCTCGAATTCGAAGCCGGTGTAATAGTCGAGGCCGCGTCCGAACGCGGTCGAAAAGCGCGTTTGCTTCACGTCGATGCCGCGCGCGGCCATGAAGCCGACCCGGCTTTCGAACTGGTCGACGGCAGCGCTGAGGTCGAGCTTCGCGTCCGTGGTGAGCGCGCGGAGCTCGGCGACGGCATCGTCGGGATTGCCTGCGATCGACAGGAAGCGCTTGAGCACGGCGATCGCCTCGCGCGGGAGCGCGCCGCCCTTCAGCGTCGACTGCTCGAGGAAACGGTCGGCGATCTCGGCCGTGGTGCGGCCCCCGACATTGGTGGTGCCGGCGATCGACATCAGATCCGTGACGAAGGCGAGCGCCGCCTTGCGATCGGAGCCGGCGAGCGCGGCCAGCACACCCTCATATTCGCTGCGGGTCGCGGTGGTCGCGGCCGCCAGCTTCTCCAGATCTTTTTCCAGGCTGATCTTGCGGTTGAAATCCTTGACCAGGCGGCGGCGCCAGACCGGGTAGAGGTCGAGCGCATCGAGCAGGGCGTTGAACAGCGCCACGTCGCCGGTGCGAATCTCGACATCGCGGACACCGAAGGCTGCGGTCGCTTCCAGCGCCAGCGCCAGCATCTCGGCGTCGGCCGCGGCGCGGTCCTGGCGGCCGAACGATTCGATGCCGGCCTGCAGAAATTCGCTGGCCCGGCCGCTGCGGTAGCGGAACACCGGGCCGAGATAGCTGAACCCGGCCGGCTGGCCGGCGCGGCTCGAGGTGAGGTAGTCGCGGGCGACGGGAATGGTCAGGTCCGGGCGCAGGCAGAGCTCCTCGCCGGACAGGTCCGTCGTCAGATACAGGCTCTTGCGGATGTCCTCGCCGGAGAGGTCCAGGAACGGCTCGGCCGGTTGCAGGATCGCGGGCTCCGACCTGACATAGCCGGCCTGCGCGAACGACAAGAGCAGCGTATCCGCCCAGGCGGCGGAGCCGGCAGCATTTGAGGTGGCAGTCGCGGTCATAACAGGGGTCCATCGTCCCGGTGGAACCGGGCAGGGCGAAAGAAGGGAGGCGAATTGGCGCAGGCCTTAGCATGGCGCGAAAGCGGTTTCGACCTCCAAAGGATCAATCGCTTAACGGCTTTGGAGGCGGGACGCAGCGATCTGTCAGAAGGTATTCTAGGTATTTTAATACCAGGGCTTGGTTTTCACTCAGTCTGGCCAGGGAGATCTCTGGGCGCATCGCCAAGCGATGCATCGGTCGAGGCGAAGGCAAGCCCTGCGGTTTCGGACGCGGCGTGATCTGCGAGCTCCTCGGCAAGCTCGAGAATTCTCTGCCTCCTGCTCGGGTCCCTTATGCCGAGAAATGCCTTGATGAGCCCTAGCTCCTCGCGTCGCCGCCTGTCCGATGCAACATCGTCGTCCATGGCCATGTCGTCCTGCGCGACAGCCTCATTGCCCGTCGCTGATTCCTGTCCGCGCATGCGACTCAATGCAGCAACCGCAAGCTCAACGTCACATTGAGAAATTGAGGAGGACAGGCAAGTCGTCGCATACTCATATTGGGTATGGCGGATGATCCGTTTGCTGCTGCCTTCGTTTACAATGTGAATATTGGTTTCGATTCATGCGCAATGCATCAGATGTTATCCGGACGGTCTCGCGACACACGCTGGCCTATATGTTGTTTTCGATCAGCGAGCTGTTCCGGCACTACGACGAATTCGATCCGCTGGACCTATTGATCGTTCATGCGATTCTCAACGCGAACGTCATCAATGTGATGAACGATCCGTCGCTGGACGAGAGATTCTCCAGCATTCACGCGGTCGAGCCGGATGCGATCAAGCAAGGGGTGTCCCGCGCGGCGCTCTCTCGCTTCCTCAGCCTGCCGCTCGAGACGGTTCGCCGTCGCGTGACGGGACTTAAGAGACGAAAGATTCTCGCCGAAACCAAGGCCGGGCTCATCGTGACCGAGCAGAACGCATTCAGGTTTGGAAACAATCACGAACTGCAGAAGACTAATATGCTGCTGCTCACAAAACTGCTTCGCGATCTCAAGCGCGCCGGCATCAACGGGCCGGATGATCTGCGTGCCCCCAAGGGCGCTGCATCGACAAGGAAGGCGAAGTAAGCGGCAGGATATGGATCAAAGCCTTCTCGATACTGCTCGCGATGGAACGCAAGGAACAGCATTAGACGGCTTGCTGTCGTTTCAGGGCCTCAAGCCATCCGCGGCTCTCGAGCTCCGATCGTACGACATCGATCATTTCGGAGAGAGTGAGAGATATGCCGGCGCGTCCAGCATGCCGCTGTCGGCGGGGGCGACTGCAATCAAGCGTGCCCAGCTCAGCCTGCCGGTCCTGACGCTGTCTCTGGTGAAGACCTTCCCGCGGATCATCCGCGGTTATGATCTGGCGCACGCCATCGCGGTGGCGGTGCCGATGGACCATGTGACCTCCACCCGCATCAACGGGCAATCAATTGGCCGCTCCATACTCGTTCTCAAGGGGAGATCCGATTGCCTGGTCTATGAGCCGGCGGGGCGTTTGTGGGCTGTCGCCTATTTCAGCCTGCCCGAGCGCGAACCCTGGTCTCAGCTGGATGACGGCTATCAATTGCTGAGCCCGGCATCGGACCTACTTGCCTCCCTGCATGGCTCGATTTCCACGACGCTTGAAACCGCGGCACATGATCCAGACTTCCTGAACGAGCCGACGTCGCGAACGGCGGTCGAACAATCCCTGTTCGTCGCAATGGATGCTGCCATTCGGTCCAACGTGAATCGCGGGCCCATGCACTCCACGACGGACAGCTATCAACGGATCGTCGCAGAGATGGAACGATTGATCCGCCACGATCTTGCGATCTGGCACAAGACGACCGAACTGGCAGAGCGGGTGGGCGTGTCCGTTCGGACCCTCCAGAGTGCGACGCAGGCCATCTGCGGCATGAGCCCTCATCGCTACAGCCGGGTCTTGCGCCTCTGGTCGGTACGAAAGCAGCTGCGCACCGGCCCGGCTCGTCGCAGTGTGAAGGCCTGCGCAATCGGCCATGGCTTCTGGCATCTGAGCGAGTTCGCAGCGAGCTACAGGGCGGCTTTCGGAGAGCTGCCGTCCGAGACCCTGCATCGATCGAAGCGAGAGATCATCTAAAGCGCGAACCTGTCGAGCCGCCCCGCGCGAATCGACGTTAGGTTCGCCTGGCTAGGTTAGGTGCCATTCCAGTCGCCCAGCACCGCCTGCACCAGCGCCAGCGCCGCCACCGCGGCCGTGTCGGCCCGCATGATCCGGGGGCCGAGGGCCAGCCGCAGGATCTTGGGCTGCCGTAGCAGTAGCGCCCGCTCTTCTTCGGCAAAGCCGCCTTCGGGGCCGATCAGCACGTCGATGCCAACGCTGCCTTGGTCATGGCCGGCTTCGCGCGCGTCTTGCAGGCTCTGAATGGGGTTTTGGACCTCCGCCGCCTCATCGCAGAAGATGAGCAGTCGGTCGGCAGGGCGCTGACTGAGATACCGGTCCAGCGGCACCGGCTCGGCCACCGTGGCGATGCTGAGGATGCCGCATTGCTCGGCGGCCTCGACGACATTGGCGCGCATCCGCTCGGTGTTGACCCGGGAGGCCTGGGTGAAGCGGGTCAGGACCGGCTGAAGCGTGGCAGCGCCCATTTCGATGGCCTTCTGGACCATGTAGTCCAGCCGGGCATGCTTGAGCGGGGCAAAGACGTAGGTGAGGTCGGCGAGCCGGTCCTGGGGCCGGGCCTGCTGGAGGATGACGAGGCCGTCCGGCCGCTTGCGGCCTTCGATCGCGGCCTGCCACTCGCCGTCGCGGCCGTTGAACGCCAAAACCTCGGCCCCGGCGGTAAGCCGCAGCACATTGCCGAGATAATTGCTCTGGTCGCGGTCGAGCGGAACCCTGGCGTCCTGGGCAAGGGGGACATCGACAAACAGGCGGGGGGCACGAAAATCGTGGGAGGGCATCGTTCAAAGGTCCAATTTGCCGCCGTTATTAACCGAAAGCCGCCATTTCGGGGGTAAATATTGCCAAATCGGTGCGTCGGCGCGCCGCGCTCTTGCCCTATTCGACGGGTTGTTAAGGGCCGGCGGGAATCGTAAAATCGCGAGCACGCTGGTTGCGCTTCAATTGGGAAGACGCCAAGCCCCGTAAGCTCCTGCCGGAGAGACTGCCTTGATGATCCGTCATTTGATGGTTCCGATCACTGCCGCCATGGTCACCTTGGGCGCCGCGGGTGCCCACGCGCAGGGCTTCCCTGCGCCGCTGCCTGGCCAAGCCCCAACCAGTTCCGCGTTTCCGCCCGTGAACGGCTCGGCGCCGAGCGCTTCGGTCGGTGCAGCGCCCCAAGGATCGTTTCCCGTGAACGGCGCCGCGCCCGTCGGTGGCGCAGGTGCCTTCAGCGCCGCCCCGCCGACGCAAGGCGGTCCCGGCGAGGACTGCATGAAAACCTTCATGCCGCTGCGCGAGGAAGCCGAGAAGCGCGGCAAGCTGATCAAGGCCGCGAGCGATCGTCACGCCTCGCCGGACGAAGCCTGCAAGCTGATTCGCAATTTCAGCCAGGCTGAGACCAAGATGATCAAGTACATCGAGGTCAACGCTTCGAAGTGCGGGATTCCGGCGCAGGTCAGCGCGCAGATGAAGGACGGCCACAAGAACACCGAGGCCATGGCGACGAAGGTCTGCAACGTCGCGCAGCAGATGCAGAACCAGCCGCGCGGTCCGGCCGGTCCGTCGCTGAGCGAGGTGCTGGGCTCGGGCTCGGCGCCTGAAGCCAATGCCGGCAAGAAGGGCGGCAGCACCTTCGATACGCTCAACGGCAACGTCCTCACCCGATGAGTGATACATCCGCCCGCGTTGCCGATTCCACCGGCAACTGGGTCGATACGCTTGCGCCGCAATGGGCGCGGCCTTATTTGCGCTTGTCCCGCTTCGATCGTCCGATCGGCTCCTGGCTCCTGTTGATGCCGTGCTGGTGGTCGGCGGCGCTCGCGGCGGGCATGGCGCATGATGTCCGCGGCCTGCCCCTCACCATCGTGCTGTTCTTCATCGGCGCCTTCGTCATGCGCGGAGCAGGCTGCACCTGGAACGACATCACCGACCGGGATCTCGACGACAAGGTCGAGCGCACCCGCTCGCGGCCGCTGCCGTCGGGCCAGGTGACGACCAAGCAGGCGCTGGCCTTCATGGTCGCGCAGGCGCTGACCGGTCTCGTGGTGCTGCTGCAATTCAACCGCTTCGCAGTCCTGACCGGCATCGCCTCGCTTTTGATCGTCGCGATCTATCCCTTCATGAAGCGCATCACCTGGTGGCCGCAGATCGTGCTCGGCCTCGCCTTCTCCTGGGGCGCGCTGATGGGATTTGCCGTCACCTTCGGGCGCATCGAATTGACCGCGCTGGTGCTCTATGCCGGATCGATTTCGTGGGTGATCGGCTATGACACGATCTATGCGCACCAGGACGCCGAGGACGACGCGCTGATCGGCATCAAATCCACCGCGCGGCTGTTCGGCGCGCACACGCACCAGGCGCTGATCCTGTTCTACGGGCTTGCGGTGATGCTGATCGGCGTCGCGCTGGCCTCAGGCGATGCGCGCTGGCCGGCCTGGCTCGGGCTTGCGGCGTTCGCCGTGCATCTGGCCTCGCAGATCGTGCGGCTGGATATCAGCGACCCCTTGCTCTGCAAGCGCCTGTTCTTCTCGAACAAGTATGCGGGCTTCCTGCTGTTTGCGGGATTGCTGGTCGACGCGGTGATGCGGGCGGCGTAGCCCGTAGGGTGGGCAAAGGCGCTCTTGCGCCGTGCCCGCCATCTTCCCGGGATTGAGATAAAAAAGGTGGGCACGCTTTCGCTTTGCCCACCCTACGGCACTGTGCGTGCCGTTCAATTCCTTGCGATGATCTCGCGTTCGCCCTGATGAACCGACAGCTCGCGCGTCATGGCGGTGCGCCGGCGCATCAGGAATTTCGGACGGCGGGCGCGGATCGCGTTGGCGCGACGACGGCGCGGCGTCGGCTTGCGGGCACCTTCGTCGAGCTGCGGAAGCGCAAACAGCTCGCTCCAGATCGCCCAGGCCTCGGCGAGCTCGTCGCCATCGTTGCTGACCAGCAGCGGAACGGACAGCGAGGGATCGCGATGCACGAGGACGAGGGTCTGCGCCTCGTCATTGCCGCGCAACGCAACGCCGATGAAGTCGCTGACGCGGACGTTGATCGCCATCTGCATGCCGCGGACGGCACGGCGCAGCACGACACGCTCGCGATGAAGCTCGATCTGCCTGGTGTATCCGTCGGCGCGCGGATCGTGCGCATCGAAGCGGACCGGAAGGGAAAGAGGGTCGAGCCGCAAGCTGCGGCCCGACCCGGCGGGAGCGATCCCGCTTGTTGCTGTTTGACGCCTCACGGCTTTAGTTCTCCCCGCCGGGATTATGTTCCCGGTCGATGCGAGGACCTTAGCGCGCGCCGTTCCGAAACCACTTAAAAAGGCTGGTTAATCCAGCGTCACCGCCGCTCATGATTGACAAGACCTTGGCACGCATGATTGACGAGACGTTGCGCTAGACTTGCGAATCTGAGCTTTTTGCGGGCTGAAAACGCTTGAAGTCCGTACCAATTGGGCACATCTGGTGTTCAGGGCCGGTATCGCCCCGAAACCTCCCGCCGCAACAGGATTTCGTTTGTGAACCCTTCACCAAGCTCGACGCTTTCGCCCCAGGATTCGTCCAAAGCCAATCGCGACCTGTTCGATCAGACCGCGCTCTCCGATCTCGCGCAGCGGCTGGTCGAGGCGGCCAAGCGCGCCGGTGCGGATGCGGCCGATGCCGTCGCCGTGCGCGGCGTCTCGCAGGGCGTCGAGGTGCGTGACGGGCGCGTCGAGGAATCCGAACGCTCCGAGGGCGACGATGTCGGCCTGCGCGTGCTGGTCGGCCAGCGCCAGGCGGTGGTCTCGACCAACGACGTCAGCGGCGATGCCGTGACCAAGCTTGCCGAGCGCGCGGTTGCGATGGCGCGCGTCGCGCCCGACGACAAATATGTCGGCCTGGCCGATCCCGCGCTGCTGGCGCGCGACTTCCTCGATCTCGATCTGCTCGATCCCGACGTGCCCGCGACCTCCGAGCTCGAGCGCCGCGCGCTCGAAGCCGAGGCTGCCGCGCTCGCCGTGAAGGGGGTGACCAAGTCCGGCGGCGCCTCCGCCTCCGCCGGCATGGGCGGCATGGTGCTCGTCACCAGCACCGGCTTTCATGGTTCTTATTTGCGTTCCAGCCAGGGCATTTCAGCGACCGCGATATCGGGCGAAGGCACCGGCATGGAGCGTGATTACGACTTCACCTCGGCGCCGCACGGCGCCGATCTCCTGTCGCCGGAAATCGTCGGCCGTTCCGCCGGCGAGCGTACCGTGGCGCGTTCCAATCCGCGCAAGGTCGAGACCTGCAAGGTGCCGGTCGTGTTCGATCCGCGCGTTGCGGGCTCGCTGGTTGGCCACGTCGTCGGTGCCATCAACGGCGCCTCGATCGCACGCAAGACCAGCTTCCTGAAGGACAAGCTCGGCCAGCAGCTGTTCGCCAGGAACATCCGCATCATCGACGATCCCCTGCGCAAGCGCGGCCTGCGCTCGCAGACGTTCGATGCCGAAGGCGTCGCGGTGAAGAAGATCGCGCTGGTCGACGAGGGCGTGCTGACGACCTGGCTGCTCGACTGCGCGACCGCGCGCGAGCTCGGCCTCACCACCACCGGCCACGCCCATCGCGGCGTCTCGTCCTCGCCGTCGCCCGGGCCGTACAATCTGCATCTCGAACCGGGCACGCCGACCCCGGCCGAGCTGATCGCCGACATCAAGCAGGGCTTCTACGTCACCGACCTGATCGGCTCCGGCGTCAACGGCGTCACCGGCGATTACAGCCGCGGCGCCTCCGGCTTCTGGATCGAGAATGGCGAGCTGACCTATCCCGTCAGCGAAGTCACGATCGCGGGCCATCTGTTCGAGATCTTCAAGTCGATGCAGCCGGCGAACAATCTCGAGTTCCGCTACGGCATCAATGCGCCGACGGTGCGCATCGAGGGTTTGACGCTTGGCGGACGCTGACGCGCATGCAACTGACGAAACCATCCTGACGCGCGACGCGGCGCTGCTGCAGGACGCGGTGCGGGAGGCAGGCAGCCTCGCGCAGTCGATGTTCCGCACCGAATTGAGGACGTGGACCAAGGGCGCGTCCTCGCCGGTGTCGGAAGCCGACATTGCCGTCAACGATTTGCTCGAAGCGCGCCTGCGCTCGGCGACGCCCGATTATGGCTGGCTGTCCGAGGAGAGCGCCGACGACGAGGTGCGGCTGTCGCGGCGGCGGACTTGGGTGGTCGATCCCATCGACGGCACCCGCAATTATCTCGGCGGTCATGACGAATGGTGCGTCAGCGTCGCGCTGGTCGAGGATGCCTCGCCGGTGCTGGCTGCGGTGTTCGCGCCCGCAACCGACGAGTTCTTCTTCGCGGCCCGCGGGCAGGGCACGACGCTCAACGGCAAAGCCGTGCGGGCGGCGTCCGGATCCGCGCTCGACTTCTCCCGCGTCGCCGGCCCGAAGCCGATGGTCGAACGGCTCAATACTGCTGGCGGCGACATCAAGCTGCATCCGCGAATCGGTTCGCTCGCGCTGCGCCTGTGCCGGGTCGCCGATGGCGTGCTGGATGCGGCTTTTGCCGGGGGCAACAGCCATGATTGGGACCTTGCGGCGGCCGATTTGATCGTGCAGGAAGCGGATGGTAGGATGAGCGACCTCTCCGGAGATCCCATCCTCTATAACCGCCGGGAAGTCACGCACGGGGTGCTGGTGGCAGCGGGTCGCGATCGTCATGCGGGCATCGTCGCGCATTTTCGAAATCGGCCCTTGCCCTGAGCGCGTCCGCCGTGCTTCTCGAACACTGCTTTGCCGGGCAGCCCGTTAGGAACAGAACCCATGCCAGATAGTGCCCCGCAACAATTGCTGCATCTCGTCATCGGCGGCGAACTGCTCGATCTCGAGCACAACACCTTCAAGAACCTCGACGACGTCGAGATCGTCGGCCTCTATCCGAACTATGCGTCCGCCCACGTCGCCTGGCGCGCCAAGGCGCAGAGCACGGTCGACAACGCCCAGATGCGCTACTTCATCGTCCATCTCCATCGGCTGCTCGACCCGAATCAAGAACCGGCACGTTGAAAAAACTGCTTCGCAATACGCTGCGAAGCAGCTGGCTTCAGCGTGCCGTCGGGGTTCTGGCGGCCGAATATCTGCGTCTGGTCTGGCGGACCAACAAGTTCACGTTCGATCCGCCTGACGTCTATGACATCGTCGAGCCGCAGATCCCCGCGATCTTCGCCTTCTGGCACGGCCAGCATTTCCTCACGCCTTTCATCAAGACCAAGGAGTCCTACCGGGCCAAGGTCCTGATCTCGCGGCATCGCGACGGCGAGTTCAACGCGATCGCCGTCGAGCGGCTCGGCATCGGCCTGATCCGTGGTTCCGGTGACCACGGCGGCGCCTTCCACCGCAAGGGCGGGGTGGGCGCGTTCAGGGAAATGGTGCACACGCTCCAGGACGGTTGTAATGTCGCGCTGACCGCCGATGTCCCGAAGCGCTCGCGCGTGGCCGGGCTCGGCATCATCATGCTGGCACGGGAATCGGGGCGGCCGATCATGCCTTTCGCGATGGCGACCAGCCGCTTCATCCGGCTCAAGAACTGGGACCGCACCACCATCAACCTGCCGTTCGGGCGGGGCGCATTGGTCGGCATCAAGGAAATCCACGTGCCGCCGGATGCCGACGCCGCCACCATGGAAGCGCTGCGGCTGGAGCTGGAAGAGACCTTGAACGAGGCAACCCGCCGCGCCTATGCGCAACTCGGCCGTCCGGGGCCCCAAGATGGCTAACTCGCTGCCGATAACGCTGCGGATGTACCGGCGCCTGGCCTCGGGCCTGGTGCCGCTTGCGCCGGCGCTGATCAAGCGGCGGCTGAAGCAGGGCAAGGAGGATCCCGCCCGCGTCGGCGAGCGGCGAGGCCTGTCCCGGGACGTGCGTCCGCACGGCCCCCTGGTCTGGATTCACGGCGCCAGCGTCGGCGAGGTGCTTGCCGCAGCCGCGCTGATCGAGCGCCTGCGCGACCTCAATCTGCGCATCCTGCTCACCTCGGGCACCGTCACCTCCGCCGCCGTCGTCGCAAAGCGCTTTCCGCCCGACGTCATCCATCAATACGTGCCGTATGATTCCCCGCGCTATGTCGCGCGCTTCCTCGATCACTGGAAGCCGTCGCTGGCGCTGTTCATCGAATCCGATTTGTGGCCGAATCTGATCCTGGCGGGCGCCGCGCGCCGCCTGCCGATGGTGCTGATCAACGGGCGGATGTCACCGCGCTCCTTCCCGCGCTGGCGGCGGATGTACGGCACCATCTCGGCGCTGCTGTCGCGGTTCGACATCTGCCTGGCGCAATCGAAGACCGATGCTGAACGTTTCTCCGCGCTCGGCGGTCGCGACGTGGTCACCACGGGCAATCTCAAGCTCGACGTGGCCGCGCCGCCGGCCGATCCCGCCAAGCTCGAGCGGCTGATGGCGATGACGCGCGGCCGCCCGATCATCGTCGCGGCCTCGACCCATCCGGGCGAGGACGAGATGCTGGTCGCGGCGCATCGCAGTCTCGTCGGTTTCTTCCCGCAGCTTCTGACCGTGATCGTGCCGCGGCATCCGGATCGCGGCACCTCGATCGCGGGCCTGATCACGGCGTCGGGCCTGAAGCCGGCGTTGCGCTCGCGCGAGGAATTGCCGACGGCCGCGACCGACGTCTATGTCGCCGACACCATGGGCGAGCTCGGCCTGTTCTACCGCCTCTCGCCGGTCGTGTTCATGGGCGGATCGCTGATCCGTCATGGCGGCCAGAATCCGATCGAGGCAATCAAGCTCGGCGCTGCGATCGTCCATGGTCCGCACGTCTTCAACTTCGCCGATGTCTACGAGGCGCTTGATAGCAGCGGTGGCGCGCGCCAGGCCGACACACAGGAGGCGCTGGTCAAGCAGCTCGGCCAGCTGCTAGCCGATCCCACGGTGCGCGACGGGATGCAGCGCGCCGGCGCAGGCGTGGTCGAGGATCTCGGCGGTGCACTCAATCGCACCATGACTGCGCTCGAGCCCTATCTCCTGCAGCTCACCATCGAGATGGGGGCCGCCAATGCGTGAGCCGGCCTTCTGGTACCGGCCGCGTTCCTTCAAGTCTCATGCGTTACGGCCGTTGGGCTTGCTCTATGGCGCGATCACCGAACGGCGCATGCTGCGCCAGGGCTTTGACGCCGGCATCCCCGTGATCTGCGTCGGCAACTACCATGTCGGCGGCGCCGGCAAGACGCCGACCGTGCTCGCACTGACGAAGCTGTTGCGCGAGCTCGGCGAGACGCCGGTGGTGCTCAGCCGCGGTTATGGCGGGCGCCTCAAGGGTCCGGTCATGGTCGACCGCGAGCGCCACACCGCTTCCGACGTCGGCGACGAGCCGCTGATGATGGTGCGCGACGTTCCTGTCGTGGTCGCGCACGACCGTCTCGAAGGCGTCGCGCTCGCGAAGTCGCGGGGCGCGACCGTGATCCTGATGGACGACGGCTTCCAGAATCCGCACCTGCTGAAGGACGCCTCCCTGATCGTGATCGACAGCGAGCGCGGCCTCGGCAACGGCAAGGTGTTTCCGGCCGGTCCCTTGCGTGCGCCGCTGAAGGCGCAGCTCGCGCGCACCGATGCGCTGGTGTTGATCGGCAATGGCCATGCCGCCAACGATGTCGCGGCGGAGCTTGCGAAGCGCGACAAGCCGGAGCTGCGCGCGCGCCTGAAGCCGGATGCGGCCTCGGTCGCGCAACTCCTCGGCAAACGAGTCTTTGCGTTCGCCGGCATCGGCGATCCCGCGCGTTTCTTCCGCAGCTTGCGCGCCTGCGGCATCGAGGTCGCGCGCACGCGCCCCTTCGCCGATCACCACATGTTTTCGCAGAACGAGATCGCGGCGCTCGCAGCGGAGGCGCAGCGCGAGCAACTCACGCTGGTGACGACGGAAAAGGATCTTGCGCGCCTGCGCGGCCGCGAAGGCGTCCCCGACGGCATCGTGCCGTTCGCGGTGCAGCTCGAATTCGATGATCCGGCAGCGCTCCGGCAATTGATCAGCGATCATCTCTACAAGGCGCGCGAGCGGCGGTTCGGCAGGCGATGATGTCTTGATGATTTCCTGGCGTGGGCAAAGCGCTCCGCCGTAGCCCAACACCGCGCGCCTTGCGATATGCGACATGTCGCGGCGGATGAATTGTCTTCCGCACATTCGGGAGTTGATGTAGCCTTGCAGGAGAGCCGTCACCGGGACGTGCCGAACTCCCGGCAATCATCGGCGGCGTTTATGCCCACGGCGGGCAACGTACCTTCATCATTTCAGATGCGAGACCGTTACGATCAGTTCGGAACGGCCGGAGAGTTATTGCCAAAAGCTCAGAGGAGAACATGCCATGCATTTTTGCCTCACTGGACAATATACACCACGCGCTCTCAACGCCATTTTGGAAAACCCCACGATCAATCGCCAGGAGGCGGCGACAAAACTCATTGAAGCGGCCGGCGGCAAGCTGATTTCGATGTACAGCGTTGCTGCCGACGGTCCGGGCGTTTTGGTGATTTTCGATGTGCCTGATCCGAGCACGGCTCCGGCCATCTCCGGTCTGACCGTCACGGTGGGCACCCTGCAGAACGTGAAACTGACCCGGCTGTTCACGCAGGACGAGATCAAGCAGGTCCGCCAGAACGCGGCGAAGCTGCGCTCTTCGTATAGTCCGCCCGGAGGCTGACATCCGGATCTCACGCGATGCCGCCGCAATGGTATCAGGCGGCGGCAACGCTTACCTCACAGCAAAAAGCAGGTCTGCGCGCTGAGGCGAGGCGAAAGCCCTCCGGCGTCCATCGACGGACGATGCGGGAGGGCGCGTGCTGTGTCCGGCGCCACAGGTCCGACTGAACGTGCTTGCCAGCGGACCCGTTAAGGGCGTGCAAGCCCGGCTCAGCGGTCAGTCCCCTCACCAGGCTCCAACAGCCATCATTCCGATGATGGTCAGGCACGAGACGCAGGCCACCATGACAGTATAGCATTCGGGTGTATTCATCGCTTGCTCCCAAACTGCCGCCAATTGCTTGGTCACTGCTACACGGGAGAGTTCGCCGGTCTCGGGCCGCTTCAATGCGGCACGCCGCGACCGGTCTTGCGTTGTGCGTCCGTCCTCTCATCGTCACCCTGATCCGCAAGATGATGATGCGCTTCGGAAGCTTCAGAGCGTTGAGCTATGATCAGAAGCTGTTTCCGCATTTCAGCGAGGCGGGCGCGGCAATATTCACGATAGAGCATGTCTAGTATGGTGGGCATGATCACCCCCATCGTTGACTTTCGACTTACAAAGTATCCACCGCGAATTTTCGAGGTGATCGTAGCCCGTCAGATGGCTCTTCCGATGTGAGCCCGTTCACAGACTGCGCCAATTCCAAAGCTCAATGGCCGTTTGGTTGACTTGATGGTCTGTGCGACAAAGGAGCAGGGCTAATTACCTAACGCGCACTCTAGCAGCGCTCTGTTTCACCAGAACTTCGTCAAACAACTTAAGGGCGCCGAACCGCAGCGAAAAATCCAACCACAGCGCGAAGTGACTTACCACGGAGTGCAAGCGCGATTCGATGCAACGCGAATCGGCGCGACGGAGAACATTTCGGCGGCGAGGCGCGCAGTCCAGGTACGCGCGAACATCGTCTCCATCCTCATGTTGCGCGAAAGGCTGTGCCGCTCGTGCGGCGCCGGCAGGAGAGTTACACTTTGCTCACCCTGTAGCAGCCGGCCATTCAGGCAACATTCATCGCTAGACGCCTATCGGTTCCAGACGATCAGGAGAATCCGATGAAACTGCCATCCGCAGCCGTCGCTGCCAGTCTTGTGTGTCTGATCATTGCGCCCGTGTTTGCGCAGACGGCGCCGACGACGGCTCCCGCTGCCCCAACCGGCACGGTGCCAGTCCCCGCGACCAAGCGCGTCACGTGTCTTGCGACGACGCAGAGCCTGAAGGGACAGGACAAGCGCGACCAGATGCAGCTCTGCATGGCGCAGGCACGGGTCGATTGCCTGAAGCAGGCGATCGATCAGAAAGTGGTCGGTGAGACCAGGAAGACTTTCATCAAGACCTGTGTGGGCGCGGATGGTCCCGAGCCGCAATAGCCGCGCGATGCCACGAACTCGGTCTTGTTGGGCGGGCAAGACGACTTGTCCGCCGAAGCTGAGCGAGCGAAGGCGGAAGCGTGCCTACATTGTTCGTTGCGGTCGTGAAGAGATGGCGGGCACGGCGCGAGGCGCCTTTGCCCACCCTACGCGATCACGGCTGCGGCTTCAGCGCGCCGGGGAAATGCCGCTGCAGCACGGCGGCGGGGGTGGCGTAGGCCTCTTGCAGATCCACGCTCCAGTACTTCAATTCGTCGAGCGGAATCCGCGTGTCGGTGATCGCGCAACGGACGAAGGTCCCCGGCGAGATCACGCGGAAATCGCCGTCGAGATATTGCACCTGCGCTTCGCCATGGCCCGAGGGGCCGAACTTGTTCAGCACGGTCGAAAGTCTCCGTGGAAGGCCTCTCCGTGGAAAACCCTGGAGGGCACGATGTGTTGGACGGGATTTAGCATAGATAGGGTGGCTTGTCCGCCCGGTAAACCCACCGGTTTGTGATGTTTTGCCGCCGTTTCCGCATGATAGTGCTTCGCGCGAGGGATGGCCGGTTCCGGCATCTTCCACGGCAGAATCCGATGCGCCTTCGACTGACCGCCCTGTTCCTTATGTCGCTGATGTCGGCCGCGCACGCCGCGCCGGCGCCGCAGCAGGTCGACATTCCCCTGTCGTCCGGAATCCTGCATGGGCAGCTCTACAAGCCCGAAGGCGAGGGGCCGTTTCCGACCGTGATCGCGCTGCACGGCTGCGGCGGCCTTGGCAATCATTCAGAATCGGTGCTGCCGCGCTATCGCGACTGGGCGCTGCAATTGCTGAAGGCCGGCAACGCCGTGCTGCTGCCCGACAGCTACGGCTCGCGCGAGCTCGGGCCGCAATGCCGCGTCAAGGAGATGCACATCAAGGCGCGGCGCGAGCGCGTCGCCGATATCGCGGCCTCGCGCGCCTGGCTGATGAAGCAGAGTTGGGTCGCGCGCGACCGCGTCAGCCTGATCGGCTGGGCCAACGGCGCCAGCGCACTGCTCTGGGCGGTGCGTCCGCAGAGCGCCGCGCGCGACGCGGGGCCGGATTTTCGCGCGGCGATCGCGTTCTATCCGGATTGCCGGATCTCCGCCGGCCTCGGCTGGAGCGCGCGGGTGCCGACCCTGGTGCTGATCGGCGCCAATGATGACGTCTCGTCGCCGCCGGCCTGCCGCCAGATGGTCGACGGCGCCCGCGGCCGCAGCGCGCTCACGCGCATCGTGGTCTATCCCGGCGCCTATCACGATTTCGACCGCGCCAATACGCCGCTGCACGCAGCTGCCGGCACCACCGACGCCGCCGCGCCCGAGCACGGCCATCTCGGCACGGACGCAGAGGCGCGCGCGGAGTCGCAGAAGGAAGTCGCGGAGTGGCTGGCGCGGTGAGGGCGGTCCTGTAGCCCGGATGGAGCGGGCTTGTCCCGCCGTAGCTCGATAGAGCGAAGGCGGAAGCGGGGTCGCCCGAGGAACAACGTCAGGCGGACAGCCCCGCATCGACCACCGCCCTGCACGGAGTATGGCCGACCGTGAATCTACGTATCGCGTGTCGCGGCGGTTTCAGCAGGTGACGGCGCCTTAGTTCGACCACGATGTCGATTAAACGCAGTCCTCATGCGCAATCGCTTCGTCCTGTTCTCATCCGCACTGATCGTCTTCACCGTCGCGATCTTCCTGTTCGAAGCCCACGCCGGCGCGCCGATGATCGCGCCGGAACATTGCGGCTTCTGGACCACGATCGACGCGGGATTGTCCTGCCGGTAGGCGGGCTACGAGCTGTTTCCACACCCTTGCTGTCATCGCCCGGCTTGACCGGGCGATCCAGTACTCCGAGACGTCAGCGATTGATCGAGAGGCCGCGGCGTACTGGATTCCCCGCTTTCGCGGGGAATGACAGCGGGGGCGGGGCAACGCTGTCGCGTCTCAAAACAAATTGCCCTGATCCACCGGCTTGGCCATGCGCTTCGGCGCAGGTTTTACGTCTTGCGTGGCCGGCTTTGCCTGCGACGGCGCGCGCTTTGCGGCAGGCGCCGGGCGATCCGCATCCGCCGTCGCACCGACACGGCCGTCCGCAAACTCGATCTCGACGCGAGCGCCGGGACCAATCGCGTCGGCCGCATGCAGGGGATGGCCGGCTTCATCCCGCACCAAGGCAAAACCGCGCGCGAGCACGCCGCGATACGACAACGCCGAGAGCAGCTTGCCGCTGTTCTCGATGCGGGCATCCAGCCGCTGCAACAGCGTGACAAGCGCGCGGCCCGCGCGTTCGGCCAGACGATGCGTGCGCTCGCGCTGGCGTGCGATTGCGTTGCGCTGCGCCTGCGCATTCGAAAGTTTCGAGGCGCGCAAGCGCACCTCCAGCCCGGCGAAACGGTCGCGCCGTTGCCGCAGCAGCGAGCGCGCGGACAGGCCGAGCCGCTCGCCGCATACGGTGAGGCGGTGATCAGCCTGCGAAATCTGCCCGTGCAGCACCCGCAGCGTCAGCTTTGCGCTCGCCGCGGTAAACCGGCGGAAATGCGCGTGCGTGTTGGCCTTGAGGCCGCGGGGTAGCGAGGCGCCCGCCGAATCCAGCCGCTGCCGCGGGATCGCGAGCAGATCGCCTGCCGCGGGCAGGGCGCGCGCGGCGGCGCGCAGCTCGCTGCGGCGGCTCTCATGGGCACGCTGCCAATAGGCGCGGGTGCGCCGTGCGAGATCGGCGACCTCGACGAAGAGATCGCTGCGCACCGGCACCGCCATCTCGGCCGCCGCCGTCGGCGTCGGCGCGCGCTTGTCGGCGACGAAGTCGATCAGCGTGATGTCGGTCTCGTGCCCGACCGCCGAGATCAGCGGGATCATGCTCTCGGCTGCTGCCCGCACCACGATCTCCTCGTTGAACGACCAGAGGTCCTCCAGCGAGCCGCCGCCGCGTGCCACGATCAGCACATCGGGCCGCGGAATCTTGCCGCCCTCGGGCAGCGCGTTGAAGCCGCGGATCGCGGCTGCGACCTGCTCGGCCGAGCCTTCACCCTGCACCTTGACCGGCCACACCAGCACGTGGCGGGGAAAGCGGTCCTCGAGCCGATGCAGGATGTCACGGATGACGGCGCCGGTCGGCGAGGTCACCACGCCGATCACCTCCGGCAGCCAGGGCAGCAACTGCTTGCGCGCCTCGTCGAACAGGCCCTCGGCGGCGAGCTTCTTCTTGCGCTCCTCCATCAGCGCCATCAACGCGCCGATGCCGGCCGGCTCCAGCGCCTCGATCACGATCTGGTACTTGGAGGAGCCCGGATAGGTGGTGAGCTTGCCGGTGGCGATGACCTCGAGCCCTTCCTGGGGCTTGAAGCGCATCCGCCCGTGCACGCCCTTCCAGATCACCGCCTCGATCTTGGCGCTCTCGTCCTTGAGCGCGAAATAGCAGTGGCCGGAGGAGTGGGCGCCGCGGAAACCGGAGATCTCGCCGCGGACCCGGACATGGCCAAAGGCGTCCTCCACCGTCCGCTTCAGGGACTGCGAGAGCTCGGAGACGGTGAATTCGGGGGCGTTGAGCAGTGGTTCCGCAGGCGGCATCGGCAAACGATTCGGCATTTTGGGGTCAGACCCGACGTTAAGGATTTTCGCGGCGCGGCGCCAATCCGGGGATTGATATGAAGAGTACTCTGTAATATAGAGTTCTCTATTGATGATCAGTTCGAGGGAGTTTGCGATGGCGATGCGGCTGCTGCGGGGTTCTCTAAGCCTGTTGAAATGGGGCCTGTGCGCGGTTGGCGCTGTCGCGCTGTTGCTCACCGCCCTGATCGCGACGCCGCTGGAGCGGCCTGCCGAGATGCGCTCTGTCTCGGACTCCGCCAAGGGGATCGACTGGTCCACCCTCCCGCCGCTGGAGCGCTTCCAGGCCCGCGACGGCACCTGGCTTGGCTTCCGGCACTACGCGCCGAAGGGGACGGCCACCGACCGCGGCGCCATCTTCATCCATGGATCGTCCGGTTCCTCCGGCACCGTCAATCATGCCCTGACGGCGGCATTCGCCGCGCACGGCGTCGAAACCTGGGCACTCGATACGCGCGGCCATGGCGCCTCCGGGACGCGCGGTGATATCGGCTATGTCGGCCAGCTCGAGGACGATCTGGTCGACTTCGTCGCCCATGTCCGTAAGGCCGCGCCCGATTTGCCGCTGACCTTGATCGGTCATTCCGCCGGCGCCGGCTTCTCGTTGCGTGTTGCCGCGACGCCGATCATGCAGGACCTGTTCGTCCGCACTGTCCTGATCGCGCCCTATCTCGGCTACGACGCGCCGACCAACAAACCGCACGCCGGCGGTTGGGCCAATGCTGACCTTCCGCGCTACTTCGGGCTGGCGGCGCTGCGCAAGCTCGGCATCGAGTGCTGTGCGCAGCTTCCGGTGCTCGCCTTCGCCGTGCCGGCGAATTCGGCCAAGTACCTCACCTCCACCTATTCCGACCGCCTGATGCGCAACTTTGCGACACGCGGCTACCGGCTCGATCTGCCCGGGGTGACACACCCGATGACGATTTTCGGCGGCGCCGACGATGAGATGATGATCTCGGACAAATATGCCGAGACCGTCCAGGCGGTGAAGCCGTCGGTCGACGTCAAGATGATCGACGGCGTCAATCACATGGGCATGGTCACCAACCCGAAGGCGGTCAATGCAATCGCCGAGGACGTGGCAACGCGCGGGAGCGGGCAGTCATGATGCGACGAGTTGTTGGCAAGGCAATCGCATATGGGAGCGGCTTCCCAGCGGCCATCCTTCGAGACGCCCGCCTGCGGCGGGCCCTCAGGATGAGGGCGGAGTTTGCGGCAGTCGCTTCACCGGGTACTGGTGCAGCTGAGCCTCATCCTGAGGAGACCGCGAAGCGGTCGTCTCGAAGGACGAGGCGCTTGCTCGGGCGTAGCCATGTCGTCATATGCGATTGCCCTGCTGTTGCTGGCAAGCTGTGGAGACAGCCATGAAAAACCTGTTCGAAGCCGGAAAACTGCTGCTTCTCGACATGGCGGCGACGCTGTTCTTTCTCGCCCTTTACCTGCTGACCCACAATGTGACCCTGTCGGTCGTGCTTGGCATGGTGCTGGGCGTGTCCCAGATCGGCTGGCAAGTCGCGCGCCGCAAGCCGATCGACACCATGCAGTGGATGAGCCTGTTTCTGGTGCTCGGCGCCGGCACCGTCACGCTGATCACCAACGATCCGCGCTTCGTGATGATCAAGCCGAGCGTGATCTACATCGTCGTCGGCGTTGTGATGCTGAAGCGGGGATGGATGAATCGTTATCTGCCGCCGATTGCAATCGAGCTGGTGCCGGATATCGCAATCATTGTCGGCTACGCCTGGTCGGGCCTGATGTTCTTCTCCGCGGCGTTGAACGTGATCGTGGCTCTCAATTTCGATGTCGGGACCTGGTCGGCTGCCATGTCGATCTATGGCATCGTCAGCAAGGCCTTGATGTTCCTGATCGGCTACACGGCCATGCGCACCATTGGCGTTGCGCGTAAACGACGTCTTGCCGGCGACCGCCCGCGCGATGTTGCGCCGATGCCGGGTTGATGGGGGCCGCCATGATCGACAGCAAGCAGGCGGCTGAGGCGCTCGCCGACATCGACGACATGGTTCATCGCGTTCGGCGATCGCGGGTCTACGACATCGCAAGCCAGATGATGATCCTTTGGGGCGCCCTGGTGTTCGCCGCGAATATCGCCACCTGGCTCTGGCCGCGTGAAGGCTACCCCATCTGGCTCGCCGTTTATGTCCTCGGCCTTGCTGGATCGTTTGCCATCAGCGCGTCCAAACAGGCCAGCACGGGCGTACGCAGCAGCTTCGACCGGCGGATGTTCGTTGCCTTCCTGCTGTGCATCGCCTTTGGCTATTTCTGCTCGCTGGTCCTCGGACATTTCTCGCCACGGCAGCAGGGCGCATTCTGGACGATCTATTTCATGCTGTTCTATGCGCTTGCGGGGCTATGGCTCGCCTACGCCTTCGTCGCAATTGCGGCGTGCATCACGGTGTTGACCCTGGTCGGCTATTATTTCGTGGCCGGCGACGCTTTCGTGCCGTGGATGGCAGTCGTCAATGGCGCCGGCCTGATCGGCGGCGGCCTCTGGATGCGGCGGAGCTAGCGTGATGGCCGAGCTCGACGACATCATCCACCAGCCGCTGCGGCTCAAGATCATGGCCGCACTGAATTCGCTGCCGGCAACCGCCGCGGGCCTCGAATTTTCCCGGCTCAAGAAGCTCACCGGCGCCACCGACGGCAATCTCGGCGCGCATATCGAGACCCTGGCCAAGGCCGGCTACGTCTCCGTGGACAAAGCCTTTGTCGGCAAGAAGCCGCAGACGACCGTGACTGCCACCGCCGCTGGCCGCGGCGCTTTCGCGCGGCATGTCGCGACCTTGCAGGAGATCATTGCGGGGAAGCAGGTTTAGCGGCGATTGTCATTCCGGCGCGCCCTGCCTCACCCTCTCCCCTTGTGGGAGAGGGTGGCTTCGCGAAGCGAAGCCGGGTGAGGGGTCTCTATCCTCACGAACGGTCGTGCGAGTGGAGAGAACCCCTCATCCGGCGCTTCGCGCCACCTTCTCCCACAAGGGGAGAAGGGAAACAGCGAAGCGCGCGCGCCCCGGAATGACGGGGAGTTCGGGGCGTTTCCCCTTGAGACCCGCGCCGATTCGTGCGACCTCCGCCCCCAGCAAACCCCTTATTCTGAGCCCTCGATGCACATTCTCCTGCTCGGTTCCGGCGGTCGCGAACATGCCCTGGCGTGGAAAATCGCAGCCTCCCCCCTGGTGACCAAATTCTGGTGCGCGCCCGGCAATGCCGGCATCGCGCGGGAGGCGGAATGCGTGGCGCTCGATGTCGCCGACCATGCCGCCGTGATCGACTTCTGCAAGACGAATGCGGTCGAGCTCGTGGTGGTCGGCCCGGAGACGCCGCTGGCCGCCGGCATCGTCGACGACCTCACCGCCGCCGGCATCAAGGCGTTCGGGCCGAGCGGGGTGGCGGCGCAGCTCGAAAGCTCCAAGGGCTTTACCAAGGCGCTCTGCACCGAATTCGGCATTCCGACCGGCGCCTACAAGCGCTTCACCAACGCCAATGATGCGCGTGCCTATGTCCAGAGCCAGGGTGTGCCGATCGTGGTCAAGGCCGACGGACTTGCCGCCGGCAAGGGCGTTGTGGTCGCCAAGACCGTGCGCGAGGCCGAGGACGCCATCGCCATGATGTTCGAGGGCGCCTTTGGCGATGCCGGCGCCGAGGTCGTGATCGAGGAATTTCTGCCGGGCCGCGAGATCAGCTTCTTCGCGCTGTGCGACGGCGAGACCGCCATCCCTCTCGCTTCCGCGCAGGACCACAAGCGGGTGTTCGACCACGACGTCGGCCCGAACACCGGCGGCATGGGCGCCTATTCGCCGACGCCGCTGGTCACGCCCGCGATCCACGACGCGATCATGGCAAAGATCATTTTGCCGACGGTTGCCGGCATGAAGCAGCGCGGCACGCCGTTCCGCGGCATCCTTTACGCCGGGATCATGCTGACCACCCATGGCCCAAAGCTGTTCGAGTTCAACGTTCGCTTCGGCGATCCCGAGTGTCAGGTGCTGATGCTGCGGATGATATCCGACATCGTGCCGGCGTTCCTCGCCTCCTGCGACGGGGAGCTTAAGCACTTCGACCTGCGCTGGCATCCGGACTCCGCGCTCACCGTGGTGATGGCGGCGAAGGGCTATCCCGGCGACTATCAGAAGGGCACGCGCATCGAAGGGCTCGATGACGCCGCCAAGGTCGAGACCGCCGAGATCTTTCATGCGGGCACGGTTGAGAAGGACGGCGCGATCCTCGCCAATGGCGGCCGCGTGCTCAATGTCTGCGCGCTCGGCAAGACCGTGACGGAAGCGCAGGCGCGTGCCTATCAGGCCGTCGACCGCATCAACTGGCCGGAAGGCTTCTGCCGCCGCGACATCGGCTGGCAGGCGGTGGAAGCCGAGAAGGCCCGGGGCTGACAGGCTTTTTTCCGGAATACGCGCATGGTGGCATCACGATTGCCGCGTGCCTCCGCCCCGCCACATCGACATTCCAAAATTGCGCAATCGCCTGTTGGGGTTAGCAACCCTCACAGGTGACCACCGTGCTACTGTGCATGGGGTTGTTTTCGACATTTTTGTTCGAGGCGGCCCGGGACTGACCAGACAGGACTGACCAGATAAGGATGCCGAAGATGTCCGATCTCGCCGACCTCTATCCGGGCTTTGGCTCCGAGTGGGTCAACACCTCCTTCGGCCGCATCTTCGCCCGCGTCGGCGGCAAGGGGCCGCCGCTGCTGTTGCTGCACGGCTTCTCCGAGACCAACGTGATGTGGCACCGCGTGGCGCCGCAGCTCGCCGACAAGTTCACGCTGATCATCGCCGATCTGCCGGGCTATGGCTGGTCCGACATGCCCGAGAGCGATGCGCAGCACATCCCCTACAGCAAGCGCGCGATGGCGAAGGCCATGGTCGAGGCGATGGAGCAGCTCGGCCACGTCCACTTCGCGCTCGCCGGCCACGACCGCGGCGGCCGGGTGTCGTATCGGCTCGCGCTCGACCATCCCGGCCGGCTGTCGAAGCTCGCCGTGCTCGATATCCTGCCGACCTATAATTACTGGGAGCGGATGAACCGCGCCTACGCGCTGAAGATCTATCACTGGACCTTCCTCGCCCAGCCCGCGCCACTGCCGGAGACGCTAATTTCAGGCAATGGCGAGTTCTTCCTGCGCTTCAAGATGGCAAGCCAGACCAAGTCGAAGACGCTGGACGCGATCGACCTGCGTGCACTCGAACATTACATCGCCCCGTTCCGCGATCCCGCCCGCGTGCATGCGATGTGCGAGGACTACCGCGCCGGCGCCTATTTCGATTACGACCTCGACAAGGTCGATTTCGAGGCCGGCAAGAAGATCACGGTGCCGATGCTGGCCCTCTGGGGTGGCGCAGGCATCGCCCAGGCCGCCGCAACGCCGCTCGATACGTGGAAGCAATGGGCGACCAACGTCGACGGCATGCCGGTGGACTCCGGCCATTTCCTCACCGAGGAGAACCCGGACGTCACCGCAAAGGCGCTGCGCGAGTTTTTCTCGGCGCCTTAACGCCGCTCGCGAAAGAAGTCCTTGAGCAGCCGCGCCGCCTCGCTCTCGCCGACCCCGGAATAGACATCCGGCGCATGATGGCAGGTCGGCGAAGCGAAGAACCGCACGCCGGACTCGACCGCGCCGCCCTTGGGATCGGCGGCGCCGTAATAGAGCCGCCTGACCCTTGCAAAGGAGATCGCGCCCGCACACATGGTGCAGGGCTCCAGCGTCACGTAGAGGTCGCAGTCGACCAGGCGCTCGCTGCCGATCTTTTTGGCGGCCTCGCGCAGCGCAATGATCTCGGCATGGGCGGTCGGGTCGTAATCGGTCAGCGTCCGGTTCGCCGCGGTGGCGATGACCTCGTAATTTCGGACCACGACGCATCCGATCGGAACTTCGCCCGCCTTTCCGGCATTTTCGGCCGTTTTGAGCGCCAAATCCATGAAAGAGGGGGCTTTCAAGCCTCGTATCATCGCCAGAAACCTGCTAGTAGCTCCGCCTTCAGCAAGAGTGAATACCGGATTTGCCTGAGCATGCGGCTCGAAACGAGCGCGCACAATGCTTTCTGGCCACCCCCTAAGTGAGATTATTCATGCCTCGCGACAGCGACAAAGACAACGATTCCCGCGGCCGGCGTGATCGAGGCCCGGCAAGGGGAGGCCCGCCCAAGGGCCGGTCCGGCAAGCCGCGCGGCCCTGAGAAGAAATTCGCCAAGCGCGGCCCTGAGGGGGGCGACAGCCGCCCGCCCCGCGGTGACCGCGACAGCCGTCCGTTCCGCCGCCGCGAGGAGGGCGATGCCCCGCGCCGCGATTTCAGCGACCGTCCGAAATTCAAGCGCGACGACCGTGGTGGTGAGGAGCGCGGCGAGCGCAGTTTCAAGCCGCGCGGCGACCGCCCGTTCTCCGATCGCGGCGCGCGCGATGGCGAGAAGCGGCCGTTCAAGCCGCGCGGTGATCGCCCGTCCTATGGCCGTGACGACCGTCCGCCGCGCAGCCGGGATCGCGACGATTCCCGTCCCGCCGGCCGGTTCGGTGACAAGAAGTTCGGCGACAAGCGGCCCTACGCGCCGCGTGGCGACCGCCCGGAACGCAAGTTCGACGGCGAGCGGAAGTTTTCGCGCGGCGCACCGGATCGCGAACGCGACCGTGGGGATCGCAGCGATCGCCCGCGTGACTTCGGCGACCGCCCGCGCGATCGTGGCGAGCGCAGCGATTCGAAGCCTTGGCAGAAGCGCGACGCGGGTCCGCGTGGCGATCGTCCGCCGCGTAAGGACTTCAGCAAGGGTCCGCGCAAGGATTTCGGCGGCCGTGACCGCAGCGAAGACAAGCCCTGGCAGAAGCGCGACGATCGGCAGGGTGGCGGCGATGACCGTCCGCGTTTCTCGCGTTCGCGCGACGATCGCGCGTCCGGCGATCGTCCGTTCCGCGAGCGGCCCAAGTTCGATCGGCCCAAATTTGATCGCCCGCGCGACGACCGTCCGAAATTCGATCGGCCTCGTCGTGATGGTGATGGCGAACGCGGCGATCGTCCCAAATTCAATCGTCCGCGCGAGCGCTCCGAGGGCCGCTCCGACTGGCACGAGCATCCGCGCAACGAAGGCCGCTTCGGCGACCGTCCGCGCCGTGAAAACGAGGATGAGAGCAGGATCTTCGAGAAGCGCCCCGCCTTCGGTGGCCGCGGCGCCTATCGTGACCGTGATCGGGATTTCGAGGGCCGTCCGCGCCGTGACGAAGCACCGAAGCCGAAGAAGGCCGGCGAGCGTATCGCAAAAGTGCTGTCGCGTGCGGGCCTCGCCTCGCGCCGCGACGCCGAGGAGATGGTCACGCAGGGCCGCGTCGCCGTCAACGGCCGCGTCATCAATTCGCCGGCGCTCGACATCACCTCGAACGACGTCGTCACTGTCGACGGCAAGCCGTTGCCGGAGCGTGAGCGTACGCGGCTGTTCCTCTACCACAAGCCGCGCGGGCTGATGACGACGCATGACGACCCCGAGGGCCGTCCGACCGTGTTTGACAATCTGCCCGAAGGCCTGCCGCGGCTGATCTCGATCGGCCGGCTCGACTTCAACACCGAAGGCCTGCTGCTGCTCACCAACGACGGCGGGCTCGCGCGTACGCTCGAATTGCCGGACACCGGCTGGCTGCGCCGCTACCGCGTCCGCGCCCATGGCGACGTCACCCAGGCGCAGCTCGACGAATTGAAGAACGGCATCGAGGTCGAGGGCGTCAAATACGGTCCGATCGAGGCGACGCTGGAGCGCGACCAGGGTGCCAATGTCTGGCTGGTGTTCGCGATCCGCGAAGGCAAGAACCGCGAGGTGCGCAACGTCTGCGCCCATCTCGGGCTCGAGGTGAACCGGCTGATCCGCGTATCCTACGGGCCGTTCCAGCTCGGCGAGGTCCCCGAAGGCCAGGTCGAGGAGATCAAGTCGCGCGTGCTGCGTGATCAGCTCGGCGACAAGGTGATCGAGAAGTCGGGCGCGCAGTTCGACGTTCCGAAGAAATCTTCTTCGCCCGACGGCGAAGCGCCACGCGAGAAGAAGCCTGCCAGCAAACGTGACGTGATCAACGATCGCAAGGGCCGCCGCGTGCTGGTACAGCGCACCGGCAGCGAGGAGGCGCGCGAGCGCAACGAGTCCGAGGCCAACGGCTACGGCCCGCCGCGCCGCCCCAAGCGCGGCTATCACGGCAAGCGCGATCTGACGCCGCGGGAGGACTGATTGCGCGTCGTCGGCGGTCGTTTGAAGGGGCGCAATCTGGCCTCACCGTCCTCGCGCGACATCCGCCCCACGGCGGACCGGCTGCGCGAGTCCGTGTTCAACATCCTCGTGCACGCCTATGACGATCCGATCGAGGATGCGCGCGTGCTCGATCTCTTCGCCGGCACCGGTGCGCTCGGCATCGAGGCGTCCTCGCGCGGCGCGAAGTTCACGCTGTTCGTCGACAACGGCGCCGAGGCCCGCGCGCTGCTGCGTAACAACGTCGAGACGCTCGGCCTTGGCGGCGTGACCAAGGTCTATCGCCGCGATGCGACCGATCTCGGGCCTGCGCACCCTGTCGAGCCGTTCTCGCTGGTGTTCCTCGATCCGCCCTATGGCAAGGGATTTGCGGAGAAGGCGCTTGCGAGCTTGCGCGACGGTGGCTGGCTCACGCCGGGTGCGCTGCTCGTGGTGGAAGAGGCGAAGGCCGCACAGTTCGTGACGCCGGAAGGTTTCGAGGAATTGGAGCGGCGGGCGTATGACGACACGGAGTTCGTGTTTCTGAAGAGGCCGTAGTCTCGCTGCCGTAGGGTGGGCAAAGGCGCAACGCGCCGTGCCCACCAACTTTCTGCGATCGCGATAGGTGGTGGGCACGCTTCGCCTTGCCCACCCTACAATCTCACCTCCGCCCGAACAGCTTCTCCACGTCGCTCAGCTTCAACTCGACATAGGTCGGGCGGCCGTGATTGCACTGGCCGGAGTTCGGGGTGTCCTCCATCTCGCGGAGCAGGGCGTTCATCTCCTCGGGCCGCAGCCTGCGGCCGGCGCGCACCGAGCCGTGGCAGGCCATGGTCGCGGCGACGTGCATCAGGCGGCGCTCCAGCGGCAGCGCCTCGTCCCATTCGGCCATGTGCTCGGAGAGATCGCGCAGCAGCCCGCCTGCATTGGTCTTGCCGAGCAGCGACGGCGTCTCGCGCACCGCGACCGCGCCGGGGCCGAAGGACTCGATGGCGAGGCCAAACGATGCGAGCTCTTCGCTGCGCTCCAGCAGGCGCTCCACCGTGGCCTCGTCCATCTCGACGATTTCGGGGATCAGGAGGATCTGCCGCTGCACGCCGTTGGCGGCGAGCGAGGCCTTCAGCCGCTCATAGACGATGCGCTCATGCGCGGCATGCTGGTCGACGATGATCAGGCCGTCGCGGGTCTGCGAGACGATGTAGGTCTCGTGGATCTGGGTGCGCGCCGCGCCGAGCGGGCGGTCAACGAGGTCGCTGACGGGCTGGGTCTCGATCCGCACATCCGCACTGGGCGCGCCGACATCGAAGGCCGCCTGTGCGCGCTCGGCGAAGACGGGCGCAGCCGATCCGTCGAACGACGGCATCGGCGCGACCGGGGCGGATGGCGAGGCGCGCCAGTCCCAGCTCGCAGGCCGCGGCGTGAACGCCGGGCGGAACGAGGACAACGCGCTCTCGCCACTGTTGGCGGCCGTGCGCCGGCCCTCCCGCGCGAGCGCGTCCTTCAATCCGTGCACGATCAGCGCGCGCACGAGGCCCGCATTGCGGAAGCGCACCTCGGTCTTGGCCGGATGCACGTTGGCATCGACCTCGCGCGGATCGAGCGTGACGAACAACGCCAGCACCGGATGGCGGTCGCGCGGCAGATAGTCGGCATAGGCCCCGCGCACGGCGCCGAGGATCAGCTTGTCGCGCACGGGGCGGCCGTTGACGAAGAGGTATTGCCCGAGCGCATTGGCCTTGGTCAGCGCCGGCGCTGCCGCATAGCCGGCGACGACGACGCCCTCGCGCTCGGCATGGACCTCGATGGCGTGGCTGCGGAACTCCGCGCCCAAAATGTCGCCGAGCCGCGTCAGCCGTCCGGCGGCGCCGGGCAGCGCGGCGGTCCAGGTCACCGGCGCGCGCTCTTCGCCCGCGAGCGTGAAGGCGACGTCGGGCCGCGCCATGGCGAGGCGCCTGACCACCTCGCGGATCGCCTCCGCCTCGGTGCGATCGGTCTTCAGGAATTTCAGCCGCGCGGGCGTTGCATAGAAGAGGTCGTTGACCTCGACGCGCGTGCCATACGCCAGCGCCGCCGGCATGATCTCGGACTTGTCGCCGCCCTCGACTGACAGCGCCCAGGCATGTGGTTCGCTCGCGTGCCGCGTGGTGATGGAAAGACGCGCCACCGAGCCGATCGAGGGCAGCGCCTCGCCGCGGAACCCGAGCGTGCGGATCTGGAGCAGGTCCTCGTCGTCGAGCTTGGAGGTGGCATGGCGTTCGACCGCGAGTGCGAGGTCCTTCGCGGTCATGCCGTCGCCGTCGTCGGTGATCCCGATCCGCCGCCGGCCGCCGCCATCGGTGAAGACGTCGATCCGGCTCGCGCCGGCATCGATGGCGTTCTCGACCAGTTCCTTGACCACGCTTGCCGGACGTTCGACCACCTCGCCGGCGGCGATGCGGTTGACGACTTGCTCTGGCAGTTGGCGGACGGGCATGGGGCTTTCGATCTGGATTCGCTGACGGCGCTATTCTAGGCCGTGTTGCGTCAAAAGCATGTGTTGGGCAACAGCCGTGTGGCGGCCTGGGGAAGAGGGATGCCTATCACATTGAAGAGATTGGACGTTCGAGAAAATCGCGCAACCGGGACGGAGCGATCGTTCTGCCTGCCGTCCTGATTGTGGGGGCACGGGCAGCGGTGTAGCATCGTGAAAAAATGGCAACAGGACGGGAGGACGCCATGTGCAATTTCTTCGCGCACCAGCCCCAACGCAACTACGAATCCCAGACCCGCTCGTTGCGGATCGGCGGGCACTGCACCTCGATCCGGCTGGAAATGGCGTTCTGGGACACGCTGGAGGAGATCGCGGCCAAGGAGAGCATGAGCGTCGGCAAGTTCCTGACCACGCTCTACAACGAGGTGCTCGACCATCACGGCGAGGTCAATAATTTCGCCTCGCTGCTGCGCTGCTCCTGCCTGATCTACCGCTCCCGGAGCATGGTGCCGGTGCAGGATTTCAAAGCAACTGTCGCGCCCATCCTCGATGCGGCCGAGTAGCCGTTGCCGTGGCAGCCCGCATCCGCATTCTCAACGCCATCATGCCGAACGTTCTCGGCCTGCATGGTTCGAGACGCCCGCCTCGGCGGGCTCCTCACCATGAGGGTCTGATATCTCGCCGCGCAACACGACCTCATCCTGAGGGCCCGCCGTAGGCGGGCGTCTCGAAGGATGGCCGCAGGCGAAATGCCTGCCACGTTCTTCCAATCAGACGGGATAACGCCCGAGGTCAAATCTCCTTTTTCTGCATCGCGCCGGCGATGTAATCCGCCTGCCGGATCGCGAGCGCGACGATGGTCAGCGTCGGATTGCAGGCCGCCCCGCTGGTGAACTGACTGCCATCCGAGACGAACAGGTTCTTGACGTCGTGGCTCTGCCCGAACTTGTTGACCACGCCATCCCGCGGCTTCTCGCTCATCCTGTTGGTGCCGAGATTGTGCGTGCTCGGATAGGGTGGCGTCGGATAGGTCACCGTGGCGCCGACGGCGTCATAGACCGCAGCACCCTGCTTGTAGGCATGTGCGCGCATCGCGAGATCGTTGGGATGGTCGTCGAAATGCACGCTTGCTACCGGCTGGCCGAACTTGTCCTTCACGCTTGGGTCGAGCGTGATGCGGTTGGTCTCCTGCGGCATGTCCTCGCCGACCAGCCACATGCCGGCCATCCTGGGATAATCGTCGAGCGCCGCGGTGAACGGACGGCCCCAGGCGCCGGGGTTGAGGAACGCCGCCATGAACGGCAGGCCGATCGACAGCGTCTCCATCTCGTAGCCGCCGACGAAGCCGCGCTTCGGATTGTTGGCGGATTCATCACGGATAATGCCGGCCATAGTGGTGCCGCGATACATGTGCACCGACTTCTCGAACACGGCGTAGACGCTGCCGGTCATGTGCCTCATGTAGTTGCGGCCGACCTGGCCCGATGAATTGCCGAGGCCATCGGGGAACATGCTCGAGGCGCTGTTGAGCAATAGCCGCGGGCTCTCGATCGAATTGCCGGCCACCGCAACGATACGCGCCTTCTGGCGCTGCATCGCGCCGGTCTCGTCGGCATAGACCACGCCGGTCACCTTGCCGCCGGCGTCATGCTCGATCTTGACCGCCATGCTGCTGGGCCGGACTTCGAGATTGCCGGTCGCCTCGCCCTTGGGGATTTCGGTGTAGAGCGTCGACCATTTCGCGCCGGATTTGCAGCCCTGGAAGCAGAAGCCGATCTGCTGGCAGGCGCCGCGGCCGTCACGCGGCTGGCTGTTGATGGCCATATTGCCGGTATGCACGGTCTTGTAGCCGAGCTTCTTCGCACCGGCCTCCAGCACCTTGAAATTATTGTTGCCGGGAAGTCCGGGAATGCCGTTGGTGCGGGTCACGCCCATCTTGTTCTCGGCCTTGGCGTACCATGGCTCGATCTCGGCGAGCGTCACCGGCCAGTCCAGCAGGTTCGCGCCGGGCAGGCCGCCGTAGGTGCTCTTCACCTTGAACTCATGCTCGTCGAAGCGCAGCGACGCGCCGGCCCAGTGTGTGGTCGAGCCGCCGACCGCCTTGACGATCCAGGCGGGAAGGCCCGAAAAATCCTTGGCGACGCGCCATGTCCCCGACGTGGTGCGGGCATCGGTCCAGGCGAGCTGGGAAAAGCTCTCCCACTCGTCGTTGACGAAATCCTGGTTCTCGATGCGTGGGCCGGCTTCAAGGATGACCACCTTGACGCCCTTCTGCGCGAGCTCGTTGCCCAGCGTGCCGCCGCCGGCACCGGAGCCGACGATCACCACAACGCTGGAGTCGTTCAGATCGAATTTTGCCATATGCGTTCTCCTGAACCGTTGGGTGAGGCTTAAGCCTTCGGCAGCCAGTCGATGTCGGCGAAGCCGCGGTTGATGTAGCCGCCATGCTCGGCGGAGGAACCCTCGTAGCCGAACCGCGGCCAGACCTCTTTCTGGTTGTAGAGCGACACGACGAGGTCGCCGCGCACCTTCTGGAAGAAGTCGCTCTGCTCGATCTCCGTCAGCAGCACCACGCGGTCGGCTTCCCATGGCACTTCGGCGTAAGCCACCTTGTGGCGATCCCGCGCGTTCTGATCGAGCCGCGTGATGCCGTCGCTGATCAGAGACTTGACGGCGGGGTCCTTCGCCGCCTTGCCGTCCCACGGCTTGATCGCGGTGATGTAGTAGCTGTCGCCGAGGACGTCGTGCGGATAGATGTCGCGCGCGACCTTCAGCAGCGTCTTCATCGTTGCGGGCGAGAGCGTGCTGGCATCATCCGCCCAGGCATCCTCGATGCTGACGGCGACGTTGGTCGCGACAGCGACGACCGGAACGGCGGTCGCCGCTCCCTTGAGAAAGACGCGGCGGCTGTGCTTGCTTCGACGATCGACTTCTCTCATGGCATTCCTCCGTAGATTTTGTGATTTGGATTTTTGTGATTTTGATCAGCCGAAACGACCCCCTCGCTGGATCACCTCGATCTTGTAGCCATCGGGATCGCTGACGAAGAAGAAGCGCGCCAGCGTCTTGCCGTCGTGCTTGAAGTCGCGCAGCGGTCCCGGTGAGAGCTTCTCGCGCTCGAAGCGGGCATGTTCGGCATCGAGATCCTCGACCACCACGGCGATATGTCCGTAGCCGTCGCCGAGCTGGTACGGCTCCTTGCGATCGAAATTCACCGTCAGTTCGACTTCGAAAGGTGAGGAGGGATGACGCAGATAGATCAGGGCAAAGTCCGAAAATTTCAGATGGTCGGCGACCTCCAGGCCGAAGGCGCGCTTGTAGAAGTCGAGCGAGCGGGCCTCGTCGAACACGCGGATCATGGAATGAACGGGCTTTGCCATTCAGTTCTGCTCCCTGAGAAAAGCGATGATGGCGGCGCGCGTCTCCGGCTTCGCCTGCCGGTAGACCATCGTCACGCCGGGAATGACGGCTTGCGGATTGCTCAGCCAGGCGTCGAGCCTGGTCTCGTCCCAGGCGAAGTCCGCTTTCGACAGCGCCTCCGAGTATTTAAAGCCTTCGGTCTTGCCGGCGGGACGGCCGACGACCTTCACCAGCGGGGGGCCTTGCCGCGCCGGTTCTGACAGGCTCGTCGTGTGGCACACCGCGCATTGCTGCTTGAACAGCGTCGCGCCATCCGGCGGCTTGCCGGCCGGCAAGGGCATTTGCGCATCGGCAACCCGCGTCACCAGCACCATCGCGGTGCACAATCCAAGCACGACTGCGCGCATCGCCAAGAATCCGCCCATCCACATCAACGTGCGCAAACTCTAGGCGGCGTCAAAGATGCGGTGGTAGTAGCGGGCTGTTTCGATGCGCGCGGAGACACTGGTGGCCGCGTGTGTTCCGCAATGCCTTATATGCGGAGCACAATTCCGCGAAACCGCCGTCAAATCCCTAAACGATCACCACACCATGCGCATTGCATGACGACCGCGCCGCTTGAACTCTCTACGCGATGCAATGACCCGGTGCAGGTGAGCGGCGCAGGATGCAGCCGGGCCATTCGTCGCGGAAAAATCCAGGAGAAATGGATGAAGTTGGTGAAGACCTCGATGATCGCATGCGCTCTGTCGGCTCTCATTGCGACGCCGGTTCTCGCGCAAGGCGCGCCACCCGCCAAGACGGGCGGCACCGTGCAAGGCAAACCGATGCAAGGCAGCACAATGGGCAGCGGGGATGAGGAGATGAATGCTCAGCCGGGCGCGGCGGGCGAGAAGACGGGCATGAAGTCGACCAAAGGCACCAGGGGCACGGTCGGCACCACCGGTAGCGCTGCGCATAAGGGAACCGCCGACGATTCCGCGACGGGCGGTGCAGCCCCGGCCAAGCGTTACTAGTTCCGCCGGGTGAAGCAAGCAGACTCCGGTCGCCCTGCGGCCGGAGTTTTTTTGACTGGGTCTGCTTTGCTAGTCGTCGAAGCGGCCGCCGCCCCGCCCTGCCTTGATGTCGCTGCGGCGCTTCTTGCCGTCGAGCCGGCGCTGCTTGGAGCCAAAGGTCGGCCGCGTGGCGCGGCGCGGCTTCGGCCGTATCATTGCCTCGGTCAGGATCTCGGTGAGCCGGTCGATGGCGTCCTGGCGGTTACGCTCCTGGGTGCGGAAGCGCTGGGCGTGGATCACGATCACGCCGTCCTTGGTCATGCGCTGGCCGGCGATGCGGGCAAGCCGGATCACCGCATCCTCCGGCAGGGTCAGCTTGCGGGTGTCGAAGCGCAACTGCGCCGAGGTCGAGACCTTGTTGACGTTCTGCCCGCCCGGGCCGGAGGCGCGGACAAAGCCGATCTCGATGTCGTCCTCGTCGATGACGAGATCGCGGGATATCCGCAGCATGATGGCACCATTCGTGATGTCCGGACATATCGCGGACGTCCACGTTCGGCAATGGCGCATCCTGAAAACGCAAATGGCCGGGCGAGCCCGGCCATTTCAGGAAACGTCAGGGGACGTCAGTTCGACTTCGTCGCCGGTGCCGCGGCCGGTTGCGCGGCGGCCTGTGGGGCGCGGCCGACGACCACGGTCAGGAGGCCCTGGCCCCAGAGGCGCTTGGCGGCCGCCTTGGCGTCGTCCAGTGTCACCGCATCGACGATGGCGTTGCGCTTCTCGATATAGTCGATCGGCAGCTTGTCCTGCTGGTATTGCAACAGCGCCTGCGCGAGCTTCGAGGACGTATCCAGCGCCAGCATCTGCGAGCCCTTGAGGTAGGACTTGGCCTCGTCGAGCTCCTTCTGCGTCGGGCCCTCCTCGGCGATGCGGCGCACTTCCTTGTCGATGGCGTCGATGGTGTCGCCGGCCCGGTCGGCGCGGGTGCCGGTGTTGCCGATGAAGACCGCCGAATGCTCCATCCAGAGCAGCGATTCGAACACGGAATAAGCCAGCCCGCGCTTCTCGCGTACCTCGCGATAGAGCCGGGAGGACAATCCGCCGCCGCCCAGGATGTGGTTGACGACATAGGCGGCCATGAAGTTCGGATCGCTGCGCTTCACGCCGGGGCCGCCGAAGGTGATGACGGTCTGCGGCACGTCGAGCGGCACGAAGGCGCGCTGCGGCGGTTTTGCCGCCTCGACGTCGGCGACCGGCGTGAGATTGGCTTTTGCGGGCAGGCTACCAAAAGTGTGGTCGAGCAGCTTGCCGAGGGTGGCCGGATCGACGTCGCCGACCACCGCGATCTTCAGCCCGTCCTTCGCAATCACGCGGCCGACATAATCCTTCATGTCGGCGACCGTGATGGTCGGCACGCTGTCCAGCGTGCCATTGGTCTGCCGGCCATAGGGATGGTCGCCGAACGCGACCTCCAGGAATTTTCGGCTCGCCAGCGAGGACGGATTGGTGGTCTCGCGGCGCAGGCCCGAGATCACCTGTGAGCGGATGCGCTCGACGTCGGCGGTGTCGAAATGCGGCGAGGTCAGCGCGCTCCTGAGCAGGTCGAAGGCTTCGTCCTTGTTGTCGCGCAGCATCCGCAGGCTGCCGCGGAACGTATCGCGGGTGGCGCTGAAGGAGAGCTCGATGGCGCGGCGGTCGAGTCGCTCATGGAAGGTCTTGGAGTCGAGATCGCCGGAGCCTTCGTCGAGGAGGTCGCCGACCAGATTGGCGACGCCGGACTTGTCCTTGGGATCCTGCGCCGAGCCGCCGGCAAAGGAATATTCCATGGCGATCAGCGGCACGGTCGCATCCTGTACGAACCAGGCTTCGATGCCGCCCGGCGAAGTCAGGTGCTGGATCTTTGCGGCCGCCTGTGACGGCGAGACCGTAGCCAGCGCGAGTGCCGCGCCGGTGGCAAGCGAGAATGCAACGCGTCGAAGGAAGGGATAGGTCACGAACGCTTCTCCTCGCGCTTGGCGGCACTGGTGTCCTTGATCAGATAGCCCGTCACCGATCGCTTCTTCTCGAGCCATTTCTGCGCGACGGTGCGAACCTGCTCGGCGGTGACCGCGCGAATGCGGTCGGGCCAGCTCCTGATGTCCTCGATCGAGAGGCCCGTGGTCAGCGCGCCGCCATACCAGCGCGCCAGCACCGCCTGGTTGTCCTGGGCGTAGATCGCTTCCGCAATGAGCTGGGTCTTGACCCGCTCGAGGTCCTCGGCGCGGATCGGGTTCTGTGCGATGTCGGCGATGACGCCGTCGACCACTTGCTCGACATCGGCAAAGCTGACGCCCGGTTTCGGCGAGGCCGAGATCGCGAACTGGGTCGGGTCGAGCGAGATGCTCGAATAGCTGGCGCTGGCGGACACCGCGAGCGGCTTGTCGACCACGAGCGCGCGGTAGAGATAGGAATTGCTGCCGCTGCCCATCAGCTGCGCCAGCACGTCGAGGGCGGCGCTTTCACCTGCGGCGGCGGTCGTCGCCGACGGTACGAGATAATAGCGGCGCAGGCTCGGCTGCTCGACGCGCGGGTCGGCCAGCGTGACCGTGCGCGGCGCCGCCGGCTCCGGCTCCTGCGGACGGATGCGCCGCTCCGGGATCGCGGGCTGGGCCGGAATGGAGCCGAAATTCCGCTCGACCAGCGGGCGGATGTCGGCGGCTTCCACGTCGCCGGCGATCACGAGGATCGCGTTGTTCGGCGCGTAGAAGCGGCGGTAGAAGGCGAGCGCATCCTCGCGGTCGAGCTTCTCGATCTCCTGGTGCCAGCCGATCACCGGCCGGCCGTAGGGATGGTTGAGATAGAGCGCGGCCATGATCTGCTCGTTGAGCCGCGCGTCCGGATTGTTGGCGACCCGCATGTTGTACTCTTCGAGCACGACGTCGCGCTCGGGCAGCACGTTCTCGTCCTTGAGGATCAGGCCGGTCATGCGATCGGCCTCGAACTCCATCATGGTCGGCAGCTGCTCTTTCGGCACGCGCTGGTAGTAGTTGGTGTAGTCGACCGAGGTCGAGGCGTTCTCGTTGCCGCCGACGCGGAGCACGGTCTGGGAGAATTCGCCGACCGGATGCTTCGAGGTGCCCTTGAACATCAGATGTTCGAGGAAGTGCGCGAGCCCGGACTTGCCCGGGGTCTCGTCGGCCGAGCCGACCTTGTACCAGATCATCTCCGTGACCACGGGCGTGCGGTGGTCCGGGATCACCACGACCTGCATGCCGTTGGCGAGCGTGAAGCTGGCGGGCGGGGCCGATGTCACCGTGGTCTGGGCGAGGGCGGCGCTGGCTGAGAGGACACTCGTCGAAAGCAGCGCGGCAAGGAGGCAGGCGGCCGATCGGTAAGAGGACATCATAATCCTTATGAAAAGGCCGAACCCGGATGTCCGGCTCGGAGGCACGGCATGCTACACCGTGCGGCTGAGGCTTCGCGTCACGAAGCAGAGAACTCAACGCGCTGGCAAGTTACTGATAAGCAATATGCAGGCTGCGTCCGGCGTGCGTAAGCCGCCGGTGCCAGGATGCGCCTGTCAGGATGTCGCGGTGGGGCAGGAGCGCTACTATTCCTTGTCCTTGCCCGACATGATGTCGAAATAGGTCCGGCGCGACTTGTCCGGCCCGGCGCCATAGGCGTAGTTCGGGGACGGCGTCTGGTAGCCCGGCGGCGGCTCGACCAGCGACGAGCGCGGCGGCTCGCTGGTGAATTTCTTCTCTTCGGAGCTGTTGCCGCCCTTCATCATGTTCCACAGACCGCCAGCGTAGCCGAGTTCGGCGGGACTGAGCGACGGGTTGCCGTTGGTGCCCGGCTGGATCGGGTCATTGCTTGTACGGGGGGCTGCGGCGACCTCGCCGGCCTTCATCTCGGCGGGCGTCAGCGGTTGGGCCGCCTGCCAGTTCTCCGTCGCCTTGGTCGCCTTCTTGCGCGCTGCGATGGCTTCCTTGCGGCGCTTCTCCTCGGGGTCCTTCGGCCAGTTCGGTGCATTCTTGGCCTGGGTCGCGGGAGGCGGCAGGTCGAGCTTGGGCGGCACGACCAGCGGCGAGCGCTCGCGGTATTCGATGCCGGGCTTTTCCATGCTCTTGGCGCCGATGCCGGACATCAGATTGTCGATGATCTTCTCCTCGAAGGTCATCCCGTCATCATCGTCGTCGTCGTCACCGGCACGGACCGGGCCTGCCGTCATGACGAGGCCGATGCCGAGCATGACAGCGGACAATTTCAACGCCCGCCAGAACCCCGCTTTGGGGTCTCGAACCATCGAACCGCTGGTCTCGGAGCTGCGCATCACTGTACCTGTTCCATATTGTGGCAGATTGCTGCACTTTGCCGCTCGCACGCGGCCAATCCTCGCAAAAAGCAGGGTTCCACCTGCCGGTCCGTATCGGCCGGGATCAGGGCGCTTTTGCGGCGGGTACCCCCAGGAAGGAATCATACAATAGCGCCGCCACCCCGACAACGATGGCCACGTCCGCGAGGTTAAACACATACCAATTATAGGTATTTCCGCCGATTTCGATGTGGAACAGGGCGAAATCGACCACCGCGCCGTAGGCGAAGCGGTCGATGCCGTTGCCGATCGCGCCGCCGATGATCAGCCCGAGTGCGACCGTGGCGAGCAGGGTGTGCGAGCGGGCCATCCAGATGGCGAGGGCGACCACGGCGACGACCTTGACCGCCATCAGCGCGATCTGCGCCGATTGGCCGTCGTTCTGGAGCCAGCCGAAGCTGATGCCGATGTTCCAGGCCAGCACCAGGTCGAAGAACGGCGTCACCTTCACCACGCCACGGCGGGCGAGGTCGAACACGTTCAGGAGCCAAAGCTTTGAGGCCTGGTCGGCCACCAGCGTGACCACGGCCGCGAGGATGCCGGCGCGAAGCGGGGTCATGGCCGGGGATCAGACCCCCACCCCCAGCGCCTTCCATTCGCGCAGCGCCTGGGCGTCGCGCGGGGTGACGTCGGGGTATTCAGGGTCTTCACCGACCGTCGGCGAGATCTTCCAGGAGCGGGCGCATTTGGTGCCGACCGCCTTCTCGACGACGACCGCGACGCCGGGCACCGCATCGAGACGGAACGCGCCCGCCGGCGCCTCGCCCTCACGCACCTCGTAGTTCGAGGTGATGCAGACCTCGGCGAGATCGGTGTCGAACAGCGTCGCAAGCATGTCGCGGTCGGCGACATAGATCAACGGTGAGGCCTCGAGCGACGAGCCGATGTTCTTGGCGGCGCGCTCAAGCTCCAGCGCGCCGGTGACGACGCGGCGGACGTTGCGGATCGTCTCCCACTTCGCGGCGAGCTTGTCGTCGCGGAGCGTCTCGATGCCTTCGGGAAACAGGGTCAGATGGACGGAAGGCTCCGCGTTCGGCCGGAACATGCGCCAGGCTTCCTCGGTCGTGAAGCTCAGGATCGGCGCAAGCCATTTCAGGAGCGCATCGCACAACAGGTCGATCGTGGTGAGCGCGGCCTTGCGCGCCGCCGAGGACGGCGGGTCGCAATAGAGCGTGTCCTTGCGGATATCGAAGTAGAACGCCGACAGCTCGGAGTTCATGAAGGCCGCGAGGCTCGCGACGACGGTCTTGTAGTCGAAGGCGGCATAAGCCTTGCGAACGGTTTCGGCATGGCCGGCCAGTTCGTGCAGCATCAGCCGCTCGAGCTCGGGCATCTCGGCATAGGCGACCTTCTCGCTCGCCTCGAAGTGATGCAGCGTACCGAGCATCCAGCGGATCGAGTTGCGCAGCTTGCGATAGGTCTCGATGGTGTTCTTCAGGATCTCCGGGCCGATGCGCTGGTCGTCGGCATAGTCGGTGGCGCAGACCCACAGGCGCAGGATGTCCGCGCCCGAATCCTTGATCACCTTCTGCGGCTCGACGGTATTGCCGAGCGACTTCGACATCTTGCGGCCGTTCTCGTCGAGCGTGAAGCCGTGGGTGAGCACGACGTCGTAGGGCGCACGGCCCCGCGTGCCTGCGCTTTCCAGCAGCGAGGAATGAAACCAGCCGCGATGCTGGTCGCTGCCTTCCAGATACATCACGGTGTCGTTGCCGCCGTCGATCTTGCGGACGATGTTGCCGAGCTGCGGGAAGTTCTGGCGATCCTCGAGCACGAAGGCGTGCGTGGAGCCCGAATCGAACCAGACGTCGCAGATGTCGTCGACCTTCTTCCAGTCCTCGCTCGCGCGGGACCCGAGGAAGCGTTCGCGGGCGCCGTCCATGTACCAGGCGTCGGCGCCTTCCTCCATGAAGGCTTCGGCGATGCGCTGGTTGACGATCTCGTCCTGCAGGATCTCGGCCGAGCCGTCGCTCTTCTCGCGCACGAACACGGCGATCGGCACGCCCCAGGCGCGCTGGCGCGAGATCACCCAGTCCGGGCGGTTGGCGATCATGCCGTTGATGCGGTTCTCGCCCGACGGCGGCACCCATTGCGTGACCGAGATCGCGTGCAGCGCGCGGGCGCGTAGCGTGTCGCCCTTCTTCGCATGGCCGTCATCGCTGATGTCCTTGTCCATCGCGATGAACCATTGCGGCGTGTTGCGGAAGATCACCGGCTTCTTCGAGCGCCACGAATGCGGATATTGGTGCTTGAGGCGGCCGCGCGCGAGCAGCTTGCCGCCTTCGATCAGCGCCTTGATCACGGCCTCGTTGGCATCGCCCTTCTCGCCCTTGTCGTTGAGCACGCGCTTGCCGGTGAAGCCGGGGGTCTGCGCGGTGTAGGCGCCGTTCTCGTCGACGGTGTACGGGATCGCGGTCGGGATGCCGCGCGCATCGAGCTCGCGGGTGTTGGCCGTCCAGACGTCGAAGTCCTCGCGGCCGTGGCTCGGCGCGGTGTGCACGAAGCCGGTGCCGGTGTCGTCGGTGACATGCTCGCCGGCGAGCAGCGGCACGATGAACTCGTAACCGCCACCGAACCCGCGCAGGGGATGGGCGCATTCCACGGCGTCCAGCGTGTCGCCGGGAATGTCGCGCACCTTCTCATAGGACGTGACGCGCGCCTGCTTGAACACTTCTGCGGCGAGCGCATCGGCCAGGATCAGGAGATCGCCGGTCTTGGCCCAGTTGTCGGCGGGCGCATCCGTCACCTTATAGAGTCCGTAGGCGATTTTCGGCGAGAACGAGATCGCGCGGTTGCCGGGCAGCGTCCAGGGCGTGGTGGTCCAGATCACGACGGAGGCACTGGCGAGTGCGCCATGCGCCGGTGACGTGACGGGAAACTTCACCCACACCATGTCGGAGGTGTAGTCCTCGTACTCGACCTCGGCTTCCGCAAGCGCGGTCTTCTCGACCACGCTCCACATCACCGGCTTGGAGCCGCGATACAGCGTGCCGTTGGCCGCGAACTTCATCAGCTCGCGGGCGATCTGCGCTTCGGCCGGATAGCTCATCGTCTGATAGGGATGATCCCAGTCGCCGATGATGCCGAGCCGCTTGAACTCCTCGCGCTGCACGTTGATCCAGTGCGTCGCATAGGCGCGGCATTCCTTGCGGAACGCCACCATCGCGGCGGAGTCGCGGAAATCGGGCTTCTGCTTGCCCTTCTTGCGGTAGTTCTCCTCCTCGATCTTCCATTCGATCGGCAGGCCGTGGCAGTCCCAGCCCGGCACGTAATTGGAGTCGAAGCCGAGCATCTGCTGGCTCTTGGTCACGACGTCCTTGAGGATCTTGTTCAGCGCGTGCCCGATATGGATGTTGCCGTTGGCGTAGGGCGGGCCGTCATGCAGCACGAATTTGGCGCGGCCCTGGGCCTCCCGGCGCAGCTTGTCGTAGAGGCCGATGTCGTTCCAATACTTCAGCAGTTCCGGCTCGCGCTGCGGCAGGCCGGCGCGCATCGGGAAATCCGTCTGCGGCAAATAAAGGGTCTTGGAATAGTCTTTGGCGTCGGACTTTTGCGGCTTTTCGGACATGGGGCTGACTGGCTCGGAAGGGCGCGGAAACGGATAGCGACTGGAATCGCGGGGTGAAACGACAAAATCCCGGTCTTGCGCCGAGCCTTCAGGCTCAGGCGGAAGCCGGGCCGCTAATCCCTATGATGCACCGCGCAAACATGGGCTCTCCATAGCAGGGGGCCAAGGGAAGCGCAAAAGGTAGAAGCGCAAAAGGTTCGGCGGGCCGGATTTGGGCCTCAATCGATCACGCCAAGCCGCGGAAACGCGTCCGGGGCGGCGGCCAGCACGGCGCGGGCGCGGGCGGAATCGTCGTCCATCTGGCGGATCAGGGCCTCCAGGCTGTCGAATTTCAGCTCCTCGCGGATGAAGCCGACGAAGGCGCAGTCGAGCGCTTGTCCGTAGAGGTCGCCCTTGAAGTCGAACAGGAAGATTTCCAGCAGCGGCGCGCCATTATCAAAGGTCGGACGGCGGCCGAAGCTTGCCACCCCGTCCAGCCGCTCGGCGCCGCGGCCGACCCGCACCGCATAGATGCCGTGCTTGAGGCCGCAATTGGCATCGAGGCGGATGTTGGCGGTGGGATAGCCGAGGTCGCGGCCGCGCTTCTCGCCGTGGATCACCTCGCCGGTGATGAACCAGGGCGCGCCCAGCATTGTGGTGGCCTCGTCGATCAGGCCCTCGGCGAGCGCGATCCGGATGGCGCTGGAGGAGACCGGCCGCTCGTCGATGTCGACATGGGCCTGCACGTCGACCTCGATGCCGAGCCGGGGCGCTTCGTTGACCAGGAGGCTCGGCGAGCCGACGCGACCCTTGCCGAAATGGAAGTCGTAGCCGACCGCGATGCCGCTGACGCCGAGGCGCCCGATCAGGTCATGGTGAATGAAGTCTTGCGCGCTGGTCCCGGCCCTGGCCTTGTCGAAGGTCATGACCACGGCGCCGGCGAGCCCGGTGCCGGCCAAAAGCCGCAGCTTGGCCGGCTCGTCCGTCAGGCGGAATTGCGGGGTGTTCGGGCTGAAAAACCGGCGCGGATGCGGCTCGAAGGTCAATGCCAGCGCGGGGCGGCCATGCGCCCGGCCCATTTCCAGGGCGGCTGCGATCACCGCGCGATGGCCGAGATGAACGCCGTCGAAATTGCCCATGGCGACCACGGCGCCCCTCAAAATCGCGGAATCCGGCGTTGTGTCGCGGATAACGGTAAAATGCGGGACCATCAGGGGAATTCTCGAAGCGGCAGGACCTGCGGACCGTGGCTTGACCGGCCGGACGAAGTCAAGCGGCAGGGGGAGCGGCCGCATTGAACGTGATTTCAGTCCTTCGGAGGCGCCCCCAGTTAACGCGCTGTTTAACGCCTTGGTGCTAGTCCTTGAATTGTGGAACAGCGGGGCTCCGGCCCCGGCGGGTCCGATCGTAATATTTCCTGGGTTTGCGTTGGGGGAGTCGAGATGGCGGTTGATTTGTCGATGTCGGTTCTGGTGGTTGATGACTACAGCACCATGATCCGTATCATCAGGAATCTCCTGAAGCAGCTTGGCTTCGAGAATATCGATGATGCAAGCGACGGTTCGGCGGCGCTGAACAAGATGCGTGGCAAGAAGTACGGGCTCGTGATTTCCGATTGGAACATGGAGCCGATGACGGGTTACGACCTGCTGCGTGAAGTGCGCGCGGATCCGAACCTCGCCACCACGCCTTTCATCATGATCACCGCGGAATCGAAGACCGAGAACGTGATCGCGGCCAAGAAGGCCGGCGTGAACAACTACATCGTCAAGCCGTTCAACGCGGCGACGCTGAAGACCAAGATCGAAGCGGTCTTCCCGGACATGGCGAGCGCGTAAGCGCGCTCTTCGCCGGACAATAATCTTCCATTTTGGAACGTCGTGCCCGGGCTTGTCCCGGGCATCCGTGTTTGTGGATGCCAAAGGCGTGGATGGTCGGCGCATAGGCGCGCGGAAGCGACGCCGTCCTTCGGCCGGCTAAGCCGGGCCATGACGACGATTGGGGCTTAGCAATTCGTCTAAGCCGGCGTCGGTTCAAGCCGCAGCCGTCACCACTTCAATTCGCGCATCAGCGCCTTCGGCGGGTGGCCGAACAACTCCATCACCGAATTCGGGTCGAGCTGGTCGAGGCCCTCGAACTCCTCGGCATGGATGCCGCGGGTGACGAACAGGCAGTCGATGCCGAATTCGCGTGCGCCGGTGAGGTCGGTGCGGACGGAATCGCCGATCGCCAGCACCTTTTTCCGGTCGATCATGTGACCCTGGCGTTCGCCGGCGAGCATCATCGCGCGCTCGTAGATCGGGCGATGCGGCTTGCCGTAGAAGATCACCTCGCCGCCGAGTTCGCGATAGAGTTCCGCGATCGCGCCGGCGCAATAGATCAGCCGGTCGCCGCGCTCCACCACGATATCGGGGTTGGCGCAGACCAGCGTCAGCTTGCGTTCGCGCGCCTTCAGCATCATGCCGCGATAGTCTTCCGCCGTCTCGGTCTCGTCGTCATAGAGGCCGGTGCAGACGATGTAGTCGGCTTCCTCCAGCGGCGCGGTCGTCGCATCGAGGCCGCGATAGATCGAGTTGTCGCGCTCGGGTCCGAGCCAGAACATCTTGCGGCCGGGATGCTCGGCGACATAGAGCCGCGTCAGGTCGCCCGACGAGACGATCGCGTCATAGGTCTCGTCCGCGACGCCGAGCTTGCGCAATTGCCGTTGGACGGAGTCGGCCGGGCGCGGGGCATTGGTGATCAGGATCACCGTACCGCCGCGGCTGCGATAGGTGTGCAGCGCCTCGCAGGCCTCGGGGAAGGATTCCAGGCCGTTGTGAACCACGCCCCAGATGTCGCTGAGCACAACGTCAACGCCGCCCACGAGCTCGCGCAGGCTTTCGGCGAAATGCAGCGTGGTCATGATGCGTGCGGCCGATCAGATCCGGCGCGCGAGCGCCGCGTTGCCGGTGATACGTTGGGCTGGAGGCGCTGAAGACGTGGCGCCTGGGCTGGGAGAAGCGGAGCCATTGGATCGCTGAATTTCCTGCGCCGGGTTCGGCGAGGCCCCGCCGGTAGCAGATGCCCCCTCAGGCCGCAATGGCCGGGGCGGCGCGAACAGGAACCCTTGACCGAACCGCACGTCAAAGTCGAGCAAATCGACCACTGCGCGCTCGCCCTCGATCCGTTCGGCGATCAGGTCGATGCCGAAGCGGCCGAGCAGGTCGGAGAGGTCGGAAGGGTGGATGTCCGAGGTAGAGGCCTGCCTGGGGTCGAGCAGGAGGGACGCCGGCACCTTGATGAAGCGCACGCCGCGATCGGCGAGCTCGCGCGGCTCGATCCTGAGGTCAGTGACATGGTCGATCGAGAAGCGGAAACCGCGCTGGGCGAGCGCCGCGAGGTTCTCGGTCTCGGCCGGGCCGAGATTGCGGAAGGTCGACTGCTTGAACTCCAGCACCAGCGAGGGCGCCAGCGCCCGGTTGGCTTCGAGGAAGTCGAGGCACTGCGCGAAGGTGGTGGAATTGCCGAGCGTGGAGGCCGCGACGTTGCAGAACACGCCGACATCCTTGTTGCGCACCATCAGGCGCCGCAGCACCTGCACGCAGCGCAGCATCACCATGTTGTCGATGCGTCCGATCAGACCCGAGGCTTCGGCGATGCTGATGAATTCCTCGGCGGCGATCAGCTGGTCGCGCTCGTCGCGCAGGCGCGTCACGGCTTCGTAGAACCGCACCTTGCGCTGCGGCAGCGTCACCATCGGCTGGAGGAAGATGTCGATGCGGTTCTCGTCGATGGCGTTGCGCAGTGTCGCCAGTAACTGGGTCTGGTTGCGGCCATTGCCCGTCTGAACCGGAACGGCGGCCTGGCTCTGGATCGCCGGTGCTGGCCGCGGCGGCGGTGCGGGCATTGGGGGAGGGGCGGCCGGCCGCTCCTCGAAGGGCGCAATCAGGTCGAGCGGCGCCTCCGGCTCTGTCCGGGCGACCGGAGCGGGGGCGGGTGTCGATGCGGCCCCGGCCAAGAGGTCTTCATGGGCTGACACGGTGGTGGCGAGCTGCCTGACCAGCCCACCGAGCTCGTTGATCTCGCCGACCACTGACTGGATGCGGTCGGAGTTGGTCGAATTGGCTGAGGCGATGCGCCCCTCCATCGCCGCGAGCCGGCGGCCGAACTCGGCGACCTGGCGGGCGAGGTCGGCGGTGCCGCGCGAGAGGTCGGCGATCTGGCCGCCGACGTCACTGCGGTCGCGCAGCCGCATCGAGACCGCGTTGTAGAGGATCAGGAAGGTCAGCGCGGTTAGCGCCACGATGGCGGATTCGGTTCCGCTGATGCCGGCGACCGAGTAGAGGACAAGCCCGAGCGAGGCCGCGACCAGAACCATGCAGATGGCGATGAAGATCGTCGAAATGCGAATCATGCCGCGCGTTACGCCTCAAAGAGCTGACTGCCTCATCCGGGAAAACACGGGTCAGTGTGCGAACACGTCACGCCTCATGCTCCCCTAAGCAAGGCGACCTTAACATCATTGTTGATTCGAGGGGATAGCGGCCTGTTCGCGGCGCCGGAGCATGATCCGGAAAAGTGTGTAGCGGTTTTCCCTCGCGACAAACGCGGAACGCGTTTGCGCGGAGATCATGCTCGGGCAGTCTAGGTCAGGCCGGCCCGGCGAAAGCCTTCGAGGTAGTGCTCGCGGTCGGCGGCGAGCTTGATCGGCATGAACTCGGCGATCCAGGCGAGCGAGACGTTGGGCTGGGCACGCTGGAGTTCCTTCAGCGCCGCGCGGGCGGTCTCGGTTTGCCCGGCCATGCCCGCGGCCGCGGTCAGCACCCGGTGCCCGCCGACGAAGTCACTGCGCTGGCGCAGGGCCTCCTGTGCGAGCCGGATCGCTTCCGCATAGTCCCTGCCGAGGAAGCGGGCAAAGGCGGCGATGCCGAAATAGACGGGTGCATAGGGGTCGCGCGGGCTGAGGCGGATCGCCCGCCGCGCGGCGTCGTCGGCATCCCGCCAGCGGCCGCAATAGCTAAGCGTCAGGCCATAGTAGCCCTGCGCCAGCGCAAAGTTCGGATTGAGCCGTAGCGCGGTCTCGAATTCGGCAAGCGAATCCTCGAACCGGCGTGCGAACAGATCGACATGGCCGAGCGCATTATGCGCCCAGGCATCCTGGTCGTCGGCGCGGATCGCGGCCCGTGCCGCGCGCTCGGCCACCGGCAGCGCCGCGGCCATCTCCATCCAGCCCATATGCGCCGTGAACATGTAGCTGGTGCCGAGCAGCCCGAGTGCCTTGCCGTAGTTCGGATCGAGCGCGATGGCCTTTTCGAGCAGGGCTCGCGCCGCGACGTGATCCTGCCGCGTCACGCGCCAGTAATGGGAGAGGGCGCGCATCAGAAGGTCCCAGGCGTCCAGGCTGTCGGGCGGCTTGCGCTCGGCGCGAAAATTCTCCGCGGCGTAGAGTTGCGGCTCGATCGCGGCGACGATGCGTTCGGTGATCTCGTCCTGTACGGCGAAGACGTCGGCGAGCTCGCGGTCGTAGCGTTCGGCCCAGAGATGGCTGCCGGTGGCGACATCGTTGAGCTGCGCGGTGATGCGGACGCGATCGCCTTCCTTGCGGACGCTGCCCTCGACGACATAGCGCACGCCGAGCTCCTCGGCGACCTGCCGCAGGTGAACCGTGCGGCCCTTGTAGATGAAGGAGGAGTTGCGCGCGATCACGAAGAACCAGCGCAGCTTCGACAGCGCGGTGATGATGTCCTCGCTGATGCCGTCGGAGAAATAATCCTGCTCGGCCTCGCCGCTCATGTTGGTGAAGGGCAGGACGGCAATTGCGGGACGATCGGGCAGTGGCAATTCCGTCGGTGTTGCGTCGGGCGGCTTGCCCGGCGCCGACGATGAGCCTGCTACGGAGCGTTCGGTCACTTCGCCGACGAACCGCACGCCCTTGCGCGCGACTGTGCGGATCAGCCGCTGATCCTCGCCATTGTCATTGACCGCGCGCCGCGCCGCGTTGATCCGGCTGGTCAGCGTCGATTCCGAGACGACGCGGCCGTTCCAGATCGCGTCGAGCAGATTGTCCCGCGTCACCACGCGCTCGCGGTTGCGGACCAGATAAAGCAGGAGATCGAACACCTGGGGCTCGAGCGCGACGAGCGTCTCTGCCCGCCGCAATTCGCGGCGCGCGGGGTCGAGCACGAAATCCTCGAAATGAAATGTCACGCCGCCCTCGGCTCCAGCGGGAAATCAAGGTGTTCTCAGCGTAAAATAACGCCACTCTCAAGGCCAGCGAGCCGCATGCGCCCTATCGTCCCGGCGTCTTCAACCGCAGGAGAATTGCCATGTCGACATCCGCCGCGCTCAAGCCGGCCCTCGCCCAACCAGATCTCGCCGCCGTCAAGCAGCGCCAGCACAGCGCCTGGTCATCCGGCGACTATGCCATTGTCGGCACCACCTTGCAGATCGTCGGCGAGCAACTCTGCGAGGCGCTCGACTTGCGCGCCGGCAGCAAGGTGCTTGATGTCGCCGCCGGCAACGGCAATGCGACGCTGGCCGCCGCGCGGCGCTGGTGCGACGTCACATCGACCGACTATGTTCCAGCGTTGCTCAAGCGGGGACGCGAACGGGCTGCGGCGGAGCATCTGATGGTCGAATTCCGTGAAGCGGATGCCGAAGCGCTGCCGTTTGCGGATGCCAGCTACGACGTCGTGCTCTCGACCTTCGGCGTCATGTTCACGCCGGATCAGGACAAGGCGGCGTCCGAGCTCGCGCGGGTCTGCAAGTCCGGTGGCAAGATCGGCCTCGCCAACTGGACGCCCCAGGGCTTCATCGGTCAGCTCTTCAAGACCATCGGTAGGCATTTGCCGCCGCCAGCGGGCGTGAAGTCGCCGGCCTTGTGGGGCACGCCGGCACGGCTTGAGGAGATGTTCGGCAGCCAGGCCTCCGAGATCGCCGCCGAGCCGCGCATGTTCGCCTTCCGCTATCGCTCGCCGGAGCACTGGCTCGACGTTTTCAAGTCCTATTACGGGCCGATGCTGAAAGCGTTCGTAGCGCTGGAGGAGACCGGCCAGGCCGCGCTGCGGCGCGATCTCATGGCGCTGCTCGGCGAATTCAACCGTGCCGACGACGGTACGGTGGTGGTGCATAGCGAGTATCTGGAGGTCGTGATCAGCAAGCGCTGAATGCTGTCGTGATCCGGTCAGGCCGAGCCCCGGCCTGACCGCCGGCAATCAGGATGGCGCGGCGGCGCCGACCGTGTCGGCCGAGACGGCCTCGCGGGTGCCGAGCGGCCTGGGCGGTCCGGTGGTCGTATCCCGAAGGGTCTGCCGCTCGATCTCCGAGTTCAGCTCGGCCCCGAACATGATGACGATCGCCGACATCCACATCCACATCATCAAGCCGATCGCCGCGCCGAGCGAGCCGTAGGTCGCGTTGTAATTGGCGAATTCCGAGAGATACCAGGACAGGAGCGCCGAGCCGGCGATCCAGAGAATGGCGGCCGTCACCGCGCCGAGGCTCAGCCATTGCCAGCGCGGCGCGTCGCGGCTCGGTGCGAAGCGATAGAGAACGGCAAGCGCGGCCAGCAGGATGACGAACAGCACCGGCCATCGCGCGAGAGCGACGATCAGCCTGCTTTCCGGCGCGATGCCGAGATGGTTGAGCGCGAGCGGGAAGGCGACCACGGTGCCCACCATCAACAGCAGCGCCGCGATGCCGCCGACCGTGAAAGCCAGCGACACCGTGTTCAGCCGGACGAAGCTGCGCTTTTCGCGCTCCTCATAGGCGACGTTGAGGGCATCGAAGATGGCTTTGACGCCCGCATTGGCGCTCCAGATCGCGAGCAAGAGGCCAAACAGGAAGGTGACACCCAGGGCAGTATTGCCGTTGGAGACCACTCGGGCGACCTGGTCCTCGACGATCTGGAACGCGCCCTCGGGCAGCAGCATCGCGAGCGAATGCAGGTTGGAACTGATCGTCGAGGGATCGGCGAACAGGCCGTAGGATGAGACCAGCGCGGTCACGGCGGGAAAGATCGCGAGCAGCCCGAAGAAGACGACGCCGCCCGCGGTCGCGAGCAGGCGATCGTCGTCGATGCGCTGATAGGTGCGCCAGAAGATGTCTTTCCAGCCGGCCCACGGGATCGCGAAAGGGCTTTTCGCGCGCCGGCCGTGGCCGGGCTGCATCGCTGCGCCGGCCGGGGTCGTTTCCGGCGAACTTGCTTCATTGTTGCGATGGTGTTGCGGAGGCCCCGGCCGGATGGGGGCGAACTCCTGAAAGTAGCGTTCCGCAGACAGCACGAAGACGGCGGTGGCGGCGACGAGCAACCAACTGTCGAGGTGCTCGGTGTGCCGCTCGCGCACTTCAAGCGTCCAATCCGTGGCCGTGCCGCCGCCGCCGTGCGGCCGTAACGCCCAGCAGCCCGACGGCTGCGAGCATCAGACCAAGCTGCACGGACCGGTTGGTCCGAGCCGACACGGCGTTGCCGCCACGGCCACGTTCGCCCGGTGCGCGCGGCACCAGCGGAATCGTCGTTGCGACCTCTTTCACCGCCTGCTTGACCGTTCCGCGCGGGATCCGCGGGGTGGCGATCGCAACGCGCATACGGCTGGCAAGCGGCACGATCGGCTTGTCCCGACGCTTCATTTGGGCCTGAGCCACGCCGGCGCAGGATACGGCCAGCACCAGGAGCACGGCCGCGACGGCACCAAAGCCCCAGAATTGTCCCTGGGTGATTGCGACCCAACGATAAAGGGCGATCAGGCCGACAAAGAGGGTGGCGATCAGGAACAGCCCGGCCATTGCGAACAGTCCTGCCGCGACCGCATAGGACGTCGCGCGGCCCGTGGCCTGATTGGTGCGGTCGCGCAAGTACGATCGCGCGGCGCGCTTGAGGTGATTGATCTTGAGCGCCATGCCGGCGCGCAGCAATTCGCCCGATGGCGCGAGCATGCGGACATCCTCCGAGAACGAAAAAATCGTCGGGGGATGAACGTGGCGGAATTTGACTTGTTCCGCGCGGAGCGCGGGTGCCGGGACGGATCAGCCGAGATCGGCGGCCGCGATCCAGAACACCTCGCCCTCGGACTCCTCGGTGTCGAGCCAGAGCAGCGGCAGTTCCGGAAAGGCCTCGTCGACCAGTTCGCGGCCGCGGCCGATCTCGCAGATCAAGCCGCCATCCGGCGTCAGGTGATCGGGCGCATCGCGCAGGATCCGGCGCACCACGTCGAGACCGTCGGGGCCGCCGTCAAAGGCGAGCTTTGGTTCGGCCCGGCATTCCGGCGGCAGCGCCGCCATGCCTTCGGCATCGACGTAGGGCGGGTTGGTGATGATCAGGTCGTATCTGTTGTCGCCGAGCGGGGCGAACAGGTCGCCGCGATGCAGGCTGATCCGGTCATCGAGACCGAATTCGCCGACATTTCGTGTGGCGACTTCGAGCGCGCCCTTGGAGATGTCGACGGCATCAACGGTGGCATTCGGGAAATGATGCGCGGCAAGGATGGCGAGACATCCAGAGCCCGTGCAGAGATCGAGCACGCGTTCGACGGCCGTGGGGTCGTCGATCAGCGAGCCCGCCTCACCGTCGCCGCCGAAATGCGACTCCAGCAGCTCGCCGATGAAGGAGCGCGGAACGATGACCCGCTCGTCGACATAGAAGGGCAGGCCGCGCATGTAGATCTTGTTGACGAGATAGGCGGTCGGTTTGCGCGTGGTGACGCGCTGATGGATGAGGTCGACGATGGTCTTGCCTTCCGCCGACGTGACGCAGGCATGGGCAAAGATCTCGAACTGGTCGGGATGCAGATGCAGGGCTTCGCAGACCAGGAAGGCTGCTTCCGCGACCGGGTCGGTCGTGCCATGGGCAAAGGCGAGCTTCGCCTCGGTGAAGCGGCTCACGGCGTAGCGCACGAAATCGATCAGCGTGAGCAACTCGCCGCGGCCGACCTTCGCGAGCTTTGGCGCGGCGCGGCCGCGCATGGCCTTCTTGGATGCTTTTGCCATCAGGATCGGGTCCAGCGTGCGGCGGCCTCGTTGTCACGGGCGTGGGCTTCGACCCAGCCGGTACCGGTGGCGCTCTCTTCCTTCTTCCAGAACGGCGCGCTGGTCTTGAGATAATCCATCAGGAACTCGGCCGCCTGGAACGCCGCCTGGCGGTGCTGCGACGCCGTGAGCACCAGCACGATATTCTGCCCGGGCATGAACCGCCCGACGCGATGAATGATGGTGACGCCGTTCAGCGGCCAGCGCGATGTAGCTTCGTCGGCATGGCGCTTGATCTCTTCTTCCGCCATGCCGGGATAATGTTCGAGCGTGAGGGCGGCGATCTTCGCGCTGTTCTCGTCGCCGCGGCAGATGCCGGAAAAGCTTACGACCGCGCCGATGTCGGTGCGGCTCCCGGTCAGGATCGCGATCTCGCGCGCGATGTCGAAATCGTCCTGCTGGATGCGGATGGTGACGGGGCAGGGGCCGGCGGGGGAGGTGCTTACGGGGGAGGTCATGGCCTAGCCGCCGGTCATCGGCGGGAAAAACGCGATCTCGCGGGCGCCCGCGATCGCGGCGTCCGATTTGACGTGGGCATGATCGATCGCGGTGCGGATCACCTTCGGCTTCTCGAAGGCGTAGGCATAGGCCTCGCTCTGGCCGGACAGCCAGGCGATCAACTCCTCGACGGTGCGCACGGTCGCCGGCGGCTCGATGGTCTCCTCGGCCTTGCCGACGCGCTCGCGCACCCAGGCGAAGTACTTCACCTTCATGCCTCATCCTCCTTGATGAGGTGATGGATGCCGGCGCGGAAATAGTCGTAGCCGGTGTAAATGGTGAGGATCGCCGACGCCCAGAGCAGCGCCAGCCCGATCATCGAGACCACGGGCACCACCTCATCGCCGGCCGGGCCAGCGAGCAGGAAGCCGATGGCGATGAGCTGAACGGTCGTCTTCCACTTCGCAAGCTTGGTCACGGGAACGCTCACCCGCAACGCCGCGAGATATTCGCGCAGGCCCGAGACCAGGATCTCGCGGCACAGGATCACGATGGCGGCCCACAGCGACCAGCCATGGATGATGCCGTCGGCGGCCAGCATCAGCAGGCAGGAGGCGACCAGCAGCTTGTCGGCGATCGGATCGAGCATCCGGCCGAACGCCGATTGCTGATTCCAGATCCGCGCGTAATAGCCGTCGAGGTAATCGGTCACTGCTGCCGCGATGAAGATGGCGACCGCGACCCAGCGCAGCCACAGCGGCTGATCCAGAATCGATTGTGCATAGATGCACCCGACCACGACCGGGATCGCGGCGATCCGGCCATAGGTCAGGATGTTCGGGAGGGACATCGCGCGGCTGGTCGTCCCTCGTGTCGTGGCGATGTTCATCCGTCCTACCAATACCGCTCGTGCCTGAAGGTCAACCGTCCCGCTCCCCAAATGAGGTGCAGCATGCGACGACCATATGACCGCGGCTCCCTTAGTTCACCCCGGCTGGGGATGGAAATAGTCGAAAATCCTGCGAGCGCTCTCGGCGCTCACCCCCGGAACCTTGCCGAGATCGGCGATCGAGGCCCGCTCGATCTCCTTCAGGGTTCCGAAATGGTGCAGCAAGGCACGTTTGCGTGACGGGCCGATGCCCGGAATCTCCTGCAAACCGGCCTCGCGGATGTCCTTCTTGCGCAGCTTGCGGTGCGAGCCGATGACGAAGCGGTGGGCCTCGTCGCGCAAGCGCTGGATGAAGTAAAGCACGGGATCGCGCGGCTCCAGCTTGATCGCCTCGCGCTCCGGCATGAACAGGGTTTCGCGGCCGGCATCCCGGTCCGGTCCCTTGGCGACCGACATCAGCGACACCTGGGTCAGGCCGAGATTCGTAAAGATCTCCCGGACGGCGTTGAGCTGGCCGCGACCGCCGTCGATGATCACGAGGTCGGGCCATTGCGGGAAGTCGTCGTCCTTGGCCTTGCCGGCGGCGTCCTCGGGCGGATTGATCAGGCGCTTGAAGCGGCGCTCCAGCACCTCTTTCATCATGCCGTAATCGTCGCCCGGCGTGAGCCCTTCCGACTTGATGTTGAACTTGCGGTACTGGTTCTTCACAAAACCATCGGGGCCGGCGACGATCATGGCGCCGACCGCATTGGTGCCCTGGATGTGGCTGTTGTCGTAGACCTCGATGCGCTTGGGCGAATGCGGCAGGCTCAGCGTCGTGGCCATGGCGTCGAGCAGGCGGCTCTGTGTCGCGGTGTCCGCGAGCTTGCGGCCCAACGCCTCGCGCGCATTGGTCAGCGCATGGGCGACCAGCTCCTTCTTCTCGCCGCGCTTGGGCGCCGTGACCTCGATCTTGTGGCCGGCCTTGATCGACAGCGCATTGGCGAGCAGCTCGCTCTCCTCGATCTCGTGCGAGAGCAGGATGTTCTTCGGCGGCGGCTTGTCGTCGTAGAACTGGGCGAGGAAGGACCCCAGCACTTCCTCCGGCGTATAGGTCTTCTCCGCGCGCGGGAAATAAGCGCGGTTGCCCCAGTTCTGTCCGGTGCGGAAGAAGAACACTTCGACGCAGGAGAAGCCGCCCTCCTGGTGGATGGCGAACACGTCGGCTTCTTCCACCGTGCGCGGATTGATGCCCTGCTGCGACTGGATCGCCGACAGCGCGGCGAGGCGGTCGCGGTAGAGTGCCGCGGTCTCGAATTCGAGCTCGCCGGATGCCTTCTCCATCTCGCCGGCAAGCTCCTGCTTCACCGCTTGGCTCTTGCCGGAGAGGAAGTCGGTCGCCTCGCGCACCAGCGTCGTGTAGCCGGGGAAATCGATCTCGCGGGTACAGGGGCCGGCGCAGCGGCGGATCTGGTAGAGCAGGCAGGGCCGCGAGCGGCTCTCGAAGAAGGAATCGGTGCAGGAGCGGATCAGGAACGCGCGCTGCAGGGCGGTGATGGTGCGGTTGACCGCGCCGGCGGAAGCGAACGGGCCGAAATAGCGCCCGGGGCGGGTCTGCGCGCCGCGGTGCTTGAGGATCTGCGGCGCCCAATGGTCGCCGGTGATCAGGATGTAGGGAAACGATTTGTCGTCGCGCAGCTGCACGTTGAAGCGCGGCCGGAGCTGCTTGATGAGATTGGCTTCCAGCAGCAGCGCTTCGGTCTCGGTGTTGGTCGAGACGATCTCCACGGTCACCGTGGCTGCGATCATGCGCAGGATGCGCGCCGGTTGCGGCGCGCTCTGGCGCGCATAGTTCGACAGGCGCTTTTTGACGTTCTTGGCCTTGCCGACATAGAGCACGTCGGCATTGGCGCTGAGCATGCGATAGACGCCCGGCGAGGTGGGCGCGAGGCGGACCGCGCGCTCGATCGCCTCGTGGCCGGTCGCCAGCGGCTCTTCGCCGACCGCGCCGCTCTCCTCCAGGATGTCAGGCAGCAGCGCGTCGTCCTCGTCCTCGCCAGCGGTGGTGGCGGGGTCGAGGTCCGGCGGCGCCAGGCTCTCCGGCGGGGCGTCGGCCGTCGTGCCGCGCGGAGATTTGCGCGCGCGTGCGTCGTCCGGATTGTCGGTGGAATCGTGAGCCATGATGCGAATTTAAGCGCTGGGGGTGCCGATTTGAAGTTCCAGCCTTGCGGCACACACAGGATGGCGGCGCGGTTCCGGGTAACACTTGCTTAAGCCTGTTAAGAGCGTGGTAACCCGGCTTAACAGGCCTTTAACTTAAAACTCTCGATAAATCTTACGCGAAAAAGAGGAGGTTCCGTAACCATGCGATTTTGCCTTGCGCGGCGGCGCAGGCATCGCAGGGGGCGGCCGTTGCGTTGGAGAGTACCGATGAGGGGGTTCGTTGTAGGCGCAGCCGTGTTGGTTGCAGCCGGCTGGACAGCTTCGGCAGAGGCCGCCGATCTCAATTACGGGCAGGGTGCGCCCTACACCGTCAATCAGCCGCTCAATGCCTATAGCTGGGCCGGTCCGTATCTCGGTGCCAATCTCGGCTATGAGTGGGGCTCGGTGAGTAATTCGCCCGTCAAGCCCTCCGGTTTCGTCGGCGGTGTGCAGGCCGGCTACAATTTTCAGAACGGTCCATGGGTGTTCGGCGTCGAGGGCGATATCCAGGCCGCGGGCGCTGATGACACCTTCGCGCCGTGGAAGTTCTCCAACCCCTGGTTCGGCACGCTGCGCGGCCGTGCGGGCTATGCGTTCAGCAACGTGCTGTTCTACGGCACCGCCGGCCTCGCCTTCGGCGAACTGCGCGCGCAGACATTCGGCTGGACGGAGTCGCACACCACCGCAGGCTGGACCATCGGTGCCGGCGCGGAAGTCGGCTTCGCGCCGAACTGGAGCGCCAAGCTCGAATATCTCTACATCGATCTGTCGACGAGCCAGTTCGCAATTACCGGCGTGTCAAACGGCTATAGCGCCAGCGTTGTGCGCGCAGGCGTGAACTATCACTTCTGATAGTTGAAGAAGAAAATACCGGACAACAGCCTCCCGGCCGCTCGCGGCCGGGATTTTTTTCGCCAGGTGTTCGCTCGAAAACGCTCTAGGAGACGATGACCAAATTGACTGCCTTTGGTCCCTTCCCCTTCTTGTCCGGCTCGACTTCAAAAGTAATGCGCTGTCCTTCGGCGAGATCTTTCAGTCCCGCCCGCTCCACAGCAGTAATGTGCACGAAGACGTCGCGCCCGCCGTCGTCGGGCTTGATGAAACCGTAGCCGCGCTCGCCGTTAAAAAACTTGACCGTTCCCGTCATGGCCATCGGGAAACTCCCCCTCATTGCTCCTCCGTCGCGACGCAGACTCACGTCACGACATGACCGGGCCTTACGAAGCCCGGGAGCTGGCCATCCTTGGGCGGACCTTTCTTTCGGTCCGATCGGATCTTTCTTAGGCCTTCACTCCGCCGCAACCATTCGCGGAAGCGGAACGTAAAGCCAGTCACGGAAACAGCATAATACGGTTCTCTGCAGATTGACTACCGCTCCTGCATCTTTTTCCCAAGAATGCCGGGGTGTTACGGTCTCGGCACCTCTAATCGGAATCTGGCAGCTCCACCCTGTCCGAGCGGTATCTCCAGCTCGGGCAGGATCGTCTTGAGCTCGCCATGCAGCGTGTACGGCGGATTGACGATCAACAATCCGGCGGAGGTGAGGGCGGCGCCATCAAGCTGCGGCGCGACACTGAATTCGAGACGCAGACATTTTCCTGGCGGTTTTGCTGCGGCTGCGAGCCGCGCCACTGATTGCACCAGCGTGTCGGTGGCGCGCCGGCTCTTGGCCGGATACCAGATTACATAGATACCGGTCGGCCATTTGGTGAAAGCCGCCGCGAAGGCGTCGCCGAGCTTTTCGAACTCGTCTTTCGCCTCGAACGGCGGGTCGATGAGCACGAGCCCGCGCCGTTCTTTCGGTGGCACGAAGGCCGGCAGCGCGACCCAGCCGTCGAGATCGACCACGCGCGCCTGTTCGTCGCGGCGCAGCACACCGATCAGCGCCTTGCGCGCCTTCGGCTCGAGCTCGCAGGCAACGAGGCGGTCCTGCGGCCGCAGCAGGCCGCGCGTGATCAGCGGCGAACCCGGATAGGCCTTGAGCTCGCCCTTCGGATTGTAGGCGCGAACGATGTCGAGATAGGGCTTGGCCAGCGCCACGGCGTCGTTCGACAGGCGCGCCTGCATCAGCCGCGCGATGCCGGTCAGCCATTCGCCGCTACGGCGCGCCTCGTCGCTTTCGAGATCGTAGAGGCCGGCGCCGGCATGGGTGTCGATGACACGGAATGCCCCCGGCTTGTCCTGGAGGTAGGTAATGATGCGCGCGAGCACGATGTGCTTGATGACATCGGCGAAGTTTCCGGCGTGGAAGGCGTGACGGTAGTTCATGAGACAGGACTACGCTACGTCACGGCTTGAGCAAAGCGGCATGCGCGCCTGTGCCGGCATGGGCCCCGATTCTGCAGCGTACCGCCGAACCGGCGCTGCGTCCGGGGCACAAACACTTGGACTAGCCACCTCTGATCGGCGGCATCGTCACCTGGTCGCGGCGGCAGGCGCGGCGCTCGATCTCCTCGCAGGCCCGGAATTGCAGGTCCTTGCTGAGGCAGATGCGGACCTCGGAGAGCCGGGTCCGATTGCAGGTGACCGAGATGGCCGCGTTGCTCAGGCCCGCATTGGCCTTGATGAAGGCTTCCTCCACCTCGCCCGGCGCCACGGTCTTGGCCTGTGACAGTTCGAGATATTCCGCGGGGATCTTGATCGCGGCGCGCGCCTTTCGGATCATCTCGAAATAATTGCGGCTGTCGAGCCCGGAGCAGGTGCCGTGCTTGTCCCACTCGTTGAAGATCAGCCCCGGCGCCGGCATCAAATCGAGCATCGAAGAGACGATGTTGCGGTTCAGGCGTGGCGACGGCCGCTGGCAATATTCAGGGAAGCCATTCTCATATTGCGGCCACAGCCCGTGCACCACGAACGCGTAGGGCCGCCCGCTGCACTGCATCTGCGAGCGACCACCGCCGCCGCCGCGGTTGCGCTCGGACGCCTCCTCGCAGAACGAGGGCGACCATGACAGCGACAGCACATAGAAGTCGAATTCGCCGGGCGCGTTCTGCCGTTTGTCCTGGGCCTTCGCGCCGCCCGGCAGCGCGACCAGCCCGGCGGCCAGAACCAGGGGGAGGGTCAGTGAGATCACGAGACGGGTGAACGAACGCAATCTAAAATGAAACATGGCGACGCCCCTCAACTAGACTGTGCAATCAGCCTAGCAGGCAACAAGAACATTTCAAGAACAAAATTCGGGCCGGCCCGTCAGGCGCCTGATCAGTCCGATTCAGGCCTTTCGATCGAGGCTCAGGGCCTGGCGGCGCGGCAGGACGGATTGTAGGCCCAGTTGCGGTCGAGCCCGACCACGCACCATTCCACACCATTGCCGTAGCCGGAGAAGCCGCCATCCTCGATGATCGAGAAATGCACCTTGCGCACCTTTCCGTCATTGAGCATGGCGTCGCCGGTGCAATAGCGGCGCGGAATGTTGTCAGACTGCCAGGGCCGGAACGCGATCTCGTGAACGGCGGCGAAGCCGGTGATCTTCAACGAGGAATTCCAGAACGAGCTTTCCTTCTCCCAGAACTGGGTGGCGATGGTCGGCAGCGCCCTCTCGCAATCGACGACGGCGCCGTCATAGCGCGGCCCGTTCAGCCAGAAGTTCAGCTCCAGCGGATTGGCGGCCCTGGCCTCACCGAGCGACAGCGCTCCGAACATGAGGCCAAGCAAGGTGGCAAAGCGGAGCGATTTCAGGGGGAGGGCGCGCATGGGCAATCCGGACAGCTGGGTCTTGCGAAGGATGGACGGTGCCGCGAAGGCCGGGGCAGGTCAAGTGCAGCGCGGCAACACTTGGCCAAGAGTTGACCCTAACCTCGCAGCCGGCGGGGCATCAGTTCTTTTCATGGACATCCCGGCACCGTAAACTGGCGCCAACCAACTGGAGTGACGGGAATGCGAATCATTGCGGCTGCGGGCCTTCTTGCCCTGGGGATGATGGCCAGCCAGTCGGCACGCGCCGATATGCTTCCGGTGCCTCCGTTCAAGGGCAACGACACCGGCGGCATCATCGCTTATTCGCTGGCGACCCAGGCTGATGCGCGGCAGGTCGCGGTCGATCACTGCGCGCGCTACGGCAAGGTCGTGAAATTCCTCGCGGTGCAGGCCTTTGAGGGCGGCTATATCTCGTTCTCCTGCCGTTGGGTGCCCTATGGCGCTGCCCAACAGCCGATCCGTACGCTGTACTGAGGCGCTTTCGGAACGTCGGGAGCTTCCCACATGACGCGCAAGCTCGCTTTGCTCGGCTCGGCCCTTTGTCTTGTGGTGTCGGCAGGCAGCGCCAGCGCCGACGATCTGCCGGTGCGCAAGGCCGGTCTCTGGGAAATGAAGATGGTCAGGACCGGCACGCCGATGCCGGAGATGACCATGCAGCACTGCACCGACGAGACCGTCGATAAGGAGATGAACAACAACGTCTCCCCGATGGCCAAGCAGATCTGCGCCAAGCAGGACATCAAGAAGACCGCGACCGGCTATGTCAGTGATTCCGAGTGCAACGTCGCCGGCATCAGCACGACCTCGCATGCCGAGATCACCGGCGATTTCAACTCGGCCTATACGGTGAAGACCTCGTCGCACGCGCAAGGCGGTGCCGCCGGCGCAGCAGGTCGCGACACCACGATGCAGCTCGAGGCCAAGTGGCTCGGGGCCTGCAAGCCCGACCAGAAGCCCGGCGACATCGTGATGCCCGGCGGCTTCAAGATGAACGTGCGCGACATGGACAAGTTGAAGGCGCTGCTGCCGAAGTAGGTGAGTCTTCCCCTCTCCCCTTGTGGGAGAGGGTGTCTCGCCGCGTAGCGGCGAGACGGGTGAGCGACTGTGTTCGCTGTCAAGCGGGTTGCCATGGTGTTTTCGTCCTGATCATGACGTTGAGGATGGTC